>JAUSEW010000027.1 GCA_030651475.1 Candidatus Levyibacteriota bacterium
GTAGCGCCTACGGGATTCGAACCCGTGATCTTTACCTTGAGAAGGTAACGTCCTAGACCAACTAGACGAAGGCGCCGATCCCTTGTATTTTACCTTAATTGTAAATGCATCACAACATTGTGCGGCCAATATTTTTCTAGTATAATCTTTTTATGGATAAGATTTTTCTCTCCGTAGTAATTCCTTCCTATGATGAAATGACGAATCTCCAGAAGGGAGTTCTTGATAAAATCAGCTCTTTCTTGAGTAAGAAAAAATATTCTTACGAAATAATCATAGTTGATGACGGATCCAAGGACGGAAGCATAGAATTTGTAGAAAAATTTCTGAAGAATAATTCTAACTTTAAACTCATAAAAAATCTTCATTTGGGTAAAGGCGGAGCAGTTACAACAGGAGTGCTTGCGGCTTGCGGCGAATACATCCTTTTTACAGATATGGATCAAGCAACTCCCATAGAGGAGATTGACAGACTTCTTCCTTATTTCGATGAAGGCTACGATATTGTGATAGGTTCGCGAAACTCAAGAAGGAAGGGATCTCCATGGACAAGACTATTAATGGCAAGAGCAATGATGTTTCTTAGAACATTACTCGTTGGAATTTCGAATATTTCGGATACCCAATGCGGATTCAAAATATTCCAGCATGAGATCGCCAGAAAAATATTTACAAAAATTCAATCACTTCATCATAACTTTAAACAGGTTTCAGGATCAAACGTTTCCGCAGGATTTGATGTAGAGCTTCTATACTTGGCGGAAAAAATGGGATATGACATTAAAGAAGTTCCGGTTAATTGGTTATATGTAGAAACACGCAGAGTAAGTCCAATCAAAGATTCAATAGAGGGATTTATAGATTTAATAAAAATAAAAATAAACGACATCAAAGGAGCTTATTCATAGTGTCGAATATCAAGCTATCCAGTATTGGATATTTGATTGTAATTATAGGATTATTTCTTTATTCTTTTACCCAAGTAGATCTTAGCCTCACATTATCGCGTTGGTCGGTTTGGCAGATTATCCAAAAATATTTTCAGCATATAGGATATTTTCAGCGGCCGCTTTCAGCCTTTCTTTATGTTGCTGTAATTTTACTGCTTTATATTTTCTATTTTTTATTTTTGTCAAAGGCCTACTCAAACAAAATTAGCAAAAGACAAGTATGGTTTCTGATTATTTCGGTAAGTATTATTTTGGCTTTTTCCTACAATGCATTTTCCTATGATTTATTTAACTATATTTTTGATGCCAAGATTATTACTTATTACCAGCAAAATCCATACATACATAAAGCGCTCGACTATCCTGGTGATCCGATGCTTTCTTTTATGCACTGGACACACAGAGCTTATCCATATGGGCCAATATGGTTGTTGCTTACGGTTCCCTTGTCTTTTTTGGGCTTTAAAATTTTCCTGTTAACTTTTTTCCTATTTAAATTCCTTATGGCGATAAGCTTTATCGGGACAGTATTTTTTATAGGTAAAATTTTAAAAAAAATATCTCCGCAATATGAACTCTTTGGGATTGTATTCTTTGCGCTTAACCCTTTGGTTATCATAGAAAGCCTGGTATCTGCTCATAACGATATCGTAATGATGTTCTTTGCAATTCTATCGATATATCTATTTATGAACAATAAATATGCTCGTTCACTTTTGTTACTCATATTATCTATCGGAGTTAAATTCGCAAGCGCAATTCTTATTCCAATTTTCATAGCTTCGTATTTTTTTCGTAAATACAGCTGGGAAAAAATCACACTTTTAATAACCATTGGCATGATAACTACTATAGTTGTAGCCTCGATAAGGACAAACTTTCAGCCATGGTATCTTTTATACGCGTTACCATTCGCCGCACTTTTGGCAAGAAAATATTTTATTCTGATCCCATCTTTGGTTATTACTTTTTTTTCGTTATTGCAGTACGCTCCTTTTATTTATCTTGGGAACTGGAATCCGCCTGTCCCCATGATACTTTCATACCTTACTAACAGTTCAATACTTTTGTCTTTGCTTATTGTAATAGTTTGGTTCTCTAAGCGTCTTTTAGTCAGAAAAGTTTAAAAATGGTAGAATAAAATATATGGTAGATTTTGTAAAGAAAAATAGGCTTGCAATTCTTATTTTTACTATTCTTACAGCTTTATTCTTCGCATCACGTTTGTATAATATTTTGTCTTTGCCAATTTTTACAGATGAGGCAATCTATACGCGATGGTCCCAGATTGCCAAAAACGATGCCAATTGGAGATTTATCTCATTGACAGATGGAAAACAACCAATGTTTGTTTGGTTAGATATTGTATCTATGCGCATAATTCAGGAACCTCTTTTGGCAGGCAGATTAGTCTCTGTTTTCGGCGGATTTTTTACAATGATAGGATTGTTTTTCTTAGGACGCGAAGTATTTTACAATCGATTAGCAGGATTTACATCGGCAATAGCATATTTGATATATCCGTTTGCGCTTGTTTATGATCGCATGGCTCTTTACGATACGTTAGTTGGGACATTCGCAGTGTGGGCGCTCTATTTTTCTATAGTTTTAGTTCGAAGATTACGTTTGGACACTGCTTTGATTCTGGGAATGGTAACTGGCGCAGGCGTACTTACGAAGACTTCGGGATTTTTTAATATATATCTTCTGCCTTTCTTTCTCTTCATTTTTAAATGGAACGAAAAAAGAAAAATGACAAGATTCTTAAGATGGGTAGGATTATCATCGATAGCTGTTGTGCTAACTTACGGATACTATTCCATAGTAAAGCTTTCTCCATTTGCCAATATCATAGATGAAAAAAACGCAATTTTCGTTTATCCATTTAGAGATTGGTTAATTCATCCTTTCACATTTCTGTATGGGAATTTGGTGGGACAATGGGACTGGTTTACGAAATACATAACCCCTTCAGGGATTGTGCTTATAGTCTTGTCATTTTTAATAAGCTTAAAATTCTTTAGAGAAAAAATATTTTTGGTGTTGTGGTTTGCGATTCCATTTATTGCCCTAGCTCTTTTTGGCAGAGTTTTGTATCCGCGCTTTATCTTGTTTATGACTTTATCGTTATTGCCTCTTATCGGATTTTCAATTTACCAACTGATAGATATTGTAAAAAACAAATGGCTGCTGACATTATTATTTTTGCTTCTATTAATTATCCCTATCCGTGTAGATTATTTTATTCTGCAAAAATTTTCACAAGCACCAATTCCTGATTCGGATTTGAATCAATATAGCAATGATTGGCCATCAGGAGATGGAATAAGGGAGTCTATTAACTTCTTTGAAGAACAAGCAAGAAAGGGTAAAATTTATATTGCAACACAAGGAACTTTTGGCTTACTCCCTTATTCGTTGGAGATTTATCTCAATAAGAATAAAAATATTACGATCCAAGGTTTTTGGCCAATAGAAGAGAATGTTCCAGATGAGGTTATTAAAGCAAGTAAAAAGATGCCTACTTACTTTGTGTTTTATCAACCTTGCGTGAAATGTATGGGCATTGGGCTTGCTCCGGAAACGTGGAAATCCATAGGGCTTATATATCAGAAGGAAAAGGCTAAAGGATTGCGCTTTTTTTCGATATATAAAATAACTCCATGAAAATTTTTAAGCCCTATTTTTTGATTATTTTTTTGTCAATTTTTCCTATTGTACCAATATTCTTAACTACTTTGTTACCGCATACCCACGATGGACTCGTTCATTTAGCTAGAATAGCAGCCTATTTTAAAGCACTGTCGGATGGGCAAATTCCGGTTAGGTGGGCAGGAGATTTGAATTACGGTTACGGAATGCCTCTTTTCAATTTTATGTATCAACTGCCGTATCTTATTTCGTCATTTTTTGTATTTTTGGGATTTGGCTTAGCTGTTTCTTTCAAAATTACTCTGGCGCTTAGCTTTATTTTGGCTGGAATCTTTATGTTGGGATTCTCCAAAGCGTTTTTCGGTGATTATAAAAGAGCTTTTGCGGTTACAATTTTTTATCAGTATATGCCTTTTAGATTAATAGAAGTTCTTATAAGGGGAAGTTTCGGAGAGGTTTATACTTACGTTTTTTTACCTTTGATTTTATGGGGTCTTACTCTTATTTTTAAAAAAATATCTTATAAATATATTGTCGTAACATCTTTAGCGACAGCACTTCTTGTAATTTCCCACAATGCGATAAGCTTAGTCTTTTTTGGGATTTGCACAGCATTTATAATATTTTTTGGTAAAAATATCAGAAATTATGCTGCAGGGACAACATCTCTTTCATTAGGCTTACTTTTGTCATCTTTTTATTGGGTACCCGCGTTACTTGAGAGAAAGTATACATACGGAGATTTATTTATGAAGAACGTTTATCTCTCTCATTTCCCGCCAATTCAAAATTTTTTCATTCCCAATCTTTTTAATAACATAGGATTTCAGACCGGAGGAATTTCGGTACAATTCGGACTTTTTCATACAATAGTCTTCGTCGTTTCACTTTTTGCGCTATTTAGCTTTAAAAAAATAGAGCCAAAATTAAAAAAGTTACTTATTTTTTCACTTTTAATTTTTGCAATTTCATTATTTATGATGCAGCCTATTTCTAGTCCGATTTGGGCAAATGTAGCTTTGCTTCGCCAATTCCAATTTCCATGGAGGTTTTTATCAGTTAGCGGATTTGCATTATCCCTTTTGTCAGTTTTTATATTCCGCTATAAATTTTTCTTAAAAAATTCGGTTTATGTTTCGTTACTTTCTTTAGTTATTTTTTCAACAATATATTACTGGAAACCCCAGCTTGGTCTGGATAAAATTAATGAGAATTATTATTGGAATTTTCCATTAAATACAACATATTTTGGGGAAACAGATGTTATTTGGTCCAAAGGTCCTGCAGAAAATTATCCAAAGCAAAGAGTGGAATTGATCGGAGGAGATGGGGAAATTTTTAACTTCAAGAAAAAGTCCAATCTTCAAACGCTTAGCGTAAACGCAAAAACAAAGATTCAATTAGTTGATCATACTCAATATTTTCCCGGATGGAGAGTGTATGTGGACGGAATCCCTGCGTCTATTGAGTTTCAAGATCAAAATTGGCGGGGACAAATAACATTTGTGGTTCCCAAAGGACAGCATATGATAAAAGCAGTCTTTGGGGAAAGTAGGGTGCGATTAATTGCGGACATTTTATCTGTTTTATCTCTAACATCCTTGGTGCTTTTTGGATTTCTTAGGAAAGTAACAAAGATTATATGAGATGGAAAGAGTTAATATTCGTTTTTGTTCTGTTTCTATTAATTGGAGGAATATTTTTTTATAAAAATATAGCTTACGGTTATGTACCTTTTCCAGGAGATCTTTTAATTGCAGAATATAGTCCATGGAAAACTTATTCTTATTTGGGATACAATCCTGGGTCATTTCCAAATAAGGCTCAATATTTTGATACTCTTAGACAATTATATCCGTGGAAAACATTTTCTCTCAATCAGCTTAAAATAGGACAGATCCCATTGTGGAATCCTTATAATTTTTCCGGCGCTCCTCTTCTCGCAAATTTTCAGTCTGCTGTTTTTTATCCTTTAAATTTCATTTATTTGTTAACGGGAAAACTTAGCGCTTGGACTCTATTGGTTATGTTTCAGCCGCTTTTGGCAGGACTCTTTACATATATGTATGCTAGAAAAATTAAACTGGAAAACTTGGGGGCAATTTTTGCCGCCAGTTCTTTTGCTTTCTCCTTATTTATGAGCGTTTGGCTTGAATATAATACCATCGGTCAGGTTATTTTATGGCTGCCATTAACGCTTTTGGCAATAGAGAAGCTTTTGGAAAAAAGACAAATAAAATGGATGGTAATTTTCGTTTTCTCAATTGCATCTTCGCTTTTAGCAGGCCATATTCAGATTTTTGTTTATCTATTTGGTTTTTCAATAATATATTTTATTTTCCGAAGCAGGATATTGGCTAAAGAAAATTTTAATCAGCAGCTTGTGTGGTTTGGCTGTTTGAGCATTTTGTCTTTGGGTTTGGGAGCAGTACAACTTATTCCGGGAATAGAATTAATTACGCAAGCAGCCAGAAGCCCTCATCAGTATGATTTTTTAGTCAATAAAATTCTTATTCAGCCTTACCAATTGATAATGTTTTTTGTTCCTGATTTTTTCGGCAATCCGGCGACCAGAAATTACTGGCTTTTGGATACTTATGTCGGTAAAGTTACATCCATTGGCATTACGGCAATTATTTTTATTCTGTTTGGCATTTTTTCCCAAAAAAATCCTTTCAAAAAGTTTTTTCTTTGGACCGCTTTAATAGTTCTAATTTTAGTAACGAATAATCCAATAACAGCCCTTCTTTATAAAGTAAATTTACCGCTTATTTCGGGAAGCGCGCCAACACTTGCAGTATTTTTATTCTGTTTCGCAGCCAGTATTTTGGCAGGATTTGGAATTGACTTTTTGGAGAAAGAAAATATCAGACTTAAAAAATATTTTTATTTTGTCCTGCCGGTTATTTTATTCTTTTTGCTGCTATACGTTGTTACCTTATTTTTACAAAGAACTAATGCCTACGGTTTGGGAAGTCAGCTGCAAATCTCTCTGCGTAATCTCTCTTATTCCATGGCTCTTATAATTATTTCTGCTGTTTTATTGTTGATAGCGGTTTTGAGCAAAAAAATCAGATACCTTATTTTAATAATTTTATTACTGATTAATGTTTTTGATCTATGGCGCTCATTTGAGAAATTTAATCCGTTTTCTCCCAAAGAATTGGTTTTTCCCAATGCCCAAGTTTTGAATTTCTTACAGCAAAAAGCGGGAATTAACAGATTTTGGGGATATCAAGCCGGCAATATTGAAGCCAATTTCGCCACAGAATACCGGCTTTTTTCTCCCCAGGGTTACGATCCCCTGTACCCGAAAAGATACGGGGAATTTATTCAGGCAGCAGCCAACGGCAGGATTGTAACCGACTTTACCAACCAAACCCGATCGGATGCGAATATTCCCCAAACAGGAAATCTTGGTACTAGTCCTTACAGGCTGAAAATACTGGATTTGCTCGGAGTTAAATATGTTTTGGATAGAATGGAAAATGCCAGTACGCAAAATGATTTTCCTGCCGATAGATTTAATTTAGCTTATGAGCAAAACGGCTGGAAAATATTTGAAAACATTAAGGTTTTGCCCCGCGTCTTTCTCGTATCGGATTATAAGACTTTTAATAATAAGGAAGAGTTTGAAAAATTATTTTTCGCAAAGAGTTTCGATTTGTCAAAGACGATTATTCTTGAAGAAAATTTGAAGAAAACCCTTTCTTATCCAAATAAACAAGAGGTGTTAAATATTGTTTCCTATACCCCAAATGAAATAAATATTAATATAGAGACTGATGCAAATAGACTCCTTTTTCTATCAGATACATATTATCCCGGATGGAAAGCGTATGTAGACGGAAAAGAAACCGCGATTTATAGGTCTGACTATGCATTTAGAAGTATATATGTACCAAACGGGGATCATAAAATAAAATTTGTTTTTATCCCTAATTCTTTTAAATTAGGTTATATAATTAGCTTGTTAAGCGTTTTTTGCCTCATTGTATTTCTGGCCCTCTTTGTAAAAAGGCGTCCCCACGGTATATAATAGATATAGGAATGAGTAAAAAATTCATTTTTTTGTTTGTCGCCATTCTTGTATTAGCTGCTTTTTTAAGGCTTTATAGATTAAATTCCATTCCCCCCGGAGTAAATCAGGATGAGGCGTCTATTGGATACACTGCTTATTCAATTTTACATACCGGGCGTGATGAATATGGGAGGCTGTTTCCGCTTTCTTTTCAGTCCTTTGGCGATTGGAAACTGCCGGTATATATCTATAGTGTTGTGCCGTTTGTGAGCCTTTTGGGACTTTCGGAATTGGCTGTCCGGCTGCCTTCGGCTTTGGTTGGCATTATTTCGGTTGGTCTGACATTCTTCTTGGTAAGACTGCTTTTCAAAAATAATTTACTAGCTTTCTTAACCATGTTTTTGATTGCCATTGCACCGTGGCATCTGCATTTATCCAGAGTTGAGTCGGAGTCCAATACCGCAGTCCTTTTTATCATTTTAGGAATGATTTGTTTTCTCAAAAGTTTGAAAGCCAAACATTGGTTGATAATTCCTAGCGCTTTTTTCTTCGCTTTAACCTATTTTACTTATGCAGGCAATCACGTTTTTACCACACTTTTAGTTTTAGGCTTACTTTTTATTTACCGTTCAGAGATAAAAATAACCAAGATAAGCATAATTGCTGCAGTTATTTTTTTAGGAATGTCTAGCTTTATTTTTTCTCAAACACTTTTTGGTGCAGATGCAACAAAGATTTCAGGAATTGGTATTTTTGGCGATCCCTCGGTAGTGCATGCGCAAATAGAATTGCCAAGATTAGAACATAACAATCCTAATTCTTTTTTCGCCAGATTGACGCATAACCGTGTAGTTTTCGGTTTGGAAAGATTCGGACAAAATTACATGAATGCTTTTTCCGGCCAGTTTCTATTCGTCAGCGGAGGGACCAATAAAGCGCATAATATTGCTAATTTTGGCAATATGTATTTGGTTGAAGCGCCGTTTCTTTTCTTAGGTTTGATTTATTTAATCGTACTTAAAAAAGGCAAAGAAAAGTATTTGGTGGTTTTATGGTTTTTTATTGCTCCAATTGCCGCCAGCATTACCAAAGATGCGCCGCATACGAATAGAATGTTTGCGATTTTTCCAATCCTGCCTTTGGTAGTTGCTTTTGGTTTGTCTTGGGCGGTAACGGAAATAATAGACAAACCTTGGAGAAAATTAGCAGTTGTAATAATTGCCATTTTCTTTCTTTTGAATGTCGCCATTTATATTGATCGTTATTATGCTCATTTCCCAAGAGATGAAGCACAGAATTGGGGTTTGGGATATAAAGAATTAAATCTTTTGCTGTCAAAACCCGAGTTTTCTTCCCAAAAAGTAATTATGGCAAGACCCCAATACGAGCCTTATGTCTATCTTCTTTTTTATAGCATTTACAATCCTTCCCTATATCAAAAACAAGCTGTCAGGTATCCGCCGACAGAAGATAAATTTGTGCATGTAAAAAGTTTTGGCAGATATGAATTTAGGCCAATTGATTGGGGAAAAGATCTGGGTTTGCCAAATACGTTTTTGGTCGATTGGTCAACGAATATTCCTTCCTCTTTGACTTCGGGTTATAAACAAAAATTTGAAGTCTCTTTGCCAAACAGTCAGCAGATGTTTACGGTAATAGAAACTCAATAATGAAGAAATTATTACTAATTTTACTTGTTATTATTCTGGCTTTGCCATCCATAACTGCACTTTTTCATCAAGGATTTTTCCAAAGCGATGATGGGGAATGGATGATTATTCGTTTTTCCGCCTTTCACCAGACTTTAAGAGCGGGAGAATTTCCGGTGCGTTTTTTATCCAGACTTAATTACGAATACGGTTATCCGGTGGCAAATTTTTTATATCCGGGGTTTATGTATTTGGCTGAAGTACCGAAAATTTTAGGTTTTGGTTTTGTTAATTCAATCAAAATAATTTTTGGTTTGTCCATGGCTGGTTCTTTGATTTTTGTGTATCTATGGTTATCGAAATTTTTTGATAAATTTTCATCCATTGCAGGTGCTCTTTTGTATCTTTATGCGCCATATCATTTATATGATATTTACAAAAGGGGTTCGGTTGGAGAAGTTTTGGCTTTAGCAATTATCCCATTTATTCTTTGGCAAATTGAAAGGAAAAATATTTTTTGGACAAGCATAGGGATTGCTCTTCTAATTCTTTCCCATAATACTCTGGCAGTTTTATTTCTTCCCGTGGTTATTCTTTATATGCTTCTTGATATTCTTATTGCAAAAAAAAGCCAAAAACTATCTACTATCTACTATCTACTATTTACCGTGTTTTCGGGTTTAGGGATTTCTTCTTTTTTCTGGATACCGGCTTTAGCAGATTTGCAATATACAGTTTTTTCCCAAACCGTTGTTTCTTCATGGAGCAGTTACTTTGCAGACACAAGTTTAATCGGACTATCAATTATTTTTGTTTTCCTTTTAACGATAATTCTTTTTCTTACCAAAAAAATTGCAATTGCCAAACATAGATTAACAATTCTATTTTTCATTATCGGGATTTTGTCTTTATTTTTTTCCGTAGAATTAAGTAAACCTTTATGGAATTTTCTGCCGGTTTCTTTTATCCAATTTCCCTTCCGTTTTTTATCTCTGACAATTTTATGTGCGGCATTTCTGGCAGCAATGTCACTTTCATTACTGGCAAAAAATTTAAAAATTATTATGGCAGTAATTCTATTGTTGCTGTTGGGTTTTTCTGCAAAACAATTTATCAGCCCCTCTTTATTTTTTGATAAAGGAGATTTGTTCTACGCAACCAATGAAGGGACAACAACAGTAAGGAATGAATACATGCCAAAATGGGTTAAGGCTCCTCCGTCTTTGCGGCCAAACGCAAAAGTTGAAAATTTAAACGGGAAGGAAAAAATTAATACAACCATTGTTAGTCCGAAACAAATTTCATTTGACGTTTATTTACCAGTATCAAGAGTAATTCAGGTGAATACGGTTTATTTTCCGGGATGGATGGCGGTTGTTAACGGAGAAAAAGCAGATATAGATTACAGCAATCAGCAAGGTTTAATAAGATTAAATCTTACTAAGGGACAGAATAATGTTTCAGTTGCGTTTAAAGAGACTCCAATTAGGCTGGCAAGCGATTTTATTTCGTTATTAAGCTTTTGTTTGTTAATATTGATAAGCTTAAGGCCTAAAAAGATAGTTGTTGTAACTTAAGATGAATTTTTTAAAAAAACATTACGGATTAATTTTAGTTTTGGTTTTATCTTTTTGGGCAATAAAACCTTTGTTTGCCCAGGGTTTTTTCCCAATGCATGATAATACTCAAGTTGCCAGAGTTTTTGAAATGGGAAAAATGCTCAAGGCGGGAATGTTTCCCGTTAGGTGGGTTCCGGACTTAGGTTATGGATATGGATATCCGATTTTTAATTTCTACGCTCCCTTAGCTTATTACGTTGGCGGAACATTTACGTTAATGGGATTTGATGCGCTTTTAGCTACAAAAATAATGATGGCGTTGGGAGTTATTTTGAGTGGTATCTTCATGTATCTTTTAGCAAGGAATTTTTTTGGAGAATTGGGCGGGATAGTCTCAGGCTTATTTTACATTTATGCTCCTTATCACGCAGTTGATATCTATGTACGGGGAGATGTGGCAGAATTTTGGGCATACGCTTTTATTCCCTTGGCGTTTTTTGGTTTTTATAAGGTTTACCGGTTAGCTAGTGTTGTTTGGGGTCATGTCCCCAGTTTCCTTCCCGCCAGTGCTCCTTTGACTTCGTCAAAGATGCGCGCTGTCGGGAGCCCTCCCACTGGTGCCACCCCATGGATAATCCTCGGAGGGATTGGCTATGCTGGAATAATTTTGTCCCATAATTTAACTGCTTTGATGGTAACGCCGTTTTTGCTTATTGTCTGTTTGTTATTTATTATTTTATCGAAGAAAGAAACTCGTCTGCATACTACATACTGCATACTATTTACTGCCATTTTGGGTTTGGCGATTTCTGCTTTTTATTGGCTGCCGGCACTTTCGGAAATGAAATACACTAATGTTTTATCGCAAATCGGCGGAGGAGCAGATTTCCGTGATCATTTCGTTTGTCTTTCTCAACTTTGGACAAGTCCTTGGGGCTTTGGCGGTTCCGCAAAAAACTGTATCGATGGAATGTCTTTTATGATAGGCAAACTACACATTCTCTCTGCATTATCCATAATTCCTATTTCGCTTTATCTAGGAGCCAAGCGCAAATACTTTAATAATATATATTATTTAAGTATTTTCAGCATTGCGGGTTTTATTATTGCTATTTTTTTAATGCTTAATCTGTCGAAATTTTTATGGGAAGCAATTCCATTTATGTCTTTTTTTCAATACCCGTGGAGATTTCTAATTATGGTTTCATTTTTTTCTTCCATACTTTCCGGAGCAATCGTTGTTCTTTCATCTCAATTCAAAATAAAACCTTATTTTACGGCATTCCTGTTAGTATTTTTTCTTTTGTTTTTCAATTTCAAGCTTTTCGTTCCTCAGACTATTTTTCCGTCAACCGCAAGCGATTTTACAAATGAAAAAGCTCTAAAATGGACAGCGTCTAGAATATCGGACGAATATTTACCTTCTAATTTCAGGAAACCCAAGTCAGAAAAGGAGATTGCAAAAAATCCTATTCCGTTTAAAGAAACTAGGCTGGAAAAGGCTTCAAATATAGTCTCTTTTATTGGCATTTTAGCTTTGATTATTGGTATAATCTTTGTTACGAATAAAAAATTACGCTATGAGTAAAAAAATTCCCGCTTTGTCCATCTTTTTCCCATTTTGGAATGAGGAAGAAAACATAGAAAAAGTTGTAAAATATGCAATTCCTGTTGCTCAAAAGGCAGCTATGAAGTGGGAAATAATAATGGTAGATGATGGATCATCAGACAACACTTTGACGATCGCAAAAAGACTCGTGAAGGAAGATTCAAGACTTAAAATCGTGTCTCATAAACCAAACAGAGGATATGGAGCAGCATTAAAAGAAGGATTTGAAAATGCCAAATATGAATTAGTCGTTTTTAATGACGGAGATGGCCAATTTAATTTTTCAGAAGTGTCAAAATTTATAGATAAAATCAGCAATTCAGATATTGTAGTTGGATATAGAAAAAAACGTTTGGATCATCCATTTAGACATATCTTAATGAATCTTCTAAAAGTTTGGGATTTCATATTTTTCGGGTTTTATTATAGAGATATTGATTGTGGGTTTAAAATGTTTAGGAAAGATGCTCTTAATAGGATTATGCCTTTTAAATCAGAAGGAGCTATGATAACAACGGAGATTTTTGCAAAAGCAAAAAAGATGAATTTAAAAATTACACAAGTTGAAGTTAATCATTACAAGCGTCAATATGGTAATCAAAGCGGAGGAAATCTAAGAGTTATAATTAGGGCAATACGTGAAAGTTTTATTCTGTGGAAGGACATAAATTATGGAAGAAATTGACATAGCGTCAGTTACAAAAAGATCAATTAAGGGGGTTTTAGCATTGTCTTCCAGATCTTTTGTCATACAGCTAATAAATTTCGTATCTAATTTGTTATTGACAATTTATTTATCGCCTTCGGTCTTTGGCGTGTTTTTTGTGGTTTCCGCAGCAATTGCATTTCTTTCCTACTTTTCCGATATCGGTCTGGCAGCAGCACTTATTCAGAAAAAAGAGCCTATTACGCAAAATGATCTTCGTACAACGTTTACTATCCAACAAGCATTAGTCATAATAATTTCCGTGATGGCGTTGTTTTTAACAACCAGTCTTGGATCTTTTTACAATTTAAACAAAGAGGGAGTATTATTGTTTCAAGCTTTAATAATAGCTTTTTTTCTGTCGTCTCTTAAAACCATTCCCTCAATTCTATTGGAAAGAGAACTGCGTTTTGAAAAATTAGTAATACCTCAAATTATAGAAACTTTATTTTTTAGCTTGACAGCAGTTTTATTGGCAATTAAAGGATTTGGGATTACAAGTTTTACGATAGCAGTTTTGGCAAGAGGATTATCCGGCCTTATCGCCATTTATATTATTAGACCATGGAAAATAGAGCTTGGATTTTCTAAAGAGATAGCAAGAAGACTTTTATCCTTTGGCGTACCTTTTCAAACAAATAGTTTTTTAGCATTAATAAAAGACGATTTGCTGATAGCTTATCTTGGTAAAGTTTTGCCTCTTGCTCAAGTGGGATACATAGGGTTTGCGCAGAAATGGGCATTTATGCCGCTTCGATTAGTGATGGATAATGTTATCCGCGTTACTTTTCCATCTTTTTCCAGATTGCAAACGGAAAAAGAGATACTTAAGAAAGCGATTGAGAAATCAATCTTTGCGGCATCGTTCTTTATTTTTCCATCCCTTGTCGGTCTAGTAGTTCTAGCTCCTTATTTTATTCACATCATACCAAAATATATTAAATGGGAACCTGCTGTTTTTTCTATTTCCTTTTTTGCAATTAATGCTTTATTCTCGTCAATTTCGACCCCTCTTACGAATGCATTAAATGCGATAGGTAAAATAAAAATTACTCTTTATCTAATGATATTCTGGACAGTATTGACGTGGATATTGACTCCGGTTTTTATAATTATTTTCGGTTTTAACGGTGTTTCTATGGCATCAGCATTAATAGCAGTATCGGCAATTTTGGTTGTCTATATAGTAAGAAAATATGTAGATTTCAATGTGGTTCAATCAATAAAGCAACCTGTTGTTTCCTCTTTAATTATGGGATTAATAATTTATTTCTTAAGCAAAAGCGTTATACTCAATATCTCTTCGTTAGTAGCGGTAATTATTTTTGGTGCTATACTGTATTTCGGTATAGCATTTTTAATAGGAAAGCGGCAAATCCTTTCAGACATAGATCTTATTAAAAAGAATATTGCGCAATAATATGGCTAGGCTTTCTGTTGTCATATCGGCTTTTAATAGCGAAGATAAAATAAAAGACTGTTTAGAATCTGTTAAATGGGCGGATGAGATTATCTTCGTTGATAATTCGTCAACGGATAAAACTCTAGATATTACAAAAAAATATACTTCAAAAATCTTCATTAAAACGAACAATAAAATGCTTAATATTAACAAGAATTTTGGTTTTTCAAAAGCGACGAGCGATTGGATTTTAAGCTTGGATTCGGATGAAAGAGTTACGCCATCGCTTCGCGACGAAATCAAAAATAAAATATCAAATATCAAAAATGACGATGTGAATGGTTATTGGATACCGAGAAAAAACATAATTTTTGGTAAGTGGATGCAGCATACGGGTTGGTATCCTGATCACCAGCTTAGGCTATTTAGGAATGGTAGAGGCAGATTTAAAGAAAAACATGTTCACGAGATGATAGAAGTAGAAGGGGAAACAGCCTATTTAAATAATAATATTGTTCATTATAACTACGATACGATTATCCAATTTTTATCTAAAATGGCAAATATTTACGCGCCGAATGAAGCAGAACAAATGGTTGCCAAAGGATATGTTTTTAGTTGGCGTGATGCCATAAGATTTCCTCTTGGAGAATTTTTAAGCAGATTTTTTGCCAGGGAGGGGTATAGGGATGGTTTTCATGGCTTAATGCTTTCAATTCTGATGGCATTTTATCATTTTATCGTTTTCGCAAATGTATGGGAAATGCAGAAATTTAATGATCCTACAGACGATAAGCTTTTGGATGAGGTGGGAAGTGAGCTTGATAAATCACATAAGCAAATACGATTCTGGTCCTCAAAAGAGCGCATAAAGCAAATAAAAAACCCATTTAAAAAAGCGTTAAGCATTCTGATTGATAAGTTTCGTTGGTAAAGATGCAAAAAGTTTCATTTATTATATTAAACTACAACGGTAAAGATAATACCATAAAGTGCCTTAAATCAATAGAAAATACTTCTCTCCCCAAAGATACAAAGATGGAAATTATAGTAGTGGATAATGCTTCGATAGATGATTCATTAAGCAACATCAAACGGCAATTTCCAAATGTTTATATAATAGCCAATAAAGAAAATCTGGGCTATTCGAAGGGCAATAATATGGGGATAAAATATGCATTGGAAAATGGAACAGACTTTATTATTGTTATGAACAATGACACGATTGTTGATAAAAATTTAATTACAGAATTTCTAAAATCAGCTGAAAAAGACGAAAATATCGGTATCGTAGTTCCGAAGATTTATTTCGCGAAAGGATATGAATTCCATAAAGACAGGTATCAAGAAAAAGACAAGGGAAAAATTTTTTGGTACGCCGGCGGAACAATGGATTGGGCAAACGTAATTGGTCATCATAAAGGAGTAGATGAAGTCGACAGAGGGCAATACGATAAAGAAGAAGGAACTGAATTTGCTACCGGTTGCTGTATGCTAGTAAGAAAAGATGTGTTTGGCAAGATAGGTCTATTTAATGAAAAATATTTTTTATATTATGAAGACAATGATTTTAGTCAAAAAGCCAAGAAAGCAGGCTATAAAATCATTTACTCGCCGAAAGCGATAATTTGGCATAAAAATGCAGCGTCAGCCGGCGGTTCAGGGTCTAGTCTTCAAGATTATTACATAACTCGCAACAGGATACTCTTTGGGATAAAATATGCTCCTTTTAAATCAAAATTAGCTCTTATCAGAGAATCAATTTCATTTCTTTTAAAAGGAAGATATTGGCAGAAAAGAGGGATTTGGGACTTTTATACGGCAAGATTTGACAAGGGGAGTTTTAATGTATGAGCAAAGTTTCTGCGATTGTAATAGTAAAAAACGGAGAGAATTTAATTAAAGATTGTCTGAATTCAGTTGCGTTTTGTGATGAAGTTATCGTGGTTGATTCAGGTTCCAATGACAAAACTTTGGATATAGCAAAAAATATGGGCGCAAAAGTTTACATACTGGAATCCGATAATTTTTCAACTCTTAGAAATTTTGGTTTAGAAAAAGCAGCTGGCGAATGGGTGCTGTATGTAGATGTAGATGAAAGAGTAAGTTCTGCTTTGCAGGAGAGTATCAAGTATCAGATGCTAAACATTAAAAAGGAGTTTAGCGCATTTAGAATTAAAAGAAAGAATTTCTATCTGGGAAGCTATGAGTGGCCGTTTATTGAAAAGATAGAAAGACTTTTCAGAAAAGATAAATTGAAAAGATGGGAAGGTAAGCTTCATGAAAGTCCTATTTTTGATGGCGAAGTTGGAATATTGGATGGATTTTTATTGCATTATTCGCATAGGGATCTTACGTCTATGCTTGATAAAACCATTAAATGGTCGGAAGTTGAAGCGCAACTGCGATTAACTGCTAATCATCCCAAGATGTCGTGGTGGAGATTTCCGCGCGTTATGTTAACCGCATTTTTTGACTCCTATATTAGACAAGGAGGTTGGAAAGCGGGAACTGTGGGGATTATAGAAAGCATATATCAATCCTTTAGCATCTTTATTACATACGCAAGATTGTGGGAAATGCAAAACAAGATAAAAAATCATCCGTTCGACAAGCTCAGGACAAAAGTTGAAAATGAGAAATAAAATCAAAAAATTCCTATTAGTATCTTGGCCAATACTATTTATTCTCGGAGTATGGCTTATTTTCGCATCGCCTTATTTTCTTAAAAGCAAAGCTCCCTATGCATCTACATATCAAATGAATAATTTTGCTCCGTGGAGCGCATACGAAAAATTTTGGGGGCCGGTTAAGAATGGAGCAATGCCTGATGTTATTACGCAAATATATCCGTGGAAACATTTAGCTGTAGAGGCTTGGAAAAGTAAGCAAATTCCTCTTTGGAATCCGTATAGTTTTGCCGGAACGCCTCTTTTGGCAAATTACCAATCCGGTGCATTTTCACCTTTTAATCTATTATTTTTTATTCTTCCCTTTGTTGACGCATGGAGTATTTTTGTGTTACTACAGCCTCTTTTGGCCGGAATATTTATGTATTTCTTGGCAAGAACATTGTATAGAAGTAAATTTGCCAGCATTATCTCCTCCATCTCTTTTATGTTTTGCGGATTTTTGACTACATGGATGGGTTACGCAACATTGGGATACGCAATATTATTCTTACCCCTTGCTATATTTGGTATAGAAAAATATTATCAAACAAACAAGACTGGATTTCTCCTATTATTTTCGTTAACCATACCTTTGTCTTTTTTTAGCGGGCATTTTCAGATAAGCCTATACTTTCTTCTCTTTGTTTTTGCATATATTCTTTATAAGTTTATATCAACAAAAAATGTACGAAGCTCATTATATCTAGGTATTTTTACGTTGTGCGGAATACTTTTATCTTTACCCCAATTATTACCATCCATAGAGTTCTACTCACAGTCTTTTAGAAGCGCTATTTTTCAGAAGGGAGAAGCAATACCTTGGGCTTATATTCCAACACTGTTAGCGCCTGACTTTTTTGGAAATCCAGTTACCCGAAACGACTGGTATGGGCATTATGCGGAATGGAACGCATACATAGGTATTTTGCCGTTATTTCTTGCCTTATATGGCATTTCGAGCAAAAAAAAGACTCAAGTAATTTTTTTATTCATATCCGGAACATTAACTTTGCTTTTGGCTTTCAATAGTCCTCTTTTGGATATTTTAATTAATCTTCGTATTCCAGTTCTATCTACAAGTTCTGCGAGTAGAATTGTATCTCTTTACGCTTTTGCCTTCGCATTACTTGCGGCATTCGGTTTCGACCAATTATTTTCTGACATTTCAAATAAAAAATTTAGAAAGATATTGGCTTGGATGATGAGTTTTGCCGGCATATTTGTTTTGTTGTGGATGATTATTATTTTTAGGCAGTTTATTCCGCAAGATAAAATTTTTATAGCAAGAAGCAATCTCATACTCCCTTCTTTAATTTTCATAGCGGTTATAGGAATTATCACAGTATCTATAGCAAAAAAGAAGTTAGTAAATGTGGCCGCTTTATTATTGATAATTGTTGTGTCGTTTGATATGTTGCGATTCGCAAAGAAATGGCAGCCGTTTGATCCCAAAGATCTGGTTTTTTTGAACACTCCAACCAATATTGCATTCTCAAAAATAGCCGGGTACGAAAGGGTGGTGGGCAATTTTGGCGCAGAAGATGCTGTCTATTATCATCTGCCGTCCTTGGAAGGTTACGACGCTTTGTACATAAAAAGGTACGGAGAATTCATAAGTTCAGTGCAGAATGGTAAGATTACAGATCTTGGTAGATCAGTTGTGGTATTTTCCAAAAGCGGAACTTATACGTCAAAAATCATAAATATTCTAAATGTAAAATATATCGCTCACAAACTAGCAGATGATAATATGGGATGGACATTCCCATTTTGGACTTACCCAAGGGGACAATTTAAGCTTATATACAAAGATGATAAATATGAATTTTACGAAAATACAAAAGTTTTGCCTCATGCTTTCTTGGTCGGTGCATATAAAGTAGCTAAAAACCCTCAGGCAATTGTTGATATAATTTACAGCAATAACTTTAATCCGAAACAAGAGGTGGTTTTAGAAAGCGACCCCAATGTCCCCTTGTCATTTAATAATTTTGATAATTTATCGGAGGCTAAAATTTTGGACTATAAATTAAATACAGTAAGCATCTCGACTTCATCAAAATCTACTTCTATATTATTTCTTTCAGACCCTTTTTATCCGGGATGGAGGGCTTTAGTCGATGGAGTAAATACGCCAATTTACAGAGCCAATTACGCTTTTAGAGCCATAACTCTTCCAAAAGGAAAACACAACGTAGAATTTACATATGATCCGTTGAGTTTTAGGCTGGGAGTTTACGGAGCAGTCATTGGACTTTTAACTATTATCGTACTGCAAGGATTATTGATGAAGAAGAAGGATTAGGGTTTTGGCTGCCAGAATTTAAGCTCTTTAAGCTCCATTTTCTTTTTTGCGAATTTGAATAAATAGATAATTTCCAAAATGCCAAGAGTGTTAAGAACAAGGATGGCTATAAACCAATTTCTTTGATCTTGTTTTGTTGCTCTCCACAACGCCAGACCTTTCCAAACAATACCCCATAAAACAAGAATAAAAGAAGCAATTGGAGGAACCGCCGGAAAACCTGTTAAATAATCCATAAAATAATAGTAACATAGCAATATAGCATTTGCAAGGGGGGTTAAAATTGATAGAATGGATACATGAAGATTGGGATTTTTGATCCGTACCTGGATTCATTAAGCGGAGGGGAGAAATATATGTTAACGATAGCCAAAGAGCTTTCTTCCCGCCATAAAGTTTTTATTTTTTGGAATCTTTCTGAAGAAAAAGAAATAAGAAAAAAATCTCTGGAAAAACTAGGCATAGACCTTTCTTCGGTATTTTTTTCCAAAAATATATTCTCAAAAGATACTACTTTTTTGGAACGCTTAAATTCCTCGAGGGAATATGATCTTATAATATGCTTAAGCGATGGCAGCATTCCCTTTGTGCTATCTAAATTATATCTTCATTTTCAATTTCCCGTGGAGTGGGTTAACGGAAATTCTTTATTGACAAAAATAAAACTTTTAAGGGTAAATAAAATTATCTGTAACTCTTTTTTTACAAAACAATATATAGATAAGAAATTTAATGTTGAAAGTAATGTATTATATCCGCCAATTTTTATTAAAGATAAAAAGACCGTTAAAGAAAATATAATTTTACATGTTGGGAGATTCGGCGTAGACAAAGAAGGATCTAACTTCAAGAAACAGGATTTTATGATAGAAATGTTTAAAAAATTAATTAACCAAGGCTTAAGAGCATGGGAATTTAGATTAATAATTGGAGTAGGTAGAAAAGATGAAGGAAAATTAAATCTTTTGAAGCAGAAAGCCAAAGGTTACCCTATTTTTATTATAGATAATCCCCCAAATTCGGTTTTGTGGAAAAATTATGCAAAAGCGAAAATATATTGGCATGCTACGGGATTTGGGGAAAATTTAGAGAAATATCCTGAAAGAGCAGAGCATTTTGGAATATCAACGGTTGAGGCTATGGGGGCAGGCGTAGTGCCGGTTGTGATAAACGCGGGAGGACAAAAGGAAATTGTTGAGAACGGGAAAAATGGTTTTTTATGGGACACAAGCGAAGAATTGATTACGAAAACAGAACTTTTATCTAAAGATTTAAAATTATGGGAGACAATGTCGAAAGCGTCTGTTGAAAAGGCTAGTAAATTCAGCGGAAATAGATTTAAAGAGGAATTAGAAATGATTGTAAATAAATGAAAAAGTTAATGCCTGTTGGTTTTATTTTATTAATAGTTATTGTATTTTTTTGGCAATTTTTCTTAAAAGGTTTTCTTCCTATCCCATCAGATACGATAATCGGTCTTTACCATCCGTTTCGGGATTTATATGCCAAAGATTATCCGAACGGAATTCCATTCAAAAACTTTTTAATTACAGATCCTGTTCGGCAGCAATACCCATGGAAAGAATTAGCAATTTGGTCCGAGAAAAAGATAGAACTTCCTCTTTGGAATCCGTACAGTTTTGCAGGAACGCCACTCTTAGCGAACATGCAATCTGGCGCATTTTACCCTTTGAATATTCTATTTTTTATTTTGCCTTTTAACATAGCTTGGAGTGTTTTAATTTTCTTACAGCCTTTATTGGCTGGAGTATTTCTTTACATATATCTTAGAAACTTGAGAATGAATACGTGGGCCAGCGCCATTGGATCCATAGTCTTTGCATTTTCAGGATTCTCTACGTCTTGGCTTGAGTGGGGAACCATAGTTAATACTGCACTTTGGCTGCCTTTAATATTGCTATCCACAGACAAGATAGCATCAGGTATCAAAAATAGAAAGGTTTTTGCTTGGAGTTTGGTTTATCTATTTTCTTTGATTTTTGCTTTTTTTGCCGGTCACCTTCAAACTTTTTTTTACCTATTTATTTTTTCATCTATTTACTTTTTTGCTAAGTGGATGCAAGTTGGTTGGCAAAAAAAAATATTATTTTTATTCTTTATTCTTAATTCATTATTCATAATCTTTACTGCTGTTCAGTGGATTCCTACTCTTCGGTTTATTCTTTTGTCAACCAGAAATGTTGACCAAGTTGGTTTTAACAATCCAGGATGGTTTGTTCCCTGGCAAAATCTCATACAATTCATAGCTCCCGATTTTTTCGGTAACCCATCCACTCTTAACTATTGGGGAATATGGAATTATGGAGAGTTTATTGCATATGTGGGCATATTGCCGTTAATAATGGCAATATTTGCTATATTTTTTCGTCATGATAGAAAGACATTGTTTTTCGGAACAGCGTTTTTTCTTTCCCTGATTTTCGCATTACCGACAATATTTGCCAAAATTCCTTTTACCCTTAATGTGCCTTTCGTTAGCACTTCTCAACCGACTCGACTTTTATTCATAACAGACTTTTCCTTAGCTATTCTTTCCGCTTTGGGATTTGATTACTTTATTCGGTCAAAGAAAAGAGGAATGATGTATCCGTTAATTTTTATTGCCTTCATGCTATTGGGACTTTGGGTTTTTGTTTTTTTTGGAAATGAAGCTGCAAAAATTGTTTCGGCAGAAAATATATCTGTTGCCAAGCGAAATCTTCTTTTCCCAACATTAATACTGATCGTTTCTGCGACTTTATTATTTAGTCTAATACGGTTTCCAAAACTCCATAAACATTTCACTATAATGATATATATTATTATAGTGGCAGTTATAGCATTCGACTTACTAAGGTTTTCTTTTAAATTTACACCTTTTACAGATAAAAATTATCTATTTCCTAACACGCGTGCTATTTCTTTTCTTCAGGAACAGAAAGGAGAATTTAGAATAATGACAACCAACTCGCAAATTCTTCCTCCTAATTTTTCTTCCATATATAGATTGCAGAGCGTAGATGGTTATGACCCTTTATATCTGCGAAGATATGCGGAATTGATTGCCGCATCCGAAAGAAAAAAGGCAGATATCAATCCTCCATTTGGATTCAATAGAATTATTACTCCGCATAACTATGATTCAAAAATAATGGATTTACTAGGTGTTAAATATGTCTTAAGCTTTTCAGATTTGGATTCTCCAAAGTTTAAGAAAGTTTTCCAGGAAGGTCAAACTAGGGTTTACGAAAATAAAGATTTTCTGCCAAGAGCATTTTTTGTAGGGAAAACTATATTTTCTACAAGCAAAAATACAACAATAAAATTTATGTTTGACGATAATTTCGATCCAATAAATATGGCGATAGTTGAAGACTCAAGCTTTCCGTATGTAAAAGGGAGGAGCGATTGGGGAATTGGCAAGGCAGAAGTTACTTATTATTCCCCAAACAAAATTATTATAGATACAGATAACCAAAAGGAAGGATTTCTGGTTCTTGCTGATAATTTTTACCCAACATGGCACGTAAAGATTGACGCTAATGGAGATTCAATAAATACTGAACAAAAAATTTACTTAACGAATTTTACCCTACGTGGTGTAATCGTGCCAAAAGGAAAACATACGATTTTGTTTTACGATACATTACTATGAACATAAGTGTAATTATCCCGAATTATAATGGGCAAGATTTATTGAGAAAAAATTTGCCAAAGGTCTTTGAAGCGATAGATGTTTATAAAGATGGGAAAAAAGAAATTATCGTTACCGATGATCATTCTATCGATAATTCCATTAATGTGCTTCAAGAGCTCAAGCCAGAAATGGAATCAGCGTATCCGGATATAATATTTAAAGTTATTCAAAACAATAAAAATCTTGGTTTTTCTTCAAATATTGATAGAGGAGTAGGGAATGCAGAAGGAGATATTCTAATTCTATTAAATACAGATGTAATACCGCAAAAAGATTTTCTGGAACTCCTATTAAGACATTTTTCAGATCCAAATATTTTTGCAGTAGGATGTATGGACGAAAGCAAAGAGGAGGGAAAAACCATTTTGCGGGGGAGAGGGATAGGTTCTTGGAAAAGAGGTTTTTTTGTTCATTCCCGCGGAGAAGTTGATAGGAAAAATACTCTTTGGGTGAACGGCGGAAGCGGTGCGTTTAGGAAAAGCATTTGGGGAAAACTTGGGGGATTCAATAAGCTATATAACCCTTTTTATTGGGAAGATATTGATTTGTCTTATAATGCATTAAAATCAGGATATAAACTTATTTTCGAACCAAAAAGCATCGTTGCGCATGAACATGAAAAGGGTGTAATAAAATTACGTTATTCTAGTTTTTATATAAAGACTACTGCATATAGGAATCAATTTATTTTCGTTTGGAAAAATATAACTGATTTTGATTTACAAATTTCGCATATCATATGGTTTCCGTATCATTTTCTCAAATCATTAATTAGGACGGATTGGGCTTTTTTTGTTGGTTTCTTGAGAGCTTTTGTTGTATTACCAAAAATTATACAATCAAGCTTTATATCGCAAAACTATTATTCGAGGCGAGATAAGGATGTTTTAGGAGAATTTACAGAATGAAATTATCAATTATTATCCCTGTTTTCAATGAAGAGAAGACGATTAGTGAAGTATTAAACAAAGTTAATGACGTTAATATTCCTGGGGTCGATAAAGAAATTATCGTTGTTGACGATGGGTCGACCGATGCGACGGCATCGGCAATTCAAACTTCAAAATTAAAAATTCAAAATTTGGAATATATAAAACATCAGAAGAATCAAGGGAAAGGTGCGGCGGTAAGAACAGGTATAAAAAATGCTACAGGCGATTACATCGTAATTCAGGATGCAGATCTTGAGTACGATCCAAAAGACATATCAAGACTAATCAAGGTTGTAGGAAATGGAAAATTAAAAGCTGTTTATGGTACAAGACTTAGGCGTTTACCTAATTTTAATAGAGACGAAAGGACTTTGGGTTTTCTGTTGCACTATTTAGGAAATAAATTTTTAAGTTTTTTAACGAGCATACTATATGGGCAATGGATTACAGATATGGAAACAGGATATAAGCTTTTTCCTAAAGCCATAGTTGAAGATATGAAGCTTAATTCTAAAAGGTTTGATTTTGAGCCGGAAATAACAGCAAAGATCCTAAAGAAAAGGATTCGGATAATTGAGGTGCCGATCGCAACTAATCCTCGGGGATATAACGAGGGTAAAAAGCTAAATACAATTAAAGATGGTACAATTGCACTATATACATTGCTAAAGTATAGATTTTGCGATTAAAAATGGATAAGTACAAAAAATACATATCCCATCACTGGTTCGGCATCTCTGTAGCCATCATACTGCTTATCGCAACTGCTCTTCGTTTTAATAATTATTCAGAGAGATGGGGATTAGCTTATGATCAGGCTCGAGATGTCTTAGTTGCAAGAGAAGCTCTGAAAACATCTTCGTTACCTTTAATTGGCCCATTTGCTTCTGCGGGTCAGTTTGTTTACGGTCCGCAATGGTTTTGGATTTTAATGTATATGGTAAGCGTATATCCATATGCGGTTATGACTCCATGGATTATCCAAACACTTCTATATGTTGGTATAGTTTGGCTTATGGTGCTTATAGGCAGGGAGATAGAAGGAAAACGATTAGGGCTTATTATAGGTATTCTTACCGCCATATCTACTGCGCAGCTTGGGCAGTCGACTAATCTTTCATCTCCCTCCATGGTTGGAATTGTTTCAGCTGCTTCTTTATATTTCTTTGTGAAATACGTTAAAGCGGGATCGGTAGCTAGCGCTTTTTGGATGTCTTTTATGATCGCTACAGCTTTTAATATTCATTTTCAAGCAATGGGACTTTTTTTACTTATCCCGATATCCTTCATTTTAAATAGCAGTAGGAACTTTAAGAAATTTCTTTATTTACTTCTTGGCGTATTGGTTCCTTTTATTCCGCTTATTTTTTTCGATATAACAAATAAATTCTTTGAAAGCAAAAATTGGTTTGAGTATTTGACTTATGGCCAATACCAAATATTTATTCCAAATCGTTGGTTGACCTATGCGGGAACGTATTGGCCGGGAGCGTGGTCAAGAATTATAGGGGGTGAGGTATATGTTGGATATGGAATTATAGTTTTATTAATTGCGTTTGCTATATATGCATTTATTAGTAAAAAGCTGACAAAGAATATTATTGCGATATTCTTAAGTTTTTTCTTTATATTTTTAATGTTGAGATATTACAGGGGGGAAAGATTCGATAGCTATCTAGTTTTTTTGCATCCTTTAGTTCTTATTTTAACAGGATGGATGATATCACAGGCGTTTAAATTGAATCGCGTTGTTGGTTTTATCCTGATATCTATAATTGTAGTTCTGACCATAAAGAGCGATTTTAATCTAATTAAAAATAGCGGAAATTTTACAAGGATTCAAGCGGCAGATTGGCAGAAATTGCTTATAGAAAAATTTCCTAATAGTAAATTTGCAGTATATGATTATGGTTATAAATTAGGGAATAAAAGTTTTCCGTTAGTTTTGTATTTAGAAAATAGTCACCTTATAGATGATAAAGGAATGAAAGTCGGATTGGTGGTTAGAACATCTAAAATGACCGCAATGACCGACTTTCATTCCGTAGTTGGGGGAGATAGGGGGGGATATGAAATTTTTAATCTCAATAGCTCAACAAGCGCTGAATTATCAAAGGAAGGGTGGGCATTTGTTAATCCAAGTCAAATATATACATCTACAGTTTTGTGGTATAAAAAATAAAAGATATGAAAAATATTAAACTTGATTCTATTTTACTTTTTGCACTTGTAATACCATTTATTATGACTTACAGAATAAGTCCGGGAGATACCCCTTTCGGGCTTTTTGGAATAATTTTTTTAGGGCTTTTATTATACATAGTTCTAGACATAACAAAGATAAAGGACAATTTATATTTTAAATTGAAGCATATTATTTTATGGTTAATTATAGTGACCGTAATAGGGAGCGCATTTCTTTCTGCAATTATTGTACGGCATAATACAGCACCTTCCTATATGATTCATGACATTATTCTCCAGCAAGAATCAGCTATTAGATTTTTTCTGGATGGAAAAAATCCTTATGCTGTAACGTATTTTGGGACGCCGCTTGAACAATGGAATTATTCTGCAACCGAGATTAATCCCGCCTTGTATCACTTCGTTATGCAGCCATTTTATCTTCTATTCGCTTTACCTTTCTATGTCCTAAGCAATAGCTTATTGGGATTTTTTGACGGAAGGATACCTCTGCTATTTTTATTTTTAATGCTGTTAGTGTTTGCAGATATATTAACCAAAGACAAAGACAAGAAATTACTCTTTCTGATAATGCTTGCATTTAACCCGTCAATTCTTGGATATACTCTCGAGGGAAGATCGGATATCTTTATGTTTGCATTCTTATTTTTAGGTTTTTATTTTTTATACACTAAAAAATATTTTTCTGCAGGAATTCCAATTGCCTTAGCTTTTGTTGTTAAGCAATCTGCCTGGCCGATTTTACCTTTTTATTTTGCTTTTATATATTTTAAAAATAAAAATATATCAAAGACTTTACGAGATTTAGTTCCTTTTGTGATTACTTTTATTGCAATAATCTTTCCCTTTTTGCTTTGGAATCAGAAGGCTTTCTTAGACAGTACGATATTTTATCTATCAGGCACTACGATTCATAGCTATCCTATTTCCGGATATGGACTGGGAATGCTGTTGAGCCAAATAGGCGTTATTAAAGATTTACATCAATATTACCCGTTCATATTATGGCAGGCGATAATTGGAATGCCTTTAATAGCTGGACTTATTTTTTATCTTAAAAAATCTCCAAGCGTAGGCAGACTAATATTAGTCTATGGAATTTTTCTGTTTATTTTTTGGTATTTATCCAGATATTTTAATAACAGTCATTTAGGTTATTTGTCTGTAGTATTTATAACTGCATATTTCTGGCCTAAAGATAATAATTAATGAATAACAGATTAAAATTATTAATTATTTCATTAATAGTGCTTCTTGGATTTTTTCTTAGATTTTATAATCTTGGACAAGTGCCCGCCGCACTTCATAGAGACGAAGCATTCTTAGGCTACAATAGCTATTCGTTACTGAAAACTTCAAGAGACATGAACGGAAATTTTTTACCTTTACACTTAGCATCTTTTATCTATAGCCCGGCAGGATACTCCTATTTATCTATACCATTCATAATGATTTTTGACCTTAATTCTTTTTCGGTGCGTTTTGCTTCTGCCTTTTTTGGTAGTTTGACCATACTTATAACTTTTTTTCTAGCTAGGGAGCTTTTTTATAAATTTAGAAGCAAAATATGGCTTTCATTATTAAGTTCATTTTTTTTGGCAATTTCCCCATGGCACATTAATTTATCACGTACCGCAACGGAGAACACTGTTGTTGTATTTTCTATATCACTAGCAACACTGCTCTACTTAATCTGGATACGCAAAAACTCTTTATATCTTTTATTCTTATCATTTATTTTATTTAGTTTAACACTTTTTATCTACCAAGCTCCTAGGGCATTTCTTCCTTTTTTCATACCTCTTTTAATCATTAGTTTCTTAGCGCCAAAACTAGCAAAAAAAAGAATGTTCTTAATTGTTGTTTTATTTTTATCAACAATAATAATACCATTGTTGCTAATATTTTCATCTAAAAATTTGTCTTTAAGGATAAGAACAGTAAGTATTCTGGCTGGTTCAGAAACTCAACTTACTCTCGATGAACAAATAAGAGAAGATGGGGTAGAAAAAACAAGCAATTTTATTACTAGAATTTTTCATAATAAATTAATAGGTTATTCTAATGAAGTTTTAAGTAATTATTCTAAACATTTCTCCTACAGTTTTCTTTTTACAGATCAAGGATTGCCAGATCGTTATCGTGTGCCTCTTTTTGGACTTTTGTACTTATTTGAATTGCCTTTCCTTATTTTAGGAGTTTGGTATTTGTTGAGCATAGATAAGAAAAACTTGTTTTTTCTGATTGGATGGATATTGCTTGCTCCCATAGGAAGTTCCTTAACCTTCGACGATGTCCCGAACCTACAAAGAACACTTATTATTTTTCCAGCATTATCTATCGTATCAGCTTTAGGATTACTGTATATTTTATCGAAAGTTAATAAAGATAAACTCTTTGGAAAAATTATACTAGGCATACTTCCTGTAATTTTCATATTTAGCATTTTATCGTATCTGCACCAGTATTATATACACGTTAACAAATATAGACCATGGTATAGAAATGACGGATACGAAAAGTTAGCAAAAAACGTTAATAGCTTTAAGTCTTCTTATGAAAAGGTGATTGTAACAAATAGGGAATCTGCTCCTACAATATTCTTTCTTTTCTATAACAAATATAATCCTAAAGCTTTTCAGGAGGAAACCAAAAATACAACAATGCAGGATTTCGATAGGATAAATTTTGGGAAATTTGAGTTTTCTCAAGAAGAGTGTCCCCTAAAAGTTGATAAAAATGGATTGATTGTTGGAGAAAAAGATACTCTTTACGTCAACAGCGGTTTATGCAAATCTTTTACTCAAGCGAGGGAATTAGGAATTATAACAAGGGGAGACAATTCAGTCGTATTTCGTATTCTAGACACAAGGTAGTATTTATCTTCCTCATTAATTAGTATTGGCTGGCGTTATATAAATGGTTTACCTCATTGTAGATTATTTCATAAGCAGGGGATATGGTAATCTTTTTCTTAATATAATCAACATAAGGTCTAGTTATTTTTTGCGAAGTGTAATATACAAGAAGTTCCTGGAGTATTCTTGGGTCATTAGGATCGTTTTTTAATCTTTCTTCTATGGCCTTTAGATTTTTTTCTGTTTCTTTCGGCGGGTAGATCATTATGGCAAAAGGTGATATGCCACGCATTGCAGAAACATCAATATAGGAAGACAATAGTATTTCTTGATAATCTTTTCGATTTTTGTATTCTACAATCTGCTGTTCTACATAAGGCAAAGTTTTATTGAATGATGCTCCATAATCTCCATTAAGTCCGCTTTGCTTTCTTATAATTACAAAAAGATAAAAATTAAAGATTATAGAATATATAATAACGGTTAGTAGTATACCTATCGAGCCATAACGTAAAGTATAATTTTTAGATTTTATTAGAGCATAGAAGGAAATTGACAGGAATAAACATAGAAAAGGAACTAAAATTACGTAGTAATGCATAAATGAACCAAGCCTGAAGATAAAATATAATATTGGTAAACCCAAAATAGCATAAACTATAAATCTTAAATCTTTATTTTTCATCCAGAACAAAAGCATTCCTATTGGTATAAGTAAATATTCGATATAGAAAATAGACTTTAATTGGTACACGAAAGGGTAGTTAGTGAAGAAAGTGAGAGTATCATTCCTCAGGATAAATTTAAAGTTTCCCTGATTTAGTATTTGAAGTGATCTTATAAATACTTCAGGGCTTCTTATGTCAAGTTGTTTATTAAACGTCAATAATAATAAGCAGTCCGGACAACTGTTTTTAAATTCATACACAAGATAGGGCAACATTGGTAAAATTCCAAGTACAAGACCAATCATTATATATTTCCAGTTAAGTTGGGGTTTTTGAATAACAAGAAAAGCAGATATTAAAAGTATAAAAAATGCAGATGATAAATCTAGCTGTATAAGAAATAAAGACGACAAAACAAAGGTAATCCAAAAAACTATTTTTTTCTCAATAATTATTTTATGAATACTGAAAAAAAGCAATACGGAGAAGGGAAAGATTAAATCAGGGGGCCATATTTTTCTTGAAAAAATAATTAACCATGGTGAAAATGCCAAAATAAGACTTGCGATAAGTGCAAGAGCTGTATTGTAATATTTTTTGATTATTAAGAAGAATAAGCCAATTGCCAGAGAATTTATTAGTGCGATAATGGCTACAATTACCTTTGGGTCCAAAGAAATAAGCGTGAAAGGAATTAAAATATAATTAAATAAAGGAGGATTAAGAATGCCTACGCTTGATGTAATTCCTCCATATGGCAAGGGATGCCCAAACATTAGCCTTGTTGCCAGAAGCAGATTGCTTGCTTCGTCAATCTTAAATTCTATAAGATCAAGGTTGGTTATTCGAAAAATCAAAGACAAGAAAACGACCAGAAGAAAAAGATATAACGGTTTGATTTTAGATAAAACCATACTTACTGGTATAGTATATACATTTTGCGTTATAATTAATATTGGTTGGTGAATTAATGGTAAGTTTTAAAAATACAGCGTATTTATTTTTCATATTAATCATTGCTTTCTTTTTAAGGTTTTATCAGCTGGGAAGTAATCCTCCGTCTTTAACTTGGGATGAAGCCGCATGGGGGTACAATGCGTATTCGTTGGGGATTGACGGAAGAGATGAGTTTGGTAAATTTTTGCCTATTGACCATCTGGAATCCTTTGGAGATTTCAAACCTCCGGTTTATGCATATTTAGATATAATTCCCGTTAAAATCTTTGGACTTACGGAATTTGCTACGAGATTTCCATCAGCGCTTTTTGGCGTCCTAACGATTCTTATAACATACTTTTTGGTTAAAAGAATATTTTATAAATCTGAAAATGCTAATATTTATGGTATTTTGACATCGTTTATCCTAGCAATTTCCCCATGGCACATTATGCTTTCGCGCGCTGCATTTGAAGCAAATATTGCCACATTTTTTATAATTACGGGAGTATGGCTATTTTTAGGAGGAGTTCAAGAAAGAAAATGGTATTTATTATTTTCTGCAATATCTTTTTCCTTCTCAATATATACATTTAATACGGCAAGAGTTGTTGCCCCTCTTATTATTTTGATGTTGGGTATAGGATTCTGGAAAATACTTTTAGAGAAATATACACAAACTATAATGGCAGTAATTATAGGAATATTATTATTGTTGCCTACTTTGAAATTCTTATTGTCTCCGCAAGCAAGTTTACGCTTTAAAGAGGTAAATATTTTTTCCGAAAGTGGAGTTGTCGTATCCGCAAATCAGCAAATAGCCAACGATAATAATTCTTCTTGGTCAAAAATAATTCACAATAGGCGTTTAGCTTACGGCGTCGAATACATTCGACATTATTTTGATAATTTAAATCCAAGTTTTTTATTTATTAAAGGAGACGGTAATCCTAAATTTTCTACCCAAACAGTTGGCGAGATGTACTTATGGGAATTGCCTTTTTTCATAATGGGTATTTTATTCTTATTTAAGAAGAGGGAGGGATATTGGTGGATTATACCATTATGGCTAATTTTAGGAATAGTGCCTGCTGCTACAGCACGGGAAACTCCGCATGCCCTTAGGATAGAAACGACATTGCCTACATTTCAAATTTTTACAGCAATAGGATTTTTAACAGTTATAAATTTACTTAAAAAATACAAAAAATTGGCAATATCTATTTTATCGTTTGTTTTATTTATAAATTTTATGTATTTCTATCGCGATTACCTAGTTCATTATCCTAGAGAATTTTCCGGTGAGTGGCAGTACGGATATAAAAACTCCATAAGCTATGTAGAGAGCCAAAAAGATAATTTTGACCAGATAGACATTACAATGGCGTTAGGTAGGCCATATATCTATTATTTGTTCTATACAAAGAAGAATCCAAAAGATTATAGGAAAGAGGCTATTATACAAAGAGAGGTTTTTGGCTTTGTTAACGTAAATGGTTTTGATAAATACAGATTTGCAAAGAACTTGTCAGATATAGATAACAGAAACAAGAAAGTTCTTTATATTGGTATTCCAAATGGAGTTCCCAGTAGCGCCAATGTACTTAAAACTTTTTATTTACTTAATGGAGATAAGGCCTTAGTAGCATATACATTATGAGTAAGAAGATTACGTTCATTTTGCTTATAGGCGTTATAGTTTTAGCTTCGATATTAAGACTGTGGCAGTTAGGTAAAGTGCCGCCATCTCCTGATTGGGATGAAGCCTCTTTAGGCTATAATGCCTATTCGATAATGCAAACAGGACGGGATGAATATGGAAAATTTTTACCTGTAGTTCTTAGGTCGTTTGATGATTACAAACCGGCTTTATATGCCTATTTCGTAATCCCATTTATAAAATTGGTAGGGCTTAATATTTATGCAGTGCGCTTACCTGCTGTAATTTTTGGTATTCTTGCTGTTTTAGCCACATTTTTATTAGTAAAAGAGCTATTATCCAACGTAAAAACAGCTCTTCTTGCATCATTTTTTATGGCAATTTCTCCTTGGCATTTGCAGTTTTCCAGAATAGCATTCGAATCAGGCGTTGGTATGGCATTTAATATATTTTCTGCGCTTTTTTTCATTAAAGGTCTCAAAAAGCCGCTTTATCTCTCGCTATCCTTTGCCTTAATGAGTTTAAATCTTTATATATATCAGAGCGAAAAAGTCTTTACTCCTATTTTAGCTGTAATTCTTATTATTGTTTTTAGAAAACAACTTTTTTCCATCTCTAAAAAATATTTAATGGCAGCATTGATTATTGGTGCAATAATTTCTTTGCCAATAATTAATTTTACTTTTACAGATAAGGAGGCATTGGCAAGAGCAAAAGGCGTAAGTGTGTTCGCAGATTCAACACCCCTTCTTAAAGAAAATGTGCAAAAGATAATTGAGGATAAAAAAAACAATGATTTCATAGGTCTGGTTTTAGATAATAGAAGAATAGTTTTTGCCAAAACCACTGTATCGGGTTATCTTTCGCATTTTGATTTAAATTGGCTTTTCATCACGGGTGATATTGCTCGTCATCATGCTCCCAATATGGGCCTTTTGTATCTGTGGGATTTACTTTTTCTTTTTATAGGGATATTTGTTTTATTGTTTGGTAAATTCGATAAAAAGGTAAAGTTTCTGTTATTCCTTTGGTTTTTGGCGGCGCCAATACCGGCCTCCATAACAAGCGGAGTTCCTCATGCGGTGAGAACGCTTAATTTCTTGCCGACATTTCAAATATTTATTGCAATTGGCGTGCTTTTTGCTGCGCAAAAAATTTCAAATTTCAAATTTCAGATTAAATATCCAATATATGTTCTCGTCCTTTTATTTTTTATATTTAATTTTTCGTATTACTTAAATCAATATTTTATTCAACAAAATTATTTTAATGCAAAAGAATGGCAATATGGCTATAAAGATGCGATTTCGATAGTAAAAAAAGTTGAAAATAATTATAAAAAAATAGTTGTTTCCAATCAACCCCCAATGGATCAATCTTACATATTTTTCCTTTTTTATCTTGAATATCCCTCTTCTTTGTATCAGAAAGAAGCGCAATATTCCTCCGGCGGTTTTCGGGAAAACCATGCATTTGGAAAATTTGAATTCCGTCCTATTGAGTGGAGCAAGGAAAATAGAAATGGAGACACTTTATATATCGGCAGGCCAAACCATTTTCAAGATTCAGCTAACGTTTTAGCTAGAATAAATTATCCAGATGGGCAGACGGCAATAGAATTAGTTGAATAGATGAATAGCAGAAAAATTATTTTAATAGGAATTATTTTACTTGCAGTTTTTTTACGGTTTTATCAATTATCCAATGTTCCTCCCAGCGTATCGCTTGATGAAGCGTCCATAGGCTACAATGCATATTCCATTATTAATACGAGTGCGGATGAATATGGGGCAAAATTCCCAATACTTCTTAGAGCATATGACGATTGGAGGCCAGCTTTGTATGTTTATCTTGTAATCCCTTTCGTAAGGATAATTGGACTAAGTGTTTTGGCAGTTCGTTTGCCTTCGGTTATCTTATCAATTTTAACAGTTATATCTACATATTTTTTGGTAAAAGAGCTATTCAAAAATTCAACAATTAAACAATTTAGCAATGAAGCAATCGCTCTTCTTACTTCGTTTCTTCTCGCAATCTCACCGTGGCACATTTATATTTCAAGGCTTGGGCATGAAGTAAATGCCAGTTTGACCTTTGTTATTCTTGCCATTTTGTTTTTACTTAAGGCAATAAGCAACTCACAAAATAAATTTTTCTTATTAATTTCAACATTGTTTTTTGGATTATCTCTATATACATATCAGAGCGAAAAAATATTTGTTCCATTAATTCTATTTATTTTTGTATGTATTTTTAGAAAGCAATTATTAAAAATGAAACTAAAAGTATTCTTATCGTTAATATTTGGAATTTTACTTATTTTGCCAATAGTCCTAGCTACTTTAACACCTCAAGGACTTTTACGTTTCAAAGGCACATCGGCATTTAATGATGATAGGGCATATAAGGAGAGCGCTGACAAAATATTGCAATACAAAAAAGAAGGTAAGATTACTGGAGAAATCTTTTACAATAGACGTTTAGTTCCAATTAGAATACTTCTTGGTAATTATTTCTCTCATTTTAGTCCGCAGTTTCTTTTTGGTAATAGCGGTAATGAAAGCTTTAAGTCTCCGAACATAGGGCTTTTATACTGGTGGGAATTTCCTTTTATGGCTTTAGGGATAGCTTTTTTGTTTTTCGGGAGGTTTGATAAAAAGATTAAGGCTGTTATTATGCTGTGGTTTGTTGCTTCTTTCGTTGCTCCGTCTTTAACTACGGGAGCGCCGCATGCTATGCGTGCATACAATGTATTGCCTATTCCGCAAATATTCACTTCTCTGGGAATTTACGCTATGGTGCAATTCATAGAAAAAATAAAATTTAAACCTTATATTTCAATTATTTTTTACTTCCTACTTTTTGTTACTATTCTTTTATCATTACAATATTTTTATCAGCAATATTTTACAGTTTTTCCTAAAAATCAATCGCAGTCTTTTCAGTATGTTTTATCCAAGACGATTCCTTTTATCCTAAAGAATCAAGACGCTTATGGTAAGATTATTTTTTCCAACAAAGATAATTTATACCAGTCGTATATGTTTTTTCTTTTTTATTCTAAGTATGACCCGTCTGTTTATCAGATGCAGGGCGGAACAAAATCAGGAGGATTTGCAGAAGAGCACGCATTTTCTAAATTTGAGTTTAGACCGATAAATTGGGACAAGGAACAGAAGAACAAAACAACGCTTTATATTGGTAACCCTGATGATTTTCCTCGGAATATAGAAACTCTTTTTATCGGCAGATATTTGAATGATGAGATGGGAATAAAAGCGGTTGATGGTTTATAATATAAAATGTGAAAATTTTTAAATCTAAATTAGTAATCTTATTTTTACTTACTATATTATCAATTATTCCTCTTTTGGATCTTTTTAGGTCGGGATTGCCTCTGACTCATGATGGTCAAGACCATGTTGCAAGAATTGCCAACTTTTATCAAAACCTAAGGGAAGGAAATATAATTCCTCGATGGGCAGGAAATCTTAACTGGGGATACGGACATCCCATATTGGAATTTCTTTATCCTTTACCCTCATATTTAGCTTCATTATTTCATTTTTTTGGATTTACATTGGTTGATAGCGTAAAGTTGGTTTTTGGCACATCATTTGTTCTAAGCGGTCTGGCAATGTATATTTTTATTAAAGAATTGCTGAATGATGATGAAGCAGCATTTTTTGCAAGTGCGCTTTACATAATTGCTCCCTATAGATTTGTTGATTTATATGTCCGCGGGGCTATCGGTGAGCATGTTGCATTTATTTTTCCGCCCCTTATATTTTATTTCTTAATTAAGCTTTCGAAAAATTTTTCCTATTGGTATACGTTGGGAGGATCACTTTCATTGGCCGGTCTTATTCTATCTCATAATGCAATAACGCTTATGTTTCTGCCCTTGATACTGATATGCATTTTTTATCTAATTTTCCAATGCTCCCATAAGAAATACTTTATACTTAGCTCTTTATATTTAATACTTCTTGGGTTTGGGTTATCTGCTTTCTTCTGGATACCGGCATTTACGGAAGGAAAGTATACCCTTAGAGACATTGTTACGGGAGGAGGGGAATACGCAAGAAGTTTTGTAACGTGGAAGGATTTTTTTCTTTCAGCCTGGAGCTATGGAGGAGCGATAACCCTTAGCAAGCAAATAGGCATTATTCATTGGGTGAGCGTATTCGGCAGCGCTATTGCAGCTTATCATTTGTATAAAAAAAGAAATAAATTATGGATTGTATGCTTAGGAAGCATTCTTATTTTTTGGGTAACTCTATTTTTAATGACGTCTTCCTCTAATCCAATTTGGCAAACAATTACAACCCTTCAGAAGTTTCAGTTTCCATGGAGGTTCCTTTCCGTTACGGTCTTTTTAAGCGCATTGATGGGAGGGATTTTATTGTCTTTAATTTCAAATAAATATAAAAAGGTAGCATTGATAATACTTGTTGTAGGTTTATTGGTAGCAAATAAAGATTATTGGCATGCAAATGATTATCTGCAAAAGGAAGAGAGTTTTTATAGCGGTATCTATGATGGCACCACGGATACTGGCGAGAGCGCTCCTATATGGTCAATAAGGTTTATGGAAAAAAGGCCAAAAGCACAGCTTGAAGTAATTGACGGAGATGCAAAAATAAAAGAACTTGATAGGAAATCAACTTATCATAAATATCAAGTACAAGTTAATAAAAATACTCTGTTTGGAGAAAATACCCTGTATTTTCCAGGCTGGGAAATAAAAGCAAACGGAAAGCCTCTTAATATAGAATTTCAGAATATGCAGTATAGGGGAATTATGACTTTTAGTTTAACCAAAGGAAGTTATCTGGTTGAAGCAGAATATAAAGAGACCAAGCTAAGACTAATATCAGACATTATTTCTTTTACTGTACTTTTTGTCGCTATCTTTCTTTTGGTTTTTAAGTTTGTAAAACCAAAGCTTTCCTAGTATCATCATCTTATGAACAAAACTCTTTCTGTTGTTCTGGCAACTTTCAACGAAGAAAAGAATTTAGATTCATGTCTTACATCGGTTGAGGGCATAGCTGATGAGATAATTGTCGTGGATGGTGGTTCTAGAGACAAAACTATAGAAATTGCCAAAAAACATAATGCGCGGATTCATATAACTACTAATCCGCAAAACTTCCACATCAACAAACAAATGGCAATAGATATGGCAACTTGCGACTGGATATTGCAACTTGATGCTGATGAAAGAGCTAGTCCAGAGCTTGCAAAAGAAATAAAGGAAAAAATTAGAAATTTAAAATTAGAAATTAGAAATTCCGTAAATGGCTACTGGATTCCTAGAAAAAATTGGTTTTTAGGAAGATTTCTGATGAAAGGCGGGGTGTATCCAGATTACACTTTAAGGTTATATAGGAGAGGAAAAGGAAGACTTCCTCAAAAAGACGTTCATGAGCAGGCGGTTGTTGGGGGAAGGGTTGAATATCTGACTAATTCGCTTACTCATATGGCTGACCCAACTTTTTCTCGTTATTTATCACGGTTCAGAAGATATACGGATTTTATTTCAAAACAATATAAAGACAAAAAACTAGGGAAAGATTACTTGACTATGGTAAAATATATTCTGATACTTCCAATATGGTGGTTTTTTACAACTTACATACGGCATAAGGGATTTATGGATAGTTGGCAAGGATTCGTGTTTGCCTTTTTCTCGGCTTTAAGATTTCCAATTTCGTATTTAAAATATATAAAGGAGTAAAATTTTTACTATGAAGATTTTAGTAACTGGGGGCGCAGGGTATATAGGAAGTTTTATGACAACTCTGCTTTTAGAAAAAGGCTATAAGGTTGTAGTCGTTGACAATCTTTCCAGGGGGTACAAATATGCAGTTGATAACAGAGCGGAATTTATTATTGGGGATTTAAATAAAGAAGATTTTGTTTCCGGCATATTTTCAAACAATGAATTTGAGGGAATTATTCATTTTGCAGGATACATTTCAATGGCAGAGTCTATGGAAAATCCTTACATTTATTTTCAGAATAATTTCTTAGCAGCATTAAACGTAATAGACGAGGCAGCAAAAAGCAAAAATCCTGTTCCTATCATTTTTTCATCAACAGCAGGAGTATACGGAAATCCAATACGAATTCCAATCCCGGAAAATCATCCAAGAAATCCTACGAATCCATACGGAGAGAGCAAGCTAATGGTTGAAAAAGCTCTTTCATGGTATAGAGAAATTTATGGATTGAGCTTCGTAGGTCTTCGTTATTTTAATGCTGCAGGCGCTTCTTCAGACGGTAAAATGGGAGAAAATCATAATCCCGAAACTCATATAATTCCAAATGCAATAAAATCTGCAATCAATAATTCAGAATTTATTTTATACGGCGATGATTACAAAACAGAAGATGGTACATGCATTAGAGACTATATCCACGTATTGGATTTAGTAGAAGCACACGTGTTGGCTCTTGAGAAATTACAAGAAAATAAGGGGGGATTTTTCTATAATGCAGGTACAGGAAAGGGATACTCAAATAGGGATATTGTAGATATGGTGAAAAAAGTAAGCGGAATTGATTTTAAGGTGAAAATTGCGCAAAGAAGGCCTGGAGACGCGGAAAGATTAGTAGCCGACCCTACGACAATCAACACAGAATTAGGATTTAAGCCAAAGTATTCAGATATCGAAACAATTGTTAGAACCGCATTTGAATGGCACAAACAAAATTCAAAATGACGAATGGAAAATTTTTTGTCTTCGCAATAGCGATTTATTTATTGATTATAGTTTTTCCTCGAGCTATTTTTGCGCAGTCTAGTTACGTTTTACCTTATCCTTCCGCAATGCCAGGAAGTATTTTTTACAAAACTCATCTTGTATGGGAGGAGATAATGAAATACTGGTACTTTGGTAATTTTGGACAGTTTGCCTATAATCTAAAACAATCAGATAAATATTTAGTAGAAGCAAAAACGCTTTTTGAATACAAACAGTTTTTGCTGGCTTATACGGCATTAATGAAATCAGATAGCTATTTCGCGCAGTCTCCTTTGTATCTTGGATTAGCAAAGAAAGAAAATAAGGATATTGAAGACAAAAAGAATATTCTTAAAAATGCGGCATTAAAGCACACAGAAGTTCTTGAATTCTTAAAGAATGAAGTTCCAGAAAAGTTTGAATGGACGCCTGAAAAATCTTCTCCAACAAAGTTAAATTTGGAAGAAGCAATTTCAAAATCGATTGAAATTAGAAAAAATAATTTATGAAATCCGTTTTTATTTTTTTATACGTATTTTTCCTACTTTGTTTTTTAATTTTTTCTTATCTATTTATAGACCCAAATTTTTTATATATCCATAATATTTACTCGGAATTTTCTCTTTCCAAGCGACAATTAACAACAGTTTTGTATATATTGTTTATTTTCGTATTGTTTGCATTCTATTTTCTTCTCTTGCGATTAGGTAAAAATAGCTCGTTTGATTTTAAAGATTTTAGATTGTATTTAATCCTTACAATAGCATTATTACTTTTTTCTTACCCGGCAATGCTTTCCTATGACATTTTTAACTATACTGCAACTTCTAAAGTTTTATTTTTTTATCACGAAAACCCTTACATAATTATGCCTATTGAATTTACAAAAGATCCATTACTTCTTTTTATGCATGCCGCCAATAAAACCGCTTTATATGGTCCGGTTTGGATATTATTAACAGGAATTCCTTATCTGTTAGGTTTTGGAAATTTCCTGCTAACGCTTTTTAATTTTAAACTTTTTATAGTTATTTTCTATATAGGAACAATATCTATCATTTGGAAAATATCAAAAAATTTTACTACCCTTTTGTTATTTGCCCTAAATCCTTTGGTAATTATAGAAACTTTGTTGGGCGGGCACAATGATATAGTTATGATATTTTTTGCGCTTTTGGCTTTTTATTTATTGATCAAGAAGAAAATATTTTTGGCAATTATTTTTATAATACTATCTATACTTATAAAATATGCAACTTTATTCTTACTTCCGATTTTTATATATGTTTCTATAAAGAGAATACGAAAAACAGAAATAAAATGGGATAGCGTATTCTCTTATTCGGCGATATTGATGATAATAGCATTTTTACTTTCACCAATTAGGGAAGAGATTTATCCATGGTATGCCATATGGTTTCTGCCATTCGCGTTTCTTGTCCCAAAAAATAAAATTTTGCTATATCTTTCCATATCGTTTTCTTTTGGTTTATTATTACGTTATATTCCATTTATGTTCCTTGGTACTTATTTCGGACCTACGCCTTTGATTAAAATTTTGGTAACCTTTATTCCATCCGTTGCAGTTCTTTTATATTTTTCTATAAGAGCAAAGCTATGGCAAAAAAATTTTTCCCAATACTTTTAGTTGTTATATTTTCCATTATCGCTGGTTTTTCACTTATCCATAGGGGATTACCCCCTACTCATGATGGAGAATATCATATTATAAGATTTTATGAGTTTGATAAAGCTTTAAAGGATGGTAATTGGTATCCTCGTTGGGCGCCGGATTTAAATAACGGATATGGAGTGCCGCTTTTTAATTACGTTTATCCTTTGCCAAACTACATTGCTTCCTTTTCTCACATTTTTGGTATAAGTTTCATAGATGCTTTTAAGCTTGAGATGTTTTTTGCTTTTATAATTGGGGGAATATTTTTTTATCTTTGGAGCAAGGAGTTTTGGGGTACATTGGGAGGCATAGTATCTTCAATATTTTATTCGTTTTCTCCTTACCATTTCGTAGATGTATATATAAGGGGTTCCGTAGGAGAGGTATGGGCGCTTGCTTTTTTCCCGGCCTTTCTATGGTCGATTACAAAATTCTTTAGAGAAAGACGAAATAAATATATTGCAATTTCAAGTATATTTTTGGCTTTGATTATATTTTCTCATAATATCTTAGCTTTAATGTTTTTTGCTTTTTCTACTTCTTACATTATTCTCCTAATAGGTATAAATAAAAATCGTAAATACTTAATACTTAATACTTTCTACATAATACTAATTGGACTTGGATTATCGTCAATATTTTGGATACCCGCTATATTTGAGAAACAATATGTTATCGGTCTTGAAATTTTTAATTTGAATACTAATTTCCCGGATTTATATCAATTAATTTTTCCTTCATGGGGATCAGGTTTTTTTGGAACAAATATGGCTACAGAAATGTCTATCCAAATAGGAGTAGCCAATATTTTTGCGGTATTTATAAGCCTATACGTTGGATACATGTTTTTTAGAAAGAAAAAAATAGAATATAGAATAATTTTCTTTTTTATAATATCTTTTATAATTCTTTTATTTTTAATGCAAAAAATTTCCTATCCGATTTGGGCCAACATTCCGCTCGTAAATTATTTTCAATTTCCATGGAGACTTTTAAGCCTTGTTATATTAATCGCTTCATTTCTAGCAGGGAGTATTGTTTTTTATTGGAAGTCATGGGTTTTGACAATCATTATGATTGCTTTTACTTTTCTTTTGGGAATTGAATACGCAAAACCAGCGTATTATCACTATAGAGATGATTCTTACTATATAACGCGATCTAATTTTATAGATGGAACTAATAGTCCTGGAAACGCGTTCAATACGATTTTTTTTAATGAGAATTTAAAGAAACAAACAAATAAGGCATTTTTTCTAAAAGGGGATGGCGTTATAACGTCCAAGAAAATTACCAGCAGCTTTTACAATTTTAACATAGAGACTAAATACGAATCGGAAATAGGTATAAATACGGCATATTTTCCAGGATGGTCGGTGTTTGTTGATAGTAAAAAGGTTAAGGTAAATGTAACCCCTAATGGACTTTTTTCTTTCAAGCTTAATTCGGGAAATCATGACGTAAAAATAGAGTTTGGATCTACAAGTCCAAGAACGATTGGCACAATTTCATCCCTTGTTTTTATATTATTGAGTTTATTTTTCTTAACTAAAGATTTTTTCGCTAGGAACAAATAAGCTAGAATATGCACTTTTTGATTTGGAATAAGAGCTCTATATTGCTGGGGGTCTATTTAGACGTATACTTAATTATGCTTTTTACAATATATTTTGGTCGTTGTTTAACTTCTTCAAAGATTTTTCCTATATACTGTCCCAAAACACTAATTCCCAGGAGTTGAATCGCGCCGATGAATAAGACGATAACAAGAATAGTAGTTGTTCCTTGAGGAGTATTTGGCAGTAGAAATCTTAAAATTATTTGTACTATCATTGCGACAAGAGCGATAATAAAAACAGCGAACGAGACAAGAGTCATAATTTCTAAAGGAACATAGGAAAAAGAAAAAATTCCTTTTGATGCCCAATTAAGATTTTTAAGGAAATTGTTAGTAGTTTTTCCAAACATTCTTTCAGGACGCATATAAGGAACACCTATTTGCTTAAATCCTACCCATGCGCGTATTCCTCTTAGAAATCTATCTCTTTCAGGAAACGTTTTGATTATCTTTACTACTTTTTCATCAATCAAGGAGAAATCTCCAGCATCAAGAGGAATACGAATGTAAGACATCATATGAAATATTCTGTAGAACAATTTATACAGAATTGACATATAGAGAGGTGCGTCTCTTTCTGTTCTTACTCCATATACAACATCATATCCTTCTTGCCATTTTTTATAGAATTTTTCTATAATTTCCGGAGGATCTTGGAGATCTCCATCTAGAAGCACAACCGCATCCCCGGATGCAATCTCCATCCCGCTTGTAAATGCCATTTGAGAATTGAAGTTTCTTGAATGATTTACCCCAATTACATGTTTGTCTTTTTTAGCTAATTGTTCTAGTACTTTTTCTGTATTATCCGGGCTACCATCATTTACGAAAATTATTTCGTAATCCACTCCTATTTTTGTGAATACAAAGGACAGCCTTTTATGCATAATAGGAATTGCCTGTTCGTCTTTGTAGCAGGCAATAATTGCAGATATTTTCTTTTTCACAGCCATAATTTTATCTTCTTAAATTAATATACCACGGATCTTTACTTTTTATCATCTTTTTAACTACTTCCGGAATTTCTTGTAAGGTTTTTGGCCATTCCGCCTGAATGTTTTTAAATATTTTCATTATCTGTTTGTCTTCTTCCGCCCAATGACAAAGGGCATGGTCCAGATAATCTTTATTTCTTCCAGATCCTACTAATTTGACTGGAATTTGTTCATAATCAATATAGTTTCTAATTGTTTCAAATGGACGATAGAGAAGAAATGAACTCATTGAATAAACAATAGGTATTTTACCTTCTAAGGCGAGGCCTACTGCAATTCCCATCATAGCTTGTTCTGCGGCTCCGCAATTTATAAACCTCTTGGGGAAGTCCTGTCGTATGCGATCAAATACCTTATATCCTAAGTCGCCAACAACTAACCATATTTTAGGATTTTTCACCATGTTTTTATAAAGCTCATAAGCGAACCATCCCCGCATGCTTTCGTGTCTGTATTTTATATCAAATCCCATCATTTTAATAATTCTAAAGCTTTTTCATAATCCTGATTTGTCATAATGTAGTAATGAGCATCTTGACCTTTTAAGAAAGGCAGCTGCTGAACATCTGTTCGTTTAATGATGATGTCTGGGCAAAATGCTTTTAGTCTTTTTATTAATTCCATAGAATTAATTTTACCGTAAGCTCCATATCCGTTAAGGTTTACGTACACCTTTAAATTATCTAAATTGTTGTCTGTTTTTATTCTCAATGCTTCCCAAATAGATCCTTCAGCTGCCTCTCCGTCGCTTATCATGCAATAAACATTCTTTGTCTTATTAGCCATTGCCATGCCTAAGGCAATCGGTAAGCCTTGTCCAAGACTTCCAGTCGTGCACCATATGCCATTTTTTTCATCTCTGCCGGCATGTATCCCATGTTTTTTTAGCAGATATTCTGGATTTCGTCTTTCATGTTTTTCCAAAACACAATAGAGAGCAATAGCAGCGTGTCCCTCGGATAATATAAATTTTTCACCTTTTCTTTTCAAATTATATATTTCTTCTATAATATCCAGAGCGGTTAAGCAACTCCCTATGTGAGTTTTTTTATATTTATAGGATATTTCAATTATTCTTTTTTTTAAGTCTTTATTTTTCATATAATTTAAGGTACCATTTATAAGTTTCCTCAAGACCTTTTTCTAGACTAAACTTAGGTTTCCATTTTAGGAGTGTTTTGGTTTTTGAGATATCGGCAACCCAGTGTTGAGTGTCCCATATTCTTGTTGGATATGCGCCTTTTTCTATTTTAACTTTCTTTTCAGTTATTTGAAAAAGCATTTTTATTACCTCATCATTGGTATATTCAATTCCAGTTCCCATATTTAATATCTGACCTGACAATTTTTTTCCATAGGATAAAGTTTTAATATACATATCAACAACATCTTTTATGTAGATAAAATCTCTGCGTTGTTTTCCTGGAGTAAGATTTATCGATTTGTCTTCAATTGCAGCTTTGATAATAGTGGGGATGAACCTGTCTTTCTCTTCATATTGTCCGTAAACGGAAAACGGTCTAAGGGTTACGATTGGTTTTTTATATTCCCTTGCAAACACCTGACATAGAAGCGTAGCTGATGCTTTAGTAGCGGCATAAAAGCTTATGGGTTCAAGCAAGTCCTTTTCGTTCATTGGCTTATTTTTAAATCCGTATTCGGAAGAGGAACCTGTATTTATAAATATTGCATAATCAATATCCTTACTTGCCATAAGAAGATTAAGAGTGCCTTGGATATTAAGATTAATCATTTGTTTTATTGCCTGTTGGTTTCTGTAATTGCTATAAGTTGCTAGATGAATTATGATATCCGGTTTAATTTTACTTACTGTTTTGGAAAGCCTTAGGCTGTCAAGAAGATCTATTTTGTATACTCTAATTTTAGAAACTATGTTTTCTAACCTCCAAAGGTCTGTATTTTTTCTTACGATAAGATTAATATTATAACCTGTCTTCAGAAGCCGCCTAATCAAATTTGCTCCTATAAAACCAGCTCCTCCGGTAACAAGAACAGTTTTATTTGCTATAATACTTTTCATGGTTGATATTATATGTGCTTTGTGCGGTAAAAATCAACGTACAGAAGTTTTATACAAATCTACATTTAACAAAAGGCAGATAACTAGCGTTACTTACTCGGCGCGCAGACCTCCAGACAGAATTCATTATAAGATACTTAAATGCCAGAAATGCGGATTAATTTTCTCATCCCCTGTTCTTGAGCCTTCAAAAATAACAGAATTCTACAGAGAGAGCGTTTGCAGCTACGATGAACAAATCCCTTATCTTATTAAGGCATACATGAGAGAATTTCAGCGGATAGAACCTTTCTTACCCCAAAATCCAAAAATTTTAGAGATAGGATGCGGAAACGGATTTTTTCTTGAAGCGCTAAAGAAAAGGGGGATAAAAGATTTGTTTGGGGTAGAACCTAGTCCGAAAATGGTTTCCGAGGCGCCTTCATATCTCAAAAAGAGGATTACTAGCGATGTTTTTAAGCAAAAACAATTTCCGAATAATAATTTTGATGCTGTTTTATGTTTTCACACTCTAGATCATGTTGTCAATCTAAATAAATTCATTAAATCGGTTCGAGAAATTCTTAAACCCGGAGGATTTATTTTTTTTGTTGTACACAATACAGATAGTATATTTGCAAAACTCTTTGGAGAAAAATGGCCCATTTTTGATATTGAACACATAGTCCTTTTTAACAAGAAAACCCTACGCACTTTATTTTCTAAACACCAATTTATAAATATTCAGACACTTGATGTTAGAAACTTTTACCCTCTTTCTTATTACGTGAACATGAGTCCAATATCTTTAAAAATCAAGAATATTTTATTAAATATATTGAATAAATTTAAACTGCAAAATATTAGTTTCCCTTTGGTCGGGAGCAACATTGGAATTATTGCGCAAAAAAAGTAAATTTTGCTTAAAAAATCCTGCTTTGCTAGAATAAAGATATGGATATAGCTATTGACGTATCCCCGCTGATTGACGCTCGTAATCTTGCGCATAGAGTCCGGGGCACAGGATTTTATATAGAAAATCTTAAAAAATCCTTATTGCAATATTATCCACGCAATAAGTATACTTTTTTTACTCGAGGTGAAAATTTACCCAAAGATACGGATTTGGTGCATTATCCTTATTTTGAACCATTCTTCTTAACATTACCAATTTACAAAAAATATAAGACAATAGTAACCGTTCACGACTTAACGCCTTTAGTTTTTCCGAAATTTTTTCCAAGAGGTATAAAAGGAGAACTGAAATGGCAGTTGCAGAAAATCGCCTTACGTAGGGCGGATGCTATAATTACAGATTCGCAATCCTCGAAGAAAGATATCGTTAAGAAAGCTGGCATCTCGGACAGTAAAATAAATGTAGTATATTTAGCAGCAACAGAGAGCTTTAGGAAATTTAATCCTTTCGATCGTAGAATAGCTAAGGTAAAAAAGAAATTTGGTTTACCCGATAAGTTTATATTATACGTTGGAGATGTGACATGGAATAAGAACTTGCCTAGGCTGGTAGAAGCGGTAAATAAAATAAACCTACCTCTTGTTATGGCGGGCAAAGCTTTAGTCGATAAATATTTCGATAAGACCAATCCATGGAATCAAGATCTGATTAAAGTTCAAGAGTTAGCTAAAGGAAGAAATAATATTTTTAGTTTGGGTTTCGTTGAGACGGAGGATTTAGTATCTTTATATAACTCAGCTACACTTTTCACTATGCCTTCGATATATGAAGGATTTGGTTTGCCAATTCTTGAAGCAATGCAATGCGGATGCCCGGTTGTTACTACGAAAGAAGGATCAATACGAGAAGTTACAGGAGAAGCAGGTTTTTACGTTGACGCTTACGATATTAACGATATTTCTAATGGTATAAAAAAAGTGTTTACGAGCGATACTCTTGGGGAGGAGTTATCTAAAAAAGGGATCATTCAAGCAAAAAAGTTCTCCTGGGAAAAAACCGCAGAAGAAACCCTTAATGTATACAAAAAAGTAGTAATGGATGCCACAATTTGATATCATATCTTAAGATGGAATTTATTAATATTTTAAATAAGGACAAATCCACGATCATTCAAGATGTCATTATGCACCCCTTAAAGATTAATAAGGATGAATCCGGGATATTGGTTGAGACTCTTAGAACGGATTGGTCTGATATTTACGGTAAAGGTAGAGAATTTGCGATGCAGTATTACTCTGTTACTCCAAGTGGAATCGCAAGGGATGAAAAAGTATGGCATTATCATCCGACAGTTCAGGAAGACAGATTTTTGGTTATCCAGGGATCAATAATGGTGGCAATAGCAGATAATCGTGAAGATTCTTCAACTTACGGATTACTCAATCTTTTCCATATGAAGGTTGATGATAATCCTTATGTTCTGTTAATTCCCAAAAAGGTTTTTCACGGTTTTATGGTAGTTTCTAAAGAACCAGCCGTTCTTCTTAATTTTCCAACTTCTCTTTATAGTCCAAAAGAGGAAGGCAGGATTTCCCACAAAGAAGCCCAAATAAAGCTTCCTGATGGATCCTTATTCTCATGGGATAGCGTGCGAAAAAATCTATGAGAAAAAAAATCCATCAGGTTATCGCGCATCCCCTTATTTCAGGAAGTATAATAATTTTTCTTGGTTCATTATCGGCAAATATATTTAATTTTCTTTTTAACATTTTCATGAGTAGAAATCTTACGTTCTCCGATTATGGGGCATTGGCCAGCCTTATATCGATAATTACGCTTTTTGGTTTTTCGGCGGCAGGAATTGTTCCAACCATTGTTCGGTTTACAGGATCGTATTTTGCTAAGGGAAATCTAGCATCAGTGAGGGGATTGTTCTTAAGAATGAACAAAATACTTTTTCTGGTTGGAGCAGTAATTTTCGCCATTTTTGTCTTATATAGTCGCAATATAGGAGAGTTTTTTAGGATTAGTGATGAGTTTTTAATTATTCTTGTGGGGCTGAATGTTTTCGCGGGTTTTATCTTTATCATAAATCAAGCATTGCTTCAGGCAAAGCTGGATTTTATTTTTCTTTCAATAGTAATTTTTATAGGAGCTTTTTTAAAGTTTGTTGTTGGTGTTTCGCTGGTTTTTACTGGATTTGCAGTGGGTGGCGCAATGTTGGCATTTTTCGTTGCAGGCTTGATTCCTTATTGTTTAACGTTTCTGCGCTTGCCTTTTTTGCTTCATCGAAGCGAAAAAAAAACTGTTATTAATTTCGTAACGATGTTCAAATATGCGGGTCCTGCAACATTGGCGTTTTTAGGACTTACTTCATTTATCTCAACAGACATTATATTGGTAAAGCACTTTTTTGATCCGATACAGGCAGGAATATATGCGACCCTCTCTCTAATTGGAAGAGTCATTTTCTTTTTCTCGGCTCCTATTGGAACGGTTATGTTTCCTCTTATTGTGCAGAAACATACGAAAAAAGAAAGTTATCATTCAATATTCGTCTTGTCTCTACTGCTGGTTTTTGTTGCTTCGGCACTTTTAACAATTTTCTATTTCTTATTCCCAGAGTTCATGCTATATGTTTTTAGCAAAAAAGAGGAAACAATTCTTGCTGCTCCGCTTGTTGGCTTTTTTGGAATGTACGTAACTACGTATTCAATGCTTTTCATATGCACTAATTTCTATTTATCTATTAAAAAAACAAAAGTGTTTATTCCTGTACTTTTTGGGGCTATCCTTCAAGGAATATTAATATGGTTTTTCCATGAAACTTTTTTTCACATAATCGCTATTTCGCTTGGCATTACGGGTTTACTTCTTATTTTGCTTTTGCTATATTACCTAAAGCTTTATGGCGAAACAAAATAAAAGACAACATTTGGTATCCGTTATTATTCCCGCGTTCAAGCAGGAAAAAACGATTCGTGAAGATATACTGCGCATCAAAAATGTCATGGACGAATTACGGTATGATTATGAAATTATAGTTGTGGTCGATGGACAAGCGGACAAAACATTAGAAAATGCAAAAAAAGCGAGTTCTAATAAAGTCATAGTTGTAGGTTATGAGCATAATCATGGAAAGGGTTACGCTGTTAGGTATGGGATCGTGCATTCGAAAGGAGACATAGTTGGTTTTATTGATTCAGGAATGGATCTTAATCCAAATGGGCTTTCGATTATGCTTGAGCAATTTGAATGGCATAATGCGGATATTATAGTGGGCAGCAAACGCCATCCAGCTTCTAGAGTTAAATATCCTTTAAGCAGGAAAATAATAAGTTTTCTGTCTCAAATTTTCATTAGATTACTTTTTGGCCTTAATGTACGAGATACGCAAGTTGGGATGAAATTTTTCAAAAGGGAGGTCATAGGGGATGTTTTCCCTAGATTGTTAGTTAAGGAATTCGCTTTTGATATAGAAATTTTGGTAGTAGCTTACAATCTGGGTTATAAAAAAATATTTGAGGCTCCCGTTGAAATCAAATATAACTTTGAGACAAGTTTGATTTCTCAAAGCTTAATGTCGGCATTATTTAAGACTTTTTGGGATTCTTTGGCGATTTTTTACCGGCTAAAAATCTTAAGATATTACGATAGTGCTAATAAAAGAAAATGGAGATATGATCCGGAATTGAACCTTAGAGTTAACATAGGATGAGAATATTAATATTTAATTGGCGCGATATTAAGAATCCTTCTTCAGGCGGGGCAGAAATTTTAACTCATGAGCTTGCAAAAAGATGGGTTAAGTGGGGGCATCATGTAACTTTGTTTGCTTCATTATTTGAAGGAGGATTTTCCAAAGAAAATGTTGATGGGGTAGAGATAATCAGGAAAGGAAATCCCGATGCTCGTCATCTTTTTAATTCAGTACACTTTTTAGCATATCGAGAATATGAAAAAAACTTCAAGGGTAAATTTGATATTGTTATTGACGAGGTCCACGGTCTTCCATTTTTTACACCGTGGTATGTAAAAGAAAAGAAGATAGTTTTAATTTGTGAAGTTGCGGATGATATTTGGATAAAAATGTTCGGAGGATTTTTTGGCTATATCGGAAGGATTACTGAGATTTTCTATCTTAGACTAGTTTATAAAAAAATTCATTTTATCACAATCTCCAATTCTACTAAAATTGATTTGGTTAAGAATGGGGTGGATCGTAAAAACATAAAAGTTTTACCGATGGGGATAAATAGGCCAAAAAATGTCAAGGTTTTGAAAAAAGAAAACAATCCCACTATAATTTTCGTAGGACGTTTGGCAAAGACTAAGGGAGTAGAAGATGCTTTGCTTGCTCTATCTAAATTAAAAAGGTGGAATAACGATGTTAAGTTGTGGATCGTTGGTAGAGGAAATAGCGAATACGAACAACATTTAAGAGATATGGTTAAAAAACTTAGTCTTGAGAATGCGGTTACTTTTTTCGGTTTCGTGGTTGAGAATAAGAAATTTGAACTAATGTCAAGGGCACACGCATTGATTTCCCCATCGTTTAAGGAAGGATTCGGTTTAACTATTCCGGAAGCAGGAATGGTAGGGACTCCGGCTGTTGTTTATAATTCTCCTGGGCTTTCTGAAGTAGTCATAAACCATAAGACTGGATTAGTCTGTAATAAAAATACCACGGAAGAATTATTTAGAAATCTGGTTAAGCTTTTTGAAAATAAAAAGCAATATAGGACATTAAGGGATGGAGCGATTGAACAAAGCAGGCAATATGATTGGCAAAAAACTGCAAATTATTTTGTGCGAATAATAGAAAACATATGAAATTTTTAGTAAGAAAATATATTCTGCTTGGAATTATACTAACATTTTCCTACTTTCTTATTCTATTCTCCACAATGTCAGATTATGGAATGAATTGGGATGAGCCTCTGCATTTCTCAAGAGGTTTTGCATACCTTCACTATTTTCTTACTGGCAAAAAAGATTTTTCCGGTTTATCTCAAGATAAACCCCATGTGGGAAACCCAGGGTATCCCAATATAAAAAAAGCTTTACAGGAATATGAGGAAAAACAGAAAAAGTTAACGTCAAACCTGAAAGCAAGCGGATACCAATATGAAGGGTGGACTCCTGAATATTTCCTTAAGAATGATAGCGGACATCCTCCCCTAAGCGACATTTTAGCAGCAGCTACAAACTATGTTTTTTACAGAAAGTTAGGAGTAATGGATGACTTAAACTCATACCATCTATTCGAAATTTTAACTGGCGGATTAATGCTTTTTGTAGTTTATATTTTTTCTGCCAGGTATTACGGAATTTTTGCAGGAATCGTTTCCTCTCTTTCTCTCTTTCTGTATCCTTTATTTTTTGGTGAAGTGCATTTCAACATAAAAGATCCTCCTGAAGCAGCATTCTATACCCTTACAATCTTTGCTTTTTTTGAAGGAATAATAAGAAGGAAATGGAAATGGATTCTGGCGTCAAGTATTTCTTGTGGATTTGCGTTGGGCACAAAATTTAATATAGTTTTTCTGCCTTTTATAATTTCTCCCTGGTTCGTTGCTTATGTCTGGGGCAAGTTTAAATTTTCTAAGCTAATAGCGTTTGCTAAAAAGAATAAAACATTTTTATTCCATTTAGTATTTTATCCATTTATAGTATTTGCCATATTTTTTAGTACATGGCCTTACTTGTGGCAAGATCCATTTAAGAATTTATTGTCTGTAGTGTTATATTACAAAGGAATTGGTACCGGCGCAATTTATCAGTCAGGGTATTTATTATTCGGATGGAATACATATGCAATACAATGGATTTTTTATACCACTCCTCCAATAGTAATCTTTTTATCTACAATAGGAATAATTTCTTCTATTTCTCTATTTAAAAAAGAAGAAAAAAAAACTTCCTTCCTATTTCTAATTTGGTTTATATTTCCAATTTTAAGGGTAAGCGTTCCCGGCTCATCTATATATGGTGGAGATAGACAAATAATGGAATTTCTTCCCGCAATGGCGCTTCTTTCAGGTTTGGGGGCGTTAATGCTTAAAAACTTTATTGTGAAGATTATTGTCCAATCTAAAATATTCGCAAAAAGTAGGCTTTACGTTATTAATGTTTCAGTAATGATATTTGTAATTATGTTATTTATGCAAGCAGGATTAAATATAATAAGCCTTCATCCAAATGAAAATGTCTATTTTAATAGTTTTATTGGCGGGTTAAAAGGCGCTAAGGAAAGAAATATTTCAGGATGGGGTAACAGTTACGGAAATGCATATCTTCAAGGCGTAGATTGGATGAATTCCAATGCTCCCCAAGATGCCAAGTTAGCTCTTATTTCCGCAACTCTTGGGAATATACCACGACCACGGCTAAGGACAGATATTAGTTTGTACAATAACCATTGGAGCGGTACGGCAAGAAAAGGAGAATACTTAATGGATATGATCTCTCAAGGGTGGCCCCTGCAAGGATATCAGTATGAATACTTAGAGACTTTTCTTAATCCGGTTTATGATAAAAAAGTAGATGGGGTAACAATATTCAAGATTTGGAAAAATGACGCAGAGCATGCGAAAGAAGGTTTCTTAAACGAGGACAGTAATGTAGATATCGTATCAGCGGGGAGAGATGAAAACAACGGATTAAAAATTATTGTTAAGAACAATATTCTCCTAACTAAACTTGATCTTTTTTACGATAATTCAGAGTGCGATTTATTGAAGGAAGGAACGGTTCATATTTCGGAAGATGGGATTATATGGCAAAGACAAGCAGATAATGTTCCTATTTTGCAGGTTACTACAGATATAGAGCCAAAAGATAAACGTTTGGTTTATTTCTTTGCCGCTAAACCAGCAAAGTTTATATTGATTTATCCTGATTCTAAAAATTCTTGCATATTCAATGTTGAAAAAGTTATTATTTCCAAATTGTCAGATATTACGCCATGAGAATAGCATTTATAACCCACAACTATCCTTTATCTTCAAAAGAGAGAGGCAATGCTGGAATTTTCGTTTCAGATATGGCACGGGAGTTCGCAGAAAGAGGGCACAATATTCAGGTTTTCGTTGTTAACGCATCAGTTACGAAAACAACAGTTTGTTTAGATGGTAGACTTAAAATCCACTTTTTGGGTAAGGGAAGTCTTAGGAAAAGTCTCGGTGAAGTTAAATTCTACGATATATTCGATCTGATCAGGCTTTGTATATTATTTATTCAGTCAAAAAATGATATAGAAGCAATCGTTAAGAAAAACCCGGTTGATTTATGTTTGGCGTTTTGGGCAATTCCGGCTGGTATATTGGCATACCAGATCAAGAAGTCCTTAAAAGTTCCATACGGCATATGGGCTCTTGGTTCAGACATATATGTTTATCAAAAGTTGCCCATCGTAGGATATTTGATTAAAAAATCTGTTGATAATTCAAATTTTCTTCTTGCAGATGGTATTGATTTGGCCAATAAAATTACTAAATTTAGCAACAAGATTTGCGCATTTCTTCCTTCAGCGACATCGTTTGGAAATATAAAGAAAATAAAAGTTTCTATAGATGAAAGATTGGTAAATTTTATTTTTTTGGGACGTCTCGAAAAGGTGAAAGGTCCCGATATACTTTTATCTTCGCTCGCGATGCTACCAAAAGAGATAAATTACCATGTTTATTTTTTGGGCGGAGGAGTGCTGCTTGAGAGATTAATCCAAAAAAGCGTAGAATATGGACTAAGAGAAAAAGTTTCGTTTTTGGGAAACGTAGATGATAAAAATATTATATTTTCATATCTTGCGAAATCGGATTTATTAGTTATTCCATCGAGAAGCGATAGTATTCCTTTGACTCTGACAGAGGGTGCAAAAGCAGGAATTCCCGTTATTGTTTCAGATGCCGGAGATATGCATTTTTTAGTAAAAAAATACAAAATAGGATATACGTTCCCAGCGGGAGATATTAAAAATCTATCAGCGACGTTGGAAGCATTTATTAAGAACGGAAAAAATAAAAGAAAAAGTTTTGAAAATAATCTAAACGTTTTCGCAAAAGACTTTAATGTATCGCAAATAGCATCAAATTTAATAAAAAATATAGAATTATCCAAAAATTGATATGACTAAAGCATTAATAATTGGAGCTGGGGTAGCGGGAAAGGAGCTTCTTGAAGAGCTTAGGAAACATAAAAGCATCAAGGTTGAGGTTGTTGGATTCATAGATGATGATTTGAGAAAGATTGGCAAAAGAGTTTTAGGAGTGCAAGTTTTGGGTCAAATAAATGGTCTCCGTATGGCGATAAAAAAATATAAGGTTAGTGAGGTGTTTATCGCTATTCCTTCTGCGAAAGGAGGAATAATCAGAAAAATTATAGAAAAATGTAAAGATCTAAATATAGCTTTTAAAGTTATCCCAAGAACGCTAGATATTATACAAGGAAAAGTTGCGATTAGTCAGATCAGGGACGTAGATGTTTCCGATCTGATAGGCAGAGAAATGGTTCAAATGGAGCAAAATGCCCTAATAAATTTTTTTAAGGGGAAAAAGATTCTTATTACAGGAGCATGCGGATCGATTGGACACGAAATATGCAGGCAATTGGCGCTTTTTTCTCCAAAAAAACTTATTTTTTATGATTGGTGGGAAAATGGAATGTTTGATCTGGATTTAGAATTTAAATCAAAATTTACGAATATAAGCACAAAAAGCATAATCGGAGACATAAAGGATGAGGTGAAGGTAGATAGAGTTTTTAAAGAAGAAAAGCCTGATATAATTTTTCATGCCGCTGCGTATAAGCATGTGCCATTGATGGAAGATAATCCAAGTGAGGCGGTTAAGAATAACGTATTCGGAACGATGGTTATAGCAAAAATTGCCAAAAAATATACATCATCGCATTTCGTATTAATATCGACAGATAAAGCAGTTTATCCAAAAAATGTAATGGGCGCCACAAAACGGATTGCAGAAAGCATTGTATCTGAATTTTCAAAAAAATCTTTTACAAAATTTATATCTGTTCGTTTTGGTAATGTTTTAGATAGCTTTGGCAGCGTTTTGCCTTTGTTTAAAAAACAAATAAGTGAGGGTGGTCCCGTAACAGTTACTCATAAGAATATGCAAAGATTCTTTATGTCCATACCTGAAGCTGTACAGCTTATTTTTCAGGCAACCGTATTTGGAAAAGGCGGAGAAATTTTCATACTCGATATGGGAGAGCAGATAAGAATAGTAGATTTAGCAAAACTTTTGATAAAACTTTCAGGTCTTGTTCCTCAAAAAGATATTAAAATAGTTTATACGGGATTAAGACCTGGGGAAAAGTTTAGCGAGGAACTTTTTACAGAAAAAGAAAATCTAACGAAAACTTTAAATAAAAAGATTTTTATTGCAGAAAATTCAAATTTGGAATTGAAAGATTCTGAAGGAATAATTAAAACACTCCTGCAGCACGCGAATCATTTTAGTGACGAGATGGTAAGGGAAGATCTGTCAAAAATTTTTACATCTTTTAAAAACTAAATTATGATCTCATTTTCAAAAACCGTAATAGGAAAAGAAGAAATAGAAAGCGTTGTAAAAGTTCTTAAAAGCGGGTGGTTGACTATGGGAGAGGAAACTTTAGCCTTTGAAGAAGAATTTGCAAATTATGTTGGAACTAAATTTGCCGTCGCTTTGAATAGCTGCACGGCAGGACTTTTTTTAAGTCTCAAAGCTCTAGGTATTGGCATAGGAGATGAAGTAATTGTCCCTTCTTTTACATTTGCATCGACAGTTAACGTAGTTGTTCATTCTGGAGCAATTCCAGTTTTTGCAGATATAAAAAAAGATGATTTTACTCTTGATCCCAAAAGCGTTGAGAGACTTATAACAAAAAAAACTAAAGCAATTATGCCTGTTCATTATGCGGGAAGGAAAGCTTTTATAAATTACGAATTACCCGTCGTTGAAGATAGTGCCCATCTTATTCCAAAAAGCGAGGCTTCAAAAAATCTAACAGCTTACTCATTTTATGCAACCAAAAATATGACAACGGGAGAGGGTGGTATGATAACAACAGACGATGAGAAATTGGCTATTTGGCTTAGGAAGGCTAGGCTTCACGGTATGTCTAAAGATGCATGGAAAAGATACGATAATCAAGGCAAGTGGAGATACGATATAGAATTTCCTGGTTATAAATTAAATACCACCGATTTAAATTCCTCTCTTGGGAGAGTTCAGCTTAGAAGGCTTCCTGTTCTGCAGACAAAAAGAACAGATTTAGTTCATTACTACAATAAACTTTTGGGATTGAGTAATACGGGAAATCATCTCTATCCCATTCTTGTTGAGAATAGGGATGAATTCATTGAAGATATGGCAAACCATGGTGTTCAGTGCTCCGTGCATTTCATCCCGGTGCATACGATGACCGCATACAAAAACTGTAAGGTAAGTTTACCCAATACGGAGTATATAGGAGATCGAGTCGTAACTCTTCCTCTCCATCCTCTTTTGTCTCAAAAAGATATAGAGTATGTTTCTAAATTAGTGATTAAATTTGCAAAAGGATCAAAGTTTGAAAATAAGGCTTGATCAAGCTTACGGAAGATTCTATTGTTTTATCCTATACTCCTCTATTGTTTCAAGATTTCTTTGTGAGAAATAAATAATATTTGTAAAGGCTTGTTTATTTTTTTCGGGAACTCTTTTAATTAACGATGCGAGCACTTCCTGGTGTTTTAACGAAGCTGTTTTTAATTTTTTAAAAAAATTAGCATTTGGTTTTTGGCGAAACTTATATAATTGCTGAGTTAATAAAGTGTAGTTATTTTCTGCTTTTAAAGCTGTTTGTAGGGCAAGGTCAACCTTATTATTGTCAATAAGCATTGCTGTCGCTAGAATTCCTTTATCTGTTTGGAGTAGGTAAAATTCGATTTTCTTATTAGGATCTGATATTAAAGATGCAACTATTTTATCCCTAACAACCTTCAGTTTATATAAGGGATTATCTGGAAGAATACCTGGATAAGCAAGGTCATATTTAATTATGGTAGATTGAGTTGATTCCTCTGCAAATGAAGTCTGTACAATAGGAAAAATAAATAACGAAAATAATATTATAAGTATATGCAATGCGCTTTTTTTTATTTGAGTATTATTAATATAATCGATTATGAATCTAGGCAATAGCATTGTCAAGGTCCAAAAAATTGGAGATTATCAAAATAAAATGACCCTGATGATTTTGTCGCAGTAACATTTAGGGAGACGATAGCGAAGCTTGTGCCATTTGGAGCAATTGCAGAAACTGATACTTTTTTCCATTCCGGGTCACCATAAATTCTTGGGGAAAGAGCAACCGCATTACCTGGCAAAATAATTTTGCTTTCCGGGTCTTTATAAAAGTCTATTCTTAAAAATCCATCCCTTTCATTCGATTTAAGAATTTGATTGGATTTTATCCAACCCGAAAATGTATATATCTTTCCACCTGTAACGTTGATTCTTTGAGAAACTATTTTTGGCGCAGTAAAAAAAATATTTTCCCATCTATACTCTAATGCACCTTTTTCAATGCCTTCATTTTTGGCATATAACATCTCTACTTTCTTGGAAGGAATTGAATAGGTCTGAAGATGCCAAAAATTCGTGTCATTTATAGTTTCAAATGAAAAGTTTTTAATTAAGTTTTTAGATTCGGGTAGCAGAGGAGGAAGTTTATAAAATAAAAGATTATCTTGAGCGCACATATCTGGTTTTGACAGTTCTTTTAGCAGCGTTGCTCTTGTTTCGTACTCATATAAAGACAAGAGAACGAAATTATTTTCATAGATATCTGATGGGGGAATAAAAAAATCAGTGTCAAATCTATAAGCGTAATATCCCAATGCGTTACTTTTATTTATAAATGCGTAGTCAGAGTGCGTATCGCGTACTTCTTCGAGGGAAAAATTTTCAGTAGGCTTAATCTCTATCAGTTTATCAAAGTCTTTCGAAGGAAAAGAAATATATGTTTTGTATGCAACCCTTGGATTATAAGGCATATTATCGGCAATCCACTCTTGGCTTTGCTGATAAACTGTTTTTTGTCCGCAAGCCCAGCTTGAGCTGAAAGATTGAGTAAAGGGATAATAAAAAACAGAAAGACAAACTATTCCGAAAATAACTTTTGCTTTAACAGTATTAAACTGTTTTATCCGATTCCAGAAAGTATGGATGAAAACGCCAATAAATAAAGCTAAAAATGGCGTGATGGGTATTGCCAGTCTTTCATATTGCGCGTGCATATAAGAGCTAATGTAAATAAAAGTAATAAATGGGATTATTGATAAAAATATAAATTGTTTTGGAAACTTTAGTAAAGTTATTCCTAAGCCGATCAAGGAAGCAATTGTTGGTATTTGTCCTAAGCCCTTGAAGAAAATAAAACTCGCATAATAGGGAAGGAATTCATTCGGCGTAAGAGTTGTAATGTTTGGCAATATGCCTTGTCCGTTAGACAGAACAAAAGATGCAAGGGACGAGACATAAGTTGATATAGTCGTGCTATACCATGGCAAAACCCATTTTTCCATATCTTGCTGAAAGATGATATGACTTTGGGAGTTTAGGAAAAGATAGGGTAAGCCGACGAAGATTCCAATGGGCACTGCAATAAAACCAAGTATAATTCTTAACGGCCACATTTTGTTTTTCTGTTTATCAAGAAGAATTGCAATGGGATAAACAAGTAAAGCAACAGGAAAATACCTAACAGCAGTTGAAAATCCGATCATAAAACCTGAAAGAAGATACCATTTTAACTTACCTGTTTTAAAAAGATTGACCATAAAAAGAATAGCTAACAAGATAAAGAATGTTGCGGGCACATCTGTTGTGAGATAATGCGAATCGCGAACGTGAAACGGAAAAATAGCAAAGGAAAAAGCAGCTAAAAGCGCAATCGGTTTATTTAAAAGCTTCTTAGCTATTAAATAAAGAATAAGCACGCTTGCTGTTCCTAAAAGCATAACTAATGCTCTTTGAGACCAGAATATCAGCGTTTGGTGTTGACTATATCCAATCTTTGCAACGTATTCGATAAATGAAGGCATCGAATAGGTTATGTTAAAAGGTAAAAATACACTCTGTATTCCTTCCATCAGATAGGAGATAAATATAATTGGGAAATACGGAATGGCCGCAAGATAAAAAATGAATGACCCGTATTTATATGTATAAGAATTAAAATCGCCTTTTGCAATAATGTTGTAGAATAATTTTTCCGAATATGTTTGCACCCATCCTTCATCAGGGTGATTTATGAAGTTGGGATAAAGTCCAAGTATCCGAACAAAGAAAGCAATAAAAAGAATTAATGTTAAAATTTTGTTTCTGCTCATTAATTCCAATATGGGTTTAACTACATTGCTTAATATCTGTTGAATTTTTTTCTTCTTCATCCTTTCAATATTAACAGAATATTTTTGATAATTCCATTACGGGAGAATATTATTATGTTATAATTCTACTTAAGTTTCAATGAAGTTTTTAGATAATAAAGAATTCGATGTGGTGATAATTGGAGGGGGTTTTTATGGCTGTATGCTGGCATTATTTTTGCGTGCACATTTTGACAAAGTCCTCATTATTGAAAAAGAAGAAGATCTTTTAACAAAGGCTTCGTATAATAATCAGGCGCGAGTACATAATGGTTATCATTATCCGAGAAGCTTTATTACCGCATTAAGGTCTCATGTAAATTTCGCTCAATTTAGTGCGAATTTTAAAGAGGCAATAGAAGATAATTTTACGATGGCTTATGCTATAGCCTCCAATAATTCAAAAGTGACAAGTTCTCAATTTCTAAAATTTTGCAATCAAGTAGGTTCTCCTATTAAGCCAGCTCCCGAAAAAATAAAAAGGCTGTTTGATCAAAGATTAATAGAGGAGGTTTTTGCCGTTGAGGAAGTCGTATATAATGCGAGAATATTAAGAGAGCTGTTGAAAGATAAACTGCAAAAGGCGAGCGTAAAAATTTCATACAATACGGAAGTTACGAAGATAAGTAAACAAAAAGACGGAAACATAAGTATTGTCACTAAAAACAATAATTACATAACAGGGAAGCATGTTTTTAATTGCACTTACTCGCAAATAAATACGGTACTTAATAATTCTAATTTACCGTTTCTTCCTTTTAAACATGAATTTACAGAGATGCCTTTAATTAGAATGCCAAAAGAATTAAAAAATTTCGGGGTAACGATAATGGACGGTCCATTTTTTTCTATAATGCCTTTTCCTGATAAAAAATTACATACCTTGCATCATGTTCGTTATACTCCACGTTTTGCATGGTCAGATCTAGATAATAAACGTAGAGGTAAAAAAAGAATTGAGCTATCAAGTTTTAAAAAAGACTCGCATTTTGCATTTATGATGAAAGATGCTCAAAGATATATACCATCCCTGAAAGGGCTTAAGCATTTAGGTTCGATATGGGAGACAAAGACTCTTTTGATTGAAAATGAGGATAATGATAGGCGGCCGATTTTATATAGAAAAGACTACGGGATAAAAAATTTTCATATTGTCATGGGCGGTAAAATAGACAATATCTATGATGCTATAAATGAGATTAAAAGACAGAATCCGGATTTTAACTAAGGATTATAAGCATTTGCAAGAATTTTTAATACAGTAAATAGCAAATCCATGTTTCCCCTTATGCCTGTAATTTTTGTAGGAATTTCTCCTTTTGGGTAAATTCTGCTAACAGGAATCTCTTTAGTCTTAAGCCCAAGCTGATTGGCTCTTGCTGTAAGATAGAATATTAATTCATATCTATCGAAAATTTTCCTAAATGGTTTAACTTTTGGGTGAAGCAGATACTTTTTGCTATATGCCCTAAAGCCGTTAGTGGTATCAGTATACCAATAACGCGCTGCAAGACTTAAAAGAGGCGCATGAAGAAAACGTATTCCAATAGCTCGAAGAAGAGGGGTGTTTACCCATACGCCGCCTTTAATAAAGCGGGATCCTTGAACATAATCAAATCCTTCATCTAGGGCGCGAACGAAATCGGGTATGGCATCTATACCGTCTTTTCCGTTGCCGTCTATGGTAATCACGCCTTCGTATCCTTGTTCTAAAGCGTATGCGAATCCCATCCGAAGTTGTGCGCTTTGTCTTCCTTTTTCTTTTAGCACCAATAAGCTTCTGACCTTATTCTTTTTTAAAAAATTAGCGTCTGTTGACCCATCGGTACTGCCTTTGTCAAGGATGATAATATCAACCAGAGAAGCATATTTGTTCATTGCTATCAATTGCTGTTTGAATTTTTCTCCTTCGTTTACAACAGGAATACAAATGCAGTATTTTGTTTCTTTTGGCTTAAACTCAAGCAAAGCGTAGGGTGGTATTTCCCAGTTAGTTTGCCTTAACATAATTTTTCCTATTTGTATTATCTGTAAATTCCAGTTACTAATGCAAGTGCTTTATCAACGCGTTCTATGTTAGAATCATTATCGGATGAGCGCATCTCTATAGAAATCCATTTATTATCGTTATAATTCAGTTTTTTTAAAACTGCGGCAATTTTTCCATTATCAACTTTCCCTTCTTTTTCTATGGGTTCAAGGTATGGTTCGCTAATATGAAAATGCTTAAGGATGCTTAAGCCATTTTTTATAGAGTCTTCGTAGGATTCTCTATTTATCGTCATAGTGCTTGTGTCAAGATGAAGTCTGAAATGGGGATGATTAACTGCTGTTACCAGTTTTATTGCGTCATTGGTATTGAGGATAAAATCCGCACCGTACTGCGGAGGATTTGGCTCAATGCAGAAAAATATATTATATGGTCGGCAAATTTCTGCGATTTTGTAAAAAAATTCACAGGCGATTCCTAAAGCTTTATTATGTTCTAACCCATTAACTTTTCTATTCTTGGGAGATCCAAATACCATTATTCTGGAGTCTAAAAGAAATGATAAGTGGATAATACGAGAAATGTAGTCTATGGTTTTTGCCCTTGTTTCTTTAGAATCAAATATGGTTAATTCCGGATGACCAAATAAAAGAGATTGCATAGCGATAATACGAATGCCATTATCTAGCCAATAATTTTTATATCTTTTTACCTCTTTATCGTTTGCCTCAAGGGGATTTTTCCAAATTTTTGTTGGGGCAACTTCTATTCCGGAAATTTTGTATTTTTTCAATATCTTTGCAATTTCCCCATCTTCTTCTTTGTTCCAGGCGATATTTGAGATTGCTATATTCATTTTATTTTGCTTTTTATAAATTCCTTAAGTTCACTTAATGTTACTTCTTTATCGTATAGGTATTTAGTTTTTGACCCATATAAATAACCGTATTTGGTGAGCATGTTATAGTTTACAGGCGGATTTTTCGTAACATTAGTAAAATCCAAATCAAGCGTATATTTAGCAACCTCTTTTACGGAAAGAGGCTCTACGGCTAGATGAACTAACTTAAGGGAATTTTTTATAGCGAGCTGTATGTCTTTCCAGATATTTTCCAAATTGTACCACTGAAACTTGTTTTCTTTATGAATTAAATCCCAGCGGTTATTGTATATTAAGTCAAAAACAGCATTTTTTTTAAGGCCTTCGCCAAAAGTTTGCGGCAATCTGATAATAATTGCATTAGGAAACGTTTTTGCTATGAATTTTTCAAGGTTATATCGATTACGTCCATACCCTTGAGTGAGTTTTGCAGGATTAATCAGAGTATCTTCGTCTACGTTATAGGGGTTTGGATATACATCCACTGTCGATATTAGGATAAAAAGCTTTGTTTTAATATGTTTCAAGCAATCAATAAATTTCTCAATTTTTTCCCAGTCTTTTTTCGGTTCGAGATTTGCTTGCCATTTCAAAGACGCAGTTGCGGCGCTTACTACCAAATCGTAGTTTTTACCCCCTATATCTTTAATGTTTTTGGAATTATATAAATCGTCAAATTTTGTTTGTTGGATAAGATTTCCACCAATAAAACCACTATAGCCTATTAAAGCAGATAACATAAGCTAAACCACATTTACGTTTCGTTTTTTTCTAAGAATTACTGATTTGTCTATCTCATCAGCTATAAAATAAAGCGGTTCATTTCGGGACTCATTCATTATTCTTATAATGTATTCGGAAATTAGAGTTAATAAGGAAAATAATAGAAAAAACATAGTGCCTAAAACCGTAGCGACGCTAATCCAGCCCTGCGGAGCAATATTTTTCCCAAAAAATAATTCAAGTAAAACTATAATAAAGATATAGATTATAAAAAGTAAGCTAAATAGCATTCCCAAAAAGCTAAATATTCTCATTGGCCTAAATGAGTTTGAAATAATTATGTCAGCTACATTGAGAAGAAGTACGGGAAAGCTTTCTTTCTTTAGTTTGTAACGGAAGGTCTTTAAAGGTTTATAATCAACTGCGCACTTTTTAAACCCAATTAGATAGTTGATATAGCTAAAATTTCTGCTTTTTCTTCGTGTGCGAGTTATAGAATTGATTGCTTTTCTATTCAACGCAATTAAATAATTTTGGCTGTAATAAAATTCGTGGGTGGAGATTTTTTTTACGATTCTCAAAAAAAGACTGCTTAAGAATCCGTATCTTGTGATATCTTTTGACGGTTTTCCGATTACAACGTCGTAATCTTCCAAAAGCTTATTTGTCAAAACAGCAAGCATTTCCGGCGGATCCAAATATATATTAAATAAAATAGCGTAATCTCCGATGCAGTTATCAAGTCCCGCTGTTAGAGCGATTTCTTTATCGTATTGTTTAGACAGCCTTAAAGTTCTAATATAGGGAATAGTTTTTCCTATTTTTCTTATTTCCTGTATTGTGTTATCCAAAGAATTATTATCAACGACCAAAATTTCGTAATCTACATCAAGTTTCAAAAGTTCTTTATTTATCTCTTTTAACCTATTTCCCACAATGTCTTCGTCGTTTTCTGTGACGACGATTACGGAAACTATCGCATCTTGCAGTAATAATTCTCTGTGTTGCTTCTTCATTCGCTTTAAATTATATAATATCTGGTTATGTTATGTCTAATTAGATGTGGTGGGAAAGCAAAACCGTTTCCTCCCAATAGCGGTAGACTAAAAATCTTTGATACATTTGTTTAAAAGAAAGCTGTATAATTGAAGTAATGAAGACTACTATCAAAAGCCCAAAAGTAATCGGGATTATCTTGACATACAAACACGCATCTTTTTTGGAAGACCTCTATCACAGTTTACCGGAAGGGGTTTTCGATAGCATCATTGTTTCCAATGACGAGAGTGGAGATAACATTGGCGTTATTGCCGAAAAGCTTGGTATTCCATATTTTTCCCACCCGCGCTTAGGATACGGAGGTAACATTAAATATGGATTACAAAAAGCTCTTGAAATGGGTGGGGAATATATGGTGGAAATCCACGGAGACGGACAGTATGGTACTTTGGGTATCATCCCGGGAATTCAAAAAATGAAAAAAGGTTATGATTTTATCTTAGGTTCGAGATTTACAGATTTAAATCTTCCCTTAAAAGATAAAATGCCGTTTCTTAAGTATTTGGCGAATATCGGCTTGAGTTTTCTTGATCGTCTAATCCTGCGGTTGCCGCTTTCCGAATTCCACACAGGCTTTCGCATCTACAGCCGGCGGCTTTTGACCAAAGCTGACTTAAAACATACATCCAATGATCACTTATTTAGTTTTCAGATAATCGCTCTTGCCGCATACCATAATTTAAAAGTAGGGGAGATTCCTGTGAGAGGTGATTATGCTCACGAACATAGTTCGATTAGCATTAGGGAGTCTGTTAAATATACCTTTCAGACATTTGACGTTTTAGCGCAGTATCTTTGGACTCGTTTGGGATTTGAGACCAAGCTTTTTAAACGTAGCAAACACTCTATATAATTGTTACCTTCGGAATCGGCACTATAAATTTAACGTTTTTGTTTTTTAGCCACGACTCATTTTTCATAATTGAGGAAGCGTAATTCCATGCCAAAATTAAAACATAATCGGGAAGATTTTTTTTGATGTGTTCAGGCGGTAATATAGGAATGTGTGTGCCTGGAGTAAATTTTCCCTGTTTAAATGCGGTCGTGTCTGCAATATAGTCAATTATCTCTGTTCCAATCCCGCAATATTGAAGTAAGGTATTGCCCTTGGCAGCTGCGCCATAACCTACTATTTTTTTATTTTGTTTTTTTAGACCGATCAACAGTTTCAATAGTTTTTTCTTGATTTTTTGCGGAACAGTGCCGAACTTCTTGTATGTCTTAAGATTATGGAGGCCGTTTTCTTCTTCAAGGTTTTGCATTTTCAGGACTCTTTTGTTAACAGGGAACAATAAGGGCTTATGTCCGGCGAATACGCGTATAGATCCGCCTTGAGTATCAACACGCTCAACATCAAATATTTGTAATCCCCAGATATCCAAAAGCTTTACCAAGGGGAAAAGTGAAAAATAACAGATATGCTCATGGTAGGTGTTATCGAATTCATTTTTCTTAATTAAATCGCCTAAATATTGCACTTCGAATATAAAAATGCCTTTTTCGTCAAGCAATTTTTTCACGCCTGCAATTATTCCATGCAAGTTGTTTGTATGGGCTAGAATATTATTGGCGGTGATTATACCGGCATGACCGTATTCTTTCACAATATTTTTGGCAACGTTTAGATTAAAAAACAGAGCTTTGGTTTCAATACCATTTCTTCTGGCTATTCTAGCAACATTTTTTGCCGGATCAACGCCTAATACCTTAGCGCCTAATTTTTGAAAATGCTTAAGAAGTATGCCGTCATTGCTGCCAATATCCAGAATGAACTGTTTTGTTTGGGTAGGAAATTTTCTGTAAACATCTTCAGCGTACTTTCTAAAATGCTCATGTAACGGTTGTGATGCCCCGGTAAAATAAGCATAGTCTTCAAACAGCATTTTCCTATCGACCCAATCTTTAAGCTGCGCCAGATGACACGCTGGGCAATAATAAACCCGTAGCGGGAATTTAAGCTCCGGGCGTTTTAGACCCGCCTTATTTAGGCAAGAATTGGCAAGCGCGATTTTACCAAGATCCAAGTATTTAATAAGACGTGGATTACTACAGATAATACATTTTTTATTCTTCTTAAGCATTAATGTGCATTTTCACATACAATGGGCAAAGAAGTCAAGACGATACTTAAGCCCTAGTTGGGGTATATAATTTTATATAATTGCTCATCTTGTTCCCCGTTAATTAATTTAAGTCCGGGATAATCTTTGGGGTTAGTTGAAAGAAATAAAACAGCAGGATGCAATTCGCCTGGAGTTGCAATAATGTAGTCGGCTTTTTGCAAATGAGCATAAGTCAATAATTCGTTTAAATCCGAAACAACAGGCGTATATATAATAAGACTTTTGCTGTAAAAGCCATATGCTTCATGCTTTGACATAAGTCTTTTCCCTGGATCATTTTTCATTAACCATTCATCCTGACTAATAATGGTAGATTTTTTAATTGATGTATTTTTTATCTCCTTTAGGATCGATGGCGTGTAAAAAGCATTTGATGATAAAAACACAATAAAAAACAATATTAGACTTACAATATTAAATTTCATTATTTTTTTTTGTATGTAAGACAACTTGATTGATCCAAAAGCTATGCCTAAAGGTATAAGCGGGTATAGCCAGTATATATATCTTTCATCCCCATTGGGAGCAAAAAACATGACAATTTCAAAGAAAATCAAAGGAACCAGGAATAGAAATGTAAATGTATTATAATCGCGAGTTTTAAAAAGCATCCATATCGCTCCAAAGAAAAAGGCAAGCATGCCAACCGCAGAAAAGTTTTTATATAGATAGGTTTGTGAGAAATAGTCGAATCTGGTATTGGCATCTCGGAACCACGCTTCATGAGTTTTTGTTAAAATAGAGAAAAATCCTTTGCCAAATTCAGATTTGACATTAAATGTCTCTGTGCTAAAAAAATCCTGCGCCCAAGTAGAAGTTTTTGCAGTATTAAAATTAAAAGGACTGTGTAGTTGTGCAGCCGCAGACGCTTTTGCGAGAGGAACAGATTGTTTATATTTATTTTGCATTGCTATTTGATAAGGTAAATATATAATGGAAAATCCTAAAAGTATAAAAATAGAGATTAAGGCAATTTGTTTATGTAATACCTTATTTTTTAGAAAGAAAAATACAAGATACATTGCTGATGTGAAAAGAAAACTCGTAAATATAAAAATCCCTTCAGCTTTAGTAAGCGCTGCAAAGCTTAAAAATATTCCGGAAAAGAAAGCAAAAATATTTCTTTTTGTTTGAAAGCACTTTAAATATAAATAAATCCCCATCCATATTAGAAAAACAAGTAATGCTTCCGTAAGTGCTTGGGTAGAACTATACGCAAGAGATTTAAAGAATATGACAAAAAAGCATATTAAGATTGTGGTAATTCGGCCAAAATAAACCCTTGAGATTAGATATATTGGTAGAATAAGTAGAGATCCAAAAACCAAAGATACAATTCGACCAGTCAATCCCCAATCCTGTACAAAGAAATGGAAAAGAGCAGATACTATTGGGAAAAACGGACTCCACCACGGATGAAAAATTTTTGCAAAATCCCCATCAAGCAAGCTTCTTGCAATGTCCATATAGATAGCATCATCGGAATATAAACCGTAGGATGGTTGGCTAAAGAGCACAATATACCTAACACTGAAGCTAAGGAAAACAAGAAATAACAAAAGCAATAAGTCAAAATTAAGAAAAATCTTCTTTGATAAAAATTTGAGAATATGACTTATGCTATTAATTATCTTAATTAACATTTAATATATATTTATTTACACGTAATTATAGCATACGCAGTAAGGGGATCAAGCGTTAGTTTATGTATTTTCATTCAGTTTAATAGTATAATGTTTACTTAGGATCTAATGAAAAATATTTTAGTTTCTGCAATTATATCAACGAAGAATGAAGAATCTGTTATCGAAAAACTTCTTTTAAGCTTGAAAAGGCAAGCATATAAATTTGTTGAAATTATTGTAGTTGATAATAATTCTTCGGATAAGACAAAGATTATCTCGAAAAAATACGCAGATTTTGTATTTAATAAAGGTCCGGAAAGAAGCGCTCAAAGAAACTTCGGCGCGCAAAAAGGTAAGGGAGAATATTTATTGTTTTTGGACGCGGATATGGAGTTAACGCCGACAGTAATCGAAGAATGCGTTAAAATAGCTCAAAGTTCATCTTTTGGGGGAGTAATTATTCCGGAAGAATCATTTGGGAAAGGTTTTTGGGCGAAGGTTAAGGCTTTTGAACGCAGCTTTTATGTAGGAGATACTGCTATGGAAGCAGCGCGTTTTTATTCAAAAAAAGTTTTTAATGAATTAGGAAAATTTGACGAAACCATTACGGGGCCAGAAGATTGGGATCTGTCAGACAGAGTAAGTAAAAAGTTTGATATTGGAAGAATAAAAAGTTTCATATTGCATAACGAAGGAACGTTGTCCTTATGGAAACTTTTGAAAAAAAAATATTACTATGCAAAAGGAGCAAGAAACTATATATCCAAGAATAAAATTAGCACTTTTTCTCCAAAGACGATATCCTTTTTAAGGTCGTCATTCTATAGAAATCCCGAAAAGATTATATTTCATCCTATTCTATTTTGTGCTATGATGGTAATGCTTTTTGCAGAGCTAGTTGCCGGTGGAATCGGTTATTGTAGCACTGCATTTTTTGGTAAAAAAAACAACTTATGAAAAAAATCTTAGTAACTGGCGGAGCAGGCTATATAGGTTCCGTATTGACTGCAGATTTACTGGATAAGGGATTTAAAGTTAGAGTATTTGATAGATTTATGTTTGGGGGAGAAAGTCTGCTTTCTTTCGTAAACAACAAGAATCTCGAGATTTTGAAGGGAGACGTGAGGGATAGCGATAGGCTTAAAATTGCAGTTAACGGTGTAGATAGCATAATTCATTTAGCTGCATTGGTCGGGGAACCTGCCTGCAGGGAAAATCCAAAGGTTACGAAAGAAATTAACCATAAAGCAGCAGGGGAATTAGCGAGTCTTGCTAGAGAAAACGGCGTAGAACGCTTCATTTTCGTATCCACATGCAGTAATTATGGAATTTCTAAAGCAAATGAAAAGGCTACGGAAGAATCGGAGCTTAACCCGCTTTCTTTATACGCGGAGACAAAAATTGAAGCGGAGAAGTTTATTTTAGGGTTAACTTCTGATAATTTTCATCCAACCGTTCTTAGACTTGCTACCATATTCGGATTATCTCCAAGAATGAGATTTAATCTAATGGTAAATGAAGTAGCAAGAGAGACTGCAGTGAGTGGTAAATTTTCCATATATAATAAAAACGCGTGGAGGCCATTTCTTCACGTCCAAGATGTAAGCAATGCATTCCTAACGGTTTTACAGTCAAGTAATAATCAAATAAGTGGGAAGATTTTTAATGTTGTCGGAGAGAATATCCAAAAGGCTTATCTTATAGAACTTGCCAAGAAATTTAATCCGCAGTTTGAGATTGAAGTAAATGAAAGCGGGAAAGACGACAAGAGGGACTATAGAGTATCAGCAAATAAAATTATGGATAAACTAGGCTGGAAACCAAGAATAACTGTTAAGGATGGATTTTTGGAAATATTTAATGCCGTAAGAAATGGTTTATTTTTAGATCCGTATGAGTTCAGATATAATGCTTGGTTTGATAATAAAGTATTTAAAAGATGAAAAATATTATCGAAAAATTAAAGATTTACGGTCCCAAAACTTTTTTTTCATTCGCTATAAGCGAATTAAGAAATAAATTATTAATGCAATTAATAAAAGGATCTTATAGCCAGAAGGGCGAAGATTTGATAATCGATAAGCTTCTCGAAAATAAAAAAAGAGGTTTCTATGTAGACGTAGGAGCTTATGATCCGAAACGCTTTAGCAATACCTATCGTTTTTACCAAAAGGGATGGCGCGGAATAAATATAGAACCAGATACACTTAATTACGAAAAGTTTTTAGCTGAAAGGAATAGAGATACAAATCTTAATATTGGAGTGGGAAATGGGGAATCGAGTTTGGTTTTTTATAAATTTGTTCCGGATACGCTTTCTACATTTTCGAAAAAAGAGGCAGGGGAGTACAAAAAACAAGGATACAGATTGGTAGACACAATAAAAGTTAAAATAGAGAGTCTTTCTAGTATATTTTCAAAATATTGCAAAAACAAAAAGATTGATTTTATTTCTGTGGATACAGAGGGTTATGATTTGGAAGTGCTTAAAAGCAACGATTGGGATAAATTTAGGCCGACTCTAATATGTGTCGAATCATTTGAACACCATAAAGGCGGGGGAAAAGCTATAGAATACGATTACATAGAGCCTTTTTTGTCTAAAGTTGGATATAAGAAAGTTTTTGAAAACGGACTAAACTGTATCTACACGCTTAAAAGCGTTTAATGTATGAAGATTATTAGACAGATGGATCCCTGGATTGACAGGGAAGAAGAAAAAGAAGTAATTAAGGTGATGCGATCCGGATGGATAACTGAGGCTGACGAGACAAAAAGATTTGAAAAGATGATCGCAGATTTTACAGGGAGTAAGTATTGTTCTGTCGTAACTAATGGAACCGTAAGTCTCTATCTCGCACTTAAAGCATTAGGAATTGGGGAGGGGGATGAGGTCATCGTGCCGGACATGACAATGGTAGCTTCTCCAAATGCGGTTATTATGGCGAATGCAAAACCTGTTTTTGTAGACATTGAGAAAGACACATTATGTCTTTCCTTAGATGAGGTTGAAAAAAAGATTTCTAAAAAAACTAAAGCAATTATGATTGTTGCTCTTAACGGTAGAGCGCCTGATATGCATAGAGCTCTTAAAATCGCAAAAGACAATAATCTATTTGTTGTTGAGGATGCAGCGCAAGCTCTTGGCTCTTACTTTCATGGAAAACATTTGGGAACGTTTGGGGATATCGGAAGTTTCTCATTCAGTACCCCAAAAGTGATTACAACAGCCCAAGGAGGAGCGCTTGTTACCGACAGAAAAGACCTTTACGATAAGATAATCCGACTGAAAGATTTTGGGAGAGTTAATAGATCATCCCAAAATCACGATGAAATTGGTTTTAATTTTAAGTTTACAGATATTCTCGCAGCAATAGGAGTCGTACAGATGAAAAAGCTGCCAACGAGGCTTAATAGAAAAAAAGAGATGTACAATAGCTACAAGCAAGAGCTTAAGAATCTAAAGCAAATACAATTTATAGCTACAGATCTTTCTCAAACATCTCCTTGGTTTATGGATATTTTTGTTTCCGATCCAAAGGCTCTTCAAGGTTTTCTGAAAAACAAAAATATAGGAACCAGACTTTTTTATCCTGCTATTCATACAACCGAACCGTATAAATCAGAAAATCAATATAAAAATTCTTTATGGGCATCGGAGCATGGATTATGGCTTCCATCATCAGCTTTCTTAACAGATTCTGATATAATGCATATCTGCAAAGAAATAAAAAGTTTTTATGAAAAAAACTGAACAAGATATCAAAAAAATTCTTAACAACAGAACAGTTCTTATAACAGGAGCAGATGGTTTTGTTGCCTCACATCTGACGGAAAAGTTAGTGGAGTACGGATCGAATGTTCACATATTAATTCGAGCAACTTCTTCCGGAATGCTGCATAATCTTCCCCATCTCAGGGGGAAAATGGTTGTTCATCATGGAGACTTAACAGACAAGCAGGCAATAAAGGAAGTATTGAAGATAATAAAAAACGAGGGACCAAAACCGATCATATTTCACTTAGGGGCGCAGGCCCATGTTGGCGAATCTTGGAAAAGATCGTATGAGACATTTAACACAAATGCTCTTGGAACATTAAATCTTTTGCAAACAATTGTCGATTTAGATATTGATCTATTTAAGTTGGATACGGCTGGAACCTCTGAAGAATATGGCAATGTAAATCCTGAAGTTAAAGATCAATACAGATTTGATAAAAATGGTGGTCTTATCTTGGATGAGAAATCACCTTTAAATCCACAGAGTATCTATGCCACATCCAAAGTAGCGGCAGATTTTCTAACTCGAAATTTTTATGGTGGATATGGAATTCCTACAGTCGTAACAAGAATGTTCAATAACTATGGTCCTAGACAGAATCCAAGATTTATAACTGGAACAATCATAACGCAAGCTTTAGATAAGGATTCAGTTGAATTGGGTACTCTAACCCCAAAAAGAGATTTTTGCTTTGTAGAGGATGGAGCGATGGGACATATAAATGTTGCGCTTTTTGGTAATCCTGGAGAAGTGTATGTTTATGGTTATGGAGAAACGATCTCAATTGGAGATTGGTACAACCTGATTATAGAGGTGGGGCGTGAAGAAGGATATTGGAAAGACAAAAAATTAATAAATCGAGCAAGCGGAAAAAGAGGTAGGCTTGGGAAAAGCGAAGTTGAAGAATTGAGAGTTGACTATACGAAATTAAATAAGCTTACGGGTTGGACTCCAAAATTTTCATGGAAAGAAGGACTTGCAGAAACCATCAAATGGTATGCTGAAAATAAGGATAAGTGGATAGGGAGGATAGATTGGTAAAATGATTAATGTTGGATTTTGGAAAAACAAAAAGATTCTCGTAACAGGCGGGAAAGGGTTTGTTGGTAGTCACGTAATTGATAATCTTATAAAAAAGCGTAAAGTTAATCCCTCTGATATCGTGGTTCCGGACAGTAGTAAATTTGACCTTCGTTTATTTGATAGCGCAAAAAGAGTTGTTAGGGGAATTGACATAGTGTTGCATCTTGCTGCTGACGTTGGAGGTATTGGATACAGCAGCAGTCATCCTGCGACCCAAATGAGGAATTGTTTTTTGATGGATGCGAATATATTTGAAGCCGCAGCGAAAGAAAAAGTGCAAAAGTTCGTTTGCGTATCTTCTGCGGTAGCGTATCCTGTTGATGCCATATCACCTCTTAATGAAAAAGATTTATTCAAAGGTGAGCCGGCTAAAGGTGGATATGGCTACGGTTTTGCTAAAAGGATGTCAGTTGTTATGACTAGGGCTTATAAGGAAGAAAAAGGATTAAATGCCTGCGTTTTGCTTTCAGCAAATAGTTATGGACCAAGACAGGATTTTGATTTGGAAAGCGGTCATGTTATACCTTCATTAATACGGAAATGCTTTACGTTTGAAAGGCTTGAGGTTTGGGGAGACGGAAGTCAAATTAGAGATTTTTTCTACGTCAAAGATTTCGCAGAGGGTATTGTCTTAGCAGCTGAAAAACTCGAAGGTTCGGAACCCGTGAATATAGGTTCAGGATCAGGAACAAGCATAAAAGAACTAGTAAAATTGATTGTTAGACTAACGGGTTTTAAAGATGAAGTATATTTTGATACAACAAAACCACAAGGGCAAAAAATAAGGGTTGTAGATATTAATAGGGCACGAAAATTAATGGGTTTTAAACCCAAATACTCGTTAGAAAAAGGTCTTTTAGAAACGATTAGTTGGTACAAAAAGAGTTTATGAATATTGTTAGCATTTATTACAAGCTTAGCGCTCTGCTTGGTAATTTTAAAAAATTACTTTTCATTAATAGCTATCAGGCCGGCAAAAATTTTAAACTGGGTTTTAGCGGAGGAATAATAGGGGATAAAGAGAAGATAATTATTGGCAATAATGTAGGTTTATCGGGTTGGTTAATAAGCGACGGAGGAAAAATTATAGTAGGAGATAATACGATAATAAATAAAAATACCATTATAAGATCAATGAGGTTGGTCAAAATTGGAAAATATTGTGATATTGCCAGTGATTGTGCGATTCAGGATCACAACAGCAGATCCTTAGATTATAGGGAGAGGAGAAAATATATGCTGACTGGTAATTTCGACGAGAAAGTTTTAAACTCTCCCGTTATTATAGGAGATGACGTCTGGATTGGTCGTAGGGTAACTATTCTGAAGGGAGTTACCGTAGGAAATGGAGCAATTTTAGCAACAAATGCTGTTGTTACGAAAGATGTTCCTTCATTATCTATCGTCGCCGGCAATCCCGCTAAAATAGTTAAGAAACTAGATTATTAACTTTAAGTTTATGTATTTATTAGGGATTTGTATTTGTTGACAATTCGTTTTATTCCCTTCTTATAGTCTATTGTAGGCTTCCAGCCAAGTCGTGAAATTTTTGATGTATTAGCAACGAAGTTTGTGATTCCCACTGCTTTATGAAATTCCGGTGGCTCAATTTCGACAATTTCTGATTTTTTTTCTGTTATTTCGTGTAAGCAACTAATCATATCTTTAAAAAGAACAGATTTTCCAAAACCTATCAGAAAAGTATCATTATCTATATTTTTATTTTCCAAAAAATTTAAAGCAGAAATTATATCGTCAACATGAATATAATCTCTGCAAAAATTTCCACCCCTATAGACTGAAAGAGTTTCTCCTTTTACTGCCTGCATTATAATATAATTAAGTACGCCCTTTTTTTTATTATCATAATCTTCATTTTCACTATATACATTGGTCAATCTACATATTAAATATGGTATGTCATAAAGACGGGAATATAGCTTAATTATGCTTTCAGCGCAGAGTTTTGTTGCAGGATAAATTGCAAGAGGATTTGTTTTGGACTCTTCGTTAATTGGAATTTTAGTTTGGTCATATACATTCCCGTAAACGAAAAAAGTTGAGAGAAAAACTATTTTCGGTTTCTTTTTTAAGTCTCTACACGTTTCCAAAAGCCTAATAGTGCCATTAATATTTGTTTCGACATCAAGATAGGGATTGGTGAGTACGTTGTAATTATCAACAGTGCTTGCGAGATGATAAATAATGTCAATTCCTTCAAGGTCTTGTCTCTGTATGTTCGCGAGATCCTTCAGGATTATTTTTGTATTCTTTCTAGCTAATCTCTCCTTGTGTTTTTCAGAGCGTGTCAATATCGTAACGCTTCCCTCAAGAGAATTGGCCAGAGCAGATCCTATAAGGCCATAGCCTCCCGTAATAAGATAAGAAGTATTTTTCGTCATGTTAGTATTGTAACAAATTGAACGCTCGTGGTCTATTGCAAACTAGTTGTTATTGCATTAAAATAAAGCCTACATGCTTAAAAGCAATCAGGGAACAATAAATAAAAAAATATTGTATGCAGAGGCAGTATATGGAGATGAAGAAAAACAGGCGGTAATGCGTTCAATGGACAACAAATGGTTGGCTTCAGGTCCTTTGGTTAAAGAATTCGAAGAAAAGGTAGCTAAACTTTTTGGGAAAAAATATGGAATTGCCGTAAATTCCGGTTCTTCGGCAGATCTTCTTGCGATTCAAAGTCTCCGTCTTCCGAAAGGCGCTGAAGTAATTACTCCGGCGTGCACATTTTCAACTACTGTTTCCTCCATTGTTCACAATAATCTAGTCCCTGTTTTTATAGATACTGTGATTGGCAGATATACCATTAATGAAGATTTGGTAGAAAAAGCTATTACAAAAAAAACCAAAATTATTTTTGTTCCTCAATTAGTTGGTGGCGTTTGCGATATGGCTAGGCTTAGAAAAATAGCTAACAAACATAATCTTATTTTAATAGACGATTCTTGTGATACATTCGCTCCTTATTTTAATTCCAAAACTGCGGCTTCATATAGCGATTTAACAACGACCTCATTCTATGGATCACACATAATTACGGCTCTTGGATTTGGCGGAATGGTTTTGGTCGATGACGAAAAACTAAGGGACAGAATTTATACTCTTCGTGATTGGGGTAGAGTAGGAAACGATAAAGAAGCATTCGAAAATAGATTTAATTTTTCTATAGACGAAATTCCATATGATGCAAAATTTCTTTATTCGGAGCTTGGATATAACTTAAAAATGAATGAGGCAGCTGCGGCATTTGGTCTTGTGCAGTTAAGAAGGTTGGATGGTTTTCTAAAGAAACGTACCTATAACTTTAAAAAACTTAAAAAATTCTTTAGTAAATATGAGAAGTGGTTTGTTCTTCCTTATCTTCTGGAAGGAGCGCAAACAAATTGGCTTGCTTTTCCTTTGACGGTTAAAAAAGATGCGCCTTTTTCCCGTTATGATTTTTTGAAACATATGGAATCTAAAGGGATTCAAACAAGAGTACTTTTTTCAGGAAATATCGTTAGGCACCCGGTCTATAAAGATATTAAATTTAAGGTTAGTGGATCGTTAAAAAATGCAGATACCATTATGGCATCCTCTTTATTATTGGGTTGCCATCAAGCTCTTACAGACACAGACATAGATTACATTGCCAAATCTGCAGACGAATTCTTCAAGAGATATGCTTAATCCTCTGGTCACAATAATAATTGTAAATTGGAACGGTAGAGCTCTTTTGGAAGATTGCCTTTCTTCCTTGTTGAAAATTTCTTACAAAAATAAAGAAGTTACCTTTGTAGATAATGCATCAACTGATGGTTCTTTGGAATACGCCAAAAAAATGTACCCGGGGATGAAAATTATCCAAAATTCAAAAAATTTAGGTTATGCCGAAGGCCATGAAGAGGCAATAAAAAAAGCAAAAGGAGAATTAGTTTTGCTTTTAAGTACAGACACTATTGTCAAAGAAAATATGCTGTCTGCCATGGTTTCAGCTATTTACAAGGAAAAAAATATTGGAGCGGTTATGCCAAAACTGCTTATGCATCCTAATACGAATTTAATAGATTCCATTGGATCTTTTTTTGTCCGAAGCGGAGTTTCGTATCACTATGGTCGGGAAAAAGACTCAAAACTCCCAATTTATAATAAAAAAATGGAGATTTATTCCGCCAAAGGAGCATGCCTTCTTTTTAGAAAAGAAGTTCTTGAGAAAACTGGATTATTCGATAAAGATTATTTCGCATATTTTGAGGAGACTGATTTGTGCCACAGGATATGGCTCTCCGGCTATAAAGTTATATATACTCCGGACACCGAGGTTTACCATAAGGGAGCAGGAACTTCAAAAAAAATTGCAAGAGCATACATACAATTTCACTCATTTAAAAATAGACTTATGACTTATCTTAAAAATTTATCAGCAGTAAATATAATAAAAGTATTGCCTCTAACTCTTTTGGTTTATCAGGCTATTTTTCTCCTTTTCTTATTAACCGGAAAATTTAGAATTGCTTTTGCTATCCAGGGGGCAATTATCTGGAATTTTTTGAATATTGGAAAAACTTTGAAAAAAAGAAAATACGTCCAGGAGGAAATTAGAAAGGTAAGAGATGAGGACTTTTTACCTAACATTACAAGGAAAGTAAGACTTAGCTATTATTATTATATGTTTAGAGGCTTAAACTTGTATAAGGATTAAATGAAGAATAATAGGAAAATTAGAATTGTAATTTCGCTTCACGAATTCTATGAGGCAGGTTCTGCATATGAGCTTAGGAATTTTTTGCTAGAAAATTATAAGGCGGACATGCTTTTCATCTCCCACCCCCTCCTTCTAAGAAAGGAGTCCTACAATTTTAGTTCGAGATATGAATATTTTAAAGACAGCATATTGATAAAAAAAAACAATGCTTTTCATTGGGTTTTGCCGGAACCTTTCTTGTATATTAAGGATTTTCTATACACACTGATATGGACAATTTTTATTGGTCAAAAATATGATCTATTCTTTGGTTACAACCCTCTAGACGCATTTTGTGGCATTCTGTTAAGAAGTATTGGAAGAGTTAAAAAAGTTGTTTATTACAATATAGACTTCACCCCAATTCGTTTTCAGAACAAAATCCTTGACTACATTTATCATCTGTTCGATAAGTACGCTGCTTACTACGCTGATCTTAATTGGGTTGGGACAAAGAGAACTATAAAAGCAAGAATAAATTATGGGTTATCTCTAAAAAGAATGGCGAAAACAATTATAGTTCCAGACGGCAATCATTCCCTCAGGATAAAACAAAAAAAGTCCTCGCAAGTAAAAAAAGAAAACATAGTTTACTTGGGAGGTATATACAAAAAGCAGGGAATAGATCTCATTATTGAGGCTCTCCCAAAGCTCAATAAATTGATTAAAGGTTTGGAGTTCACAGTCATAGGAGATGGTGAATATCTAGACACACTCAAAGAAAAGGTAAAGAGTTTAAAACTTAATAACGTAAGATTTCTAGGATACATAGAAGATTTATTTAAAGTAGAAGATATCTTAACGAGTTCGGGAATAGCGGTCGCACCCTACCTTCCCGATAAGAATAGTTTTACTTACTATTCCGATCCGGGGAAACCAAAATGGTATCTTGCCTGTGGCTTGCCAGTTATTATAACGAATGTTCCGGCGATTGCCGAGGTAATAGAACGAAGAAAGGCGGGAAAAATGATAAACTACGATAAAGAGGAATTAATAAAAGCGGTTTTAGAAATAATGCATAAAGGAAATTATGAGGAATACAGAAAAAATTCAAGGAAAATGGGACTTTCTTTTGATTGGTCGATTATTTTTAAAAAGGCATTATCGCAAACTTTGAGAATATAAACGCATGAAAATTAACAGACTGATTATCTTTTCGATAATTTTATTTGCTATTATTTTAGCAACTTATCATCAGCTATTTCAAACTTTCTATCAGCAGGATGAATGGATAGCTTTGGGTCATATAATGACTCAAACATTCCCCAAATATTTTGAACAGTTTAGTAAAACAGCTCTCTTAGGTGGTGGAGGAAGACCGTTATCAGTTCCCTTGCAATATTTTTTGTTTAGCAACTTTCCTTTTCAGGCTGCCCCATTTGTAGTATTTGCTTTAGTGTTCCATTTTCTGAATAGCTTATTGGTCTTTCTTTTGGCTAAAAAAATAACAAGAAATTTCTTAATTGCTTCTATTTCAGCTATTTTTTTTGCTACCTCTTCGGTTTCCCATCAGGCAGTGTCTTGGATTGGGGCAAGTCCAACAACCTTGCCTTCAGCCTTTTTTGCCTTGTTTTCTATTTTACTTTACTTTCATTTTCTGGAAAATGAGAAGCGAAAGTTTTTTTATCTATCTTTATTTTTCGCTTTGATTTCTTTCTTTTTCAAAGAAAGCGGTATATTTATTTTTATTCTCCTGCCCTTAATTTATAGGATCTATAAGAAGGTCTCTTTTTATAATTCGCTCAAAAAACATTTTGTAATAATAATTTATTTATGCGTTGCTGTTTTATCAAGAGTTTACGACCTTTTTTTTGTAAATACTGGCTTAACAACAACCTTCGTGACACGAAACAGCAATACGGTAGAAAGGATAATCCTGCATTCTTTTGTCTACCCTTTTGAGTCTCTCTCTCAAGTATTTATATTCCCCTCAATTATGTGGAAATTTTCCCATTTTTTTCTTTCCGTTGTTTTTCCTTTCGTACTGCACAGTCCTTCAGGAGTCCTAGCGACGGAAACAATGGGGGCCGAAGTTATTTCAATAGCGCTTTCCTCTATTATCTTAATTCTCATATTTTTAGTTTACAGAAACGATAAGAAAAACAGGAAAATCATTTTGTTTACTTTACTATTTTTCTTCTTAAGTTTTCTTCCCTATGTTTTTCTTGAAAGAGGAAATGCATATCTTGACTCGCGCTATTTCTATCTTGGTGTTGTTCCCGCATCTATTATTTTCTCTTTGTTGGTTAATTCAATAAAAAATAGATTAAGTAAAAACTATTTTTTTCCAATTGCGCTTTTGATAATTATATTTTTTTATAGTCAGATAAAATTTATAAATAATGAACTTGGCTATCAAGTAAATCTTGCGAGGGAAAGGAAAAATTTTCTGATGTCTTTGAAAAAACTTTATCCAGCGGTACCTACAAATTCCGTTTTTTATATAACTGGTAATCGTGACTTTTATGTTCCCGATCATAAGATTCCTTTTCAACAGGGAATGGGATATACCCTTATGGTTTGGTATTATAAAACCGGAATTATACCAAAAGAATTTATGAATTCCTTTCTCTGGGATATTAAAGAGGAGGGCTACAGAGAAAAAGAGAATAAAGGATTTGGTTACTATTGGAACCTAGGTCATCTTTCAACTGATTTAAAAAGAAACGAAATAAATAAAAATCGAGTCATAGCTCTTTTTTATGACGCTGACAAAGAAAAACTCGTAGATATAACTAAAAGCGTGAGAGAGGAGCTGAAATAGTGTCAAAAAAACCTCTAGTTAATATAATTATAGTTACCTACAATCAGTTTAAGTTTATAAGAGAATGTATTAGTTCAGTAATAAATTCGGATTATTCAAATATAAAAATATATCTAGTAGATAACAATTCGAATGAAAAAGATTACAAAAAGCTTTACGAAGATTTTAAAAAAAACAGAAAAATTACTTTCTTCAGGTTAAGTGAGAATAGAGGTTTCGGAGCGGGGTGCAATTATGTTTTAAAGCTAATAAAAAACGGCTATATAGTTTTTCTAAATGATGACGCCATAGTTACGAAAAATTGGTTAAATCCAATTATTGACTATATGGAAAATCATCCCGATGTTGGAGCGGCTCAGCCAAAAATTAAAGATATGAAAAGAAAAAAATATTTTCAGCATGCTGGAGCGGCGGGAGGTTTTATGGATGTTTATGGATATCCTTTCTGCCGAGGGAGAATTTTCTACGACGTCGAGGAGGATAATGGTCAATACGACAACGTAATTGACGTTGTATGGTGTTCGGGGAATTGTTTGGTAACTAGATTGGAAGTGCTAAAAAAAGTGGGTTTTTTTGATGAAATATTCTTTATGTATGCGGAAGAAGCGGATCTATGTTGGAGAATGAATAAAGCAGGTTACAGATTAGTCTTCATTCCTTCGTCTGTTGTTTATCACTATGGCATTGGTGGCCCCAATAGGCAGTCTTATAAAAAAATATTCTGGCATCACAGAAATGGCTTAATAATGTTAATGAAAAATTATTCAATAACGGAAATTATAAGATACCTTCCCGTAAGATTTTTTTTGGACTTTGTAACTTTTTGGTATTATCTTCTCGCAAACAGAATAATGTCAAATGCGCTTGCTTTAGCTGTTGCATATTTGAGCTTTCTTTATTTACTTCCAAAAGTTACATACGGGAGATTTAAAAAATTCCCACAAAAAAAAATTAACAAAACCCTATCTTATCCACTGTATAACGGTAGTATTGTTTTTGATTATTTTTTATTGGGTAAGAAAAAATTTACGGATTTAAATAAGATACATATGGAAGATAAAATTTTGCAATGAAGATTCCTGGTATTCAGTAAACCACTTTTTTGTCTTCTTTAGCGATAAAGATTAAGATTACGTTTTTCATCTCCTCACCCCTTTTTTATTATAATTATCTATATCGGCTTGTTTAAAAAATTTAACTCCCACATAATATTTATTACCTTTATCTACAAAATAACCATAGGAGCGATCTTTAAAAGTACAAGCCCGTAATCTGTATATGGTCTCCTTATCAAATTCCTGAAAGCTAGTTATTTCTTTTTTCCAATGATAAGTACCTTTTCCAATCTGTGGCTTACTCTCGATTTTACCCATCTTAATTTTTGGCCAGACATCAATGAATAATTTAAACATTTCTTTATTGATTCTCTCTTCCAGGTCGCTTGCTATATCCGTAGGATAAACCTTGACCTCCTTTTGGGCGATAACTTCTCCTTTGTCAACCTGTTCATTCACATAATGGATTGTTACCCCCGCTGGTGTACCGTCAATTAAAGGCCAAATATGAGTATGCACACCCCTATTGTATGGGAGATAGCCTGGGTGCAGATTTATTGTTGGTACCCTTAACTGATCTTTGGTTAATATTTTATCGTAGTATGCCACGATACGAAAATCAGGATCTTTACTGACAATAGTTTCTCCCTGTTGTTTTAAATAATCTTTAACCTGCTGACCTATTGGTTTGATTGATAAAACTTGAATTTTCATAATGAGCACAAAATTGATGGTCCCGGTTGGGTCTCTATGAATTCTAATTTAATACTCCCAAACATCTCCTGAGTATATAGTTTTTTACCTCCCGGAAGATTAACATAGGTATTCCCACTCAATGCTTTTATAATATCTTTAATTCCATCCACGAATTTACCGTGTGGAATTTCTGATGATAAATAAATAGGCGTCTTAATTTTTAAGACTTGACATATGGCCTTAATAGTTAGATAAATATTATGACTTAATGTATATTTTTGATCCATTATGTCTACAAAAAGGGAATATATATGATAATTAAATCTAGGGGTAAATAGGCGAAACCTTTTTTTATCCGCCTCAATGTCTTTAAAATAACATTCATTAATTTTGGCATAATCTGAATGTTTTCTTAACCGAAAAGTAAATAGTTTAGGAAAATAATTTCGATTAATCCAACCGCCTTTTATATATTTAGCGTCATCATATAAAACAAATTTATCAACACTTTTAATGAGCTTAAAAAATCCAGGATACGGAAATAAATAGGGTTGCATAACAGCAATTTTCATTATTCACAAACGAAAAAAATACTGGAACATAAATCTGGATATTTCTTGCCCAATTGATAACAACCTTCCATATATTCTGGGGAGACAATTTTCCCTAATTGATCTATCTGAAAATTAGCTAAGGCTTTAAAAAAGACCCCTCCTCTATGGACAACCTTCAGTCCTGCTTTTTTAATATCCCGTTCCATTGTGTCTAACGTATATGTTCTGTAATGCCCATGTTTTATCTCGTCTTTAGTAACTGCTGCATTATGGTCAATTAACCCCATATGAACAGCTATTTGTCTAGATGGAGCATTGGCGTTGGGACAGGCTATGAATGCTCTGCCTTTGAGATATTCCTTGACTTGTTTTAAAGCCAATACTGCATCCTTAATGTGTTCTAAGGTATGAACCATCACGATATTATCGTATTTTTCAGGCAATTGAGCCTTTTCAATGGTTGTTTTATAAAACTTAACTTTTACTTCAGGCTCAAATTCAGGATCAACGCACGTCACGTTACTAAATCGCATCATCAGTTTTTTAGTCATTACATTTTTCCAACTTCCCACTTCCAATAAATTCCCCTTTTTGAAGAAGGGTTCGAAAGACCTGATCATATATTCGTGCATCAATGCGTCGAAATTATAGAAGTATAAGCCCGAAACCATATTTCCCATAGGTATTGCCCAAATAAATCATGTAGTCACCAAACACTGTTGGGTAGTGCTGCATTTCCGAATCCCATCCTTTTTTAGAAAGTGGAATTTTAAAATCAGTCCTAGTCCAGTTTTCTAAGTCAGTTGAGTATGCGTATCCAATTCTATAGTTGGCCTTATCCCAATCCCTATAAGTAAAATACATGTGGTACTTTCCATCTCTGTAATGGACATCTGGTCCTGCCTGACACTCGTTTTCTGGTCCTTCAATTAATAGTTTGCCATTAAGAGCAATTTTGTAAACTGGTTTATGGGTGTTTTTGTACTTTAACCACTTTGTACCGCTTATGTAAAACAAATACCATTTATTATTAAAATGTCTAATCTTTGGTCCACCTTTAAGATATGGCGAATCAATGCTATCTGTTAAAATGGGTCCTTCGCCAACTTTTGTGAAATGTTCTCCATCTCCTATAGCTTTGCCAATAGCGATGGTAAAAGGGATTGAACCGTGCGGACGTGTCCAACCAGCATAGTACATTAAATAATCTTTACCATCTTTGATGACTGACACTGGATAAGTACCATACTCATCAAAGGTTCCAGGCTTACCTAGTGGCAGAAGCGGTCCTTTATTAACCCTTAGAATCTTCCAATCTTCATCAAAATCAGCATAGCCCGCTACACTTACCGGATCGTTATCTTTTTGGTGTCTGTGGGTAAAATAGACTCTAACAAAACCATCCATCTGTATGACAGAAGGGGCTTGAGCATAATCCAAACCATAATCTTGTGGTCTAAAAATTCTCCCTAATTTTTTCATGTTGTCACCCCTTTAACAATTTTAATTATTGAATCCTGTTCCTTATTGGCTAGTTCATAATATAAAGGTAAGCACAAGGCCAGCTTGGCCATATTTTCTGCCAGCGGACAGCTTTGGTTTCCAAAGATATTGTTTAATGATGGATAAAAGTATCTTCTTGGGAAGATGCCATGCTTATTAAGCGCTTCAATAATCCTTGTGGGATCGGAAGTACACATTAAAGGATAATAACTCACATCCTTATAATTTGTGCCAAATGCATCATTGTATCTATCAACTAGCTTTTGATACTTTGCAACCACCTTGTCTATATCTTGTAAATTACATAGTCCCATTGCCGCGTGGAATTCAGACATTTTAGCGTTTATTCCTACCCCCTGAAAAGCATATTCACTCTTATAGCCAAAATTTCTCATCCATCTTGCTTTTTCAGCTATTTCATCGTTATTGGTTACAACCGCACCCCCTTCTGCTGTCTGAAATATCTTAGTTGCGTGGAATGAAACGATGGACACATCCCCATAATTCATAATTGATTTACCTTTAACTTTGACTGCAAAGGCATGAGAAGCATCGTAAATAACAGGTCTTGCTTTAATCATTTGGGGTATGCCGTAGGTGTGGGTTACTAAGGCCGGACCCTTGAATTCCTCGTCTAAATCAACAAACTTGGGCGTTATACCTAGCCACATTGGAGCAGAAATAGTTGCAATAAAACTAAAGGGGGAAACATATATCTCTTTTTTAACATCCAGTGCTTTTAGAGCGATTTCGATTGCCGAAGTGCCATTAGATACACAAACTACGTGTCTTACGCCCCAATAGGCTTTTAATTTATTTTCCAACTCCTGAACGAGATTTCCATCATTGGTTAACCAATTAGTCTTCCATATCTTTTTAAGATATTTATTATACTCTATTAGAGGCGGTAAATAAGTCCTAGAAACAAAGATCATATTTATCTAAAAAATTTGAAATTCATTCGCTCTTTTATCACACAATCCTAACACACCGATTGTCCAATTGCAATTCAGTATTTATTAATATTATAATGTGAACTAACATTGCGTCGTAGTTTCGCAATTAAGTTAAAAATAAAAGCCCAAGCAAAATTGTACTAATTTTATGATTAAATGGCCAAAAGTATCACTTGCCCTATTTACCTTAAATGGGGGTGAAGGCGTAAGGAGGTGCTTGGAATCAGTTAGAAAACAAGTATACCCAAAAGATAAAATTGAAATTATCGTAATCGATAATAATTCTACAGATGACAGTGTAGACATAGCCAAAAAATATACAAATAAAATAGTTGTAAACAGTAGGGATGGTTATTTGAATCGAGCAGAGTCGATGAGAATGGCGACTGGCGACTTCGTTTTTATGATACTTGAACAGGATATTGAACTTAGAAGTAAGTATTTTCTTCAAAAGATGATTAGTCCATTAATTGAAGACGAAAGATTGGTTGCAAGTTTTACAAGGGAGTATCCCAAAAAAGATCAGCCTTGGGTTACAAGATTTATCTCTTATAATCCTGCTCAGTGCGATCCCCTTTTCGAATATTTAACACCATCAATTAAAAGCACAATTGTTGAAAAAAAACAAAATTATTTTATCTGTAAATTTATTGAAGGTAAAATTCCTCCAGTAACGCATATGTTTTTTAGGATTTCTGCTCTTAAAAAATCTGGCGTTTGGAATCAGAAAAGAGATGCCGATCACGATACTGTAATAAAACTTATAGAGTATGGATATAATTTATTTGCTTATGTTCCTGATGCAGGCGATTATCATTATCATGCCAAAAATTTAAAAGAACTCATCGGGAAAAGAATAAGAAATTTAAATAGACATTATTTTATCTATCATGAAACTACCAAGTATAAATGGGTTGATGTAAACAATAAACAAGAAGTAATAAAAATGATAATATGGGTTCTTTACGCCAACTCATTAATTTTTCCAGCAATAAGAGGAATTATTAGATTTATAAAATATAAGGATTGGGCATTATTGCTCGAACCTGTTATTGCTGTTTCCGTAACAGATGTGCTTATTTGGACATTTCTAAGAAACAAAGCGGGAAGAAAAATAATTATCGATTCACTAAGATCTCTTATGTTAAAATAACATGAAAGTACTAGGGATTCATTTTCAGAGTCATGATACGTCTGTTGCTCTAGTCGAAAATGGCAATATTCTTTACGCCGCTAGCAACGAGCGTTTTTCAAGAAGAAAAATGGATGCTAATCCTCCTTTGGATGCTTTGAAAGATTGTCTTTCATACTCAAAGACAAAGCCACAAGATATCGATAAGGTTGTTTTCGTTGGGGATCCGTTTCCGTATTCTTACGTGGGGAGATTAAAAGAATTATCATGGCCATTTATATATACAAAAGGACGTTATCTTTTATGGTGGAGAAAACCGCATCTTATTTTATGGGAGTTATTTATTGCAACAGGGATTCCTAGCTTTTTATACAGAGAGTTACTTCCACGCATTTTAATTAGGGGAAAACTTAATGGATTTAAAGGAAAATATTCATATGTGCATCACCATTTTGCTCACATGTATTCTGCTTATTACACATCCGGTTGGAAAGACTGTCTTGTTATGTGCAGTGAAGGTTCTGGATTTTCTGAAACAATGTCTATCTATCATGTAAGGAAGGGGGAATGGATAAAAGTGGTAGAAAATTATTTACCTCATTCGGCAGGCAAATTTTATGAACTGGTTACTGTTATGTTAGGTTTTAATGTATTGAGGCACCCAGGGAAAATCACCGGACTAGCAGCATATGGTAATCCAAACACAGTATATAATGCAGTAAAAGATCTTTTATCGGTTAACGGGTTAAAGCTTAAGCTCAATTACGAAAAGTATTTAAAGTGGGGAATTAACTATTCCCTTACGAAGACTTTACCGAAAGAGTTAAGGGGAAATAGAAGGGAAGATATTGCTGCTGCATTTCAAAAGAGACTTGAAGAATGCATAGTCGAAATTGTCAAAAAAGCAGTAGAAAAAACCGGAGAAAAGAAGCTTTCGTTTGCGGGTGGGGTGGCGGCCAATGTTAAGCTTAACCAAAGACTGCATGAAGAAGCGGGAATAAATGAAATTTATATACATCAGGCAATGGGGGACGATGGCTTAGCTCTGGGTGCAGCATTACACACAGCGTTTTTAAATGGATTTCAAATAAAGCAATCGGATAATGTTTATTTCGGACCGGATTTTAGCGAACAAGAAATTAAAAAGAGTTTAAATAAATTTAATTTAAAATTTAGTAAAGAAAATAACATAGAGATAAAAATAGCAAAGCTTTTAGCAGAAAGTAAAATTGTGGCCAGGTTTAATGGAAGAATGGAATATGGGCCCAGAGCATTGGGCAATAGATCCATTCTTTACAAAACGACAGACAGAGGGGTTAACAATTGGCTTAATAAACGTCTTAAAAAAAGATCGGATTTTATGCCTTTTGCGCCCGTGACTCTTGATTCGTTCGCAGATAAATGCTTCAAAAACCTTAAAGGAGCTGAATATGCTGCTCGATTTATGACAATTACTTTCGATGTCACGTCTTATATGAAAAAGCTTTCCCCTGCTGTTGTTCATGTGGATGGTACCGCAAGACCGCAGATTATAAGAAGTAAAGATAACCCCAGTTATTATAAACTACTTGAGGAATACTACAAACTAACCGGTATACCGTCTCTTATTAACACAAGTTTCAATATGCATGAAGACCCAATAGTTTGTAGTCCGGATGATGCAATAGAATCATTTTTAAGCGGAAGTCTAGATTATTTGGCAATTGGCAATTATTTAGTAAGTTATGAGCAAAATAATAAAAAATAGCAAATTTTTTGAAATATTGTTTATTTTTTTAATATCCCTTACTCCTTTTCTTTGGCTTCGAAATGGGCAAGTGATACTGGGGCATGATTCGGGTTTTCGTTTAGACTCGTTTACATATTGGCTCAATCTTCTTTACTCTTGGAACCCAATTCCCAATTTTGGTTCTGATTGGTCAATATTCAAAGGATTTCTCATCACCCAGCTTCCTGAAGCTTTATTTACGACACTAACGGGATCATTAGGTGATGGTCAACTGCTAACGTTTATTTTCTGGTTTTTCGCTATAGGACTTTCTATGTATATTTTCGTTAACTCCTTCCATAAAGACAGTAAATTTTGGTTTTTAAGAATATTTGCAAGTACGTTTTATATGTATAATTTTTTTCTTTTGCAGGCGTGGTTTATCGCGGAGAGAGCGAAATTTTCGATTTACATAGCATTACCATTATGTGTGCTTTTATTATATAAAACATTAACAAAGCAGATATCCTTATGGAAGGGTCTTTTCTTCTTTTCTCTACTTTTATTCTTCTTTAATGCCGGAGGCGCGCCAACATTCCTTGGCTCCTTTTTTGTTTCTTTTGCTGCAACGCTTATATATTTTGCTATAAGAAACTTTCAAAAAGGCGGTATACGTGAGCTTACATATGCTCTTAAGGTTGGTATTTTGTTTCTTGTGGGATTCATTATAGTAAATGCCTATTGGATTCTTCCCCAAGCCTATTTGATGTTTCATAATTATAGTTCTTCGTTGGTTGCAAGCGGAGGGATAAACGGAATTATAGGATGGGAAGCAACAATAAGTAAAAACGCGAGTTTAATAAATTTGCTGCGCTTACAGGGAATACCTGATTGGTACAAAAATCCAATCCATCCTTATTCATCATTTTATCTAGAAAATGTTTTTCTTATTGGGTTTAGTTTTTTATTCCCGATCATATTGGTAGGATCACTTATTTTGATTGCTGCTAAGGGATGGAAAAATCACAATAGGCAACTTCTACTGTTAATATTGGCTTTGTTTCTTATCGGCATTATTTTTACAGCAGGTTCGCATCCGCCAACTGGTTTCTTATACGTATTACTCATTAAATATATACCGGTTTTTCCTATTTTCAGATCTTCATTCTACAAATTTGGTGTTACTTTTTGGTTTCCAGCTATTTTTCTTATTTCGTATGGACTTTATGCTATCCTTACGAATTACATAAAGAATAAAAAATTGTACTTTTTATGTTCAGCCTTAGCTGTTGTTGCTATTCTTGCTTTTCACTTTCCTTACTTTAGCGCCAATTTCTTTACATGGAATAAGCCATATTCTACGAGAGTAAAAATTCCAAGCTATGTAGCCACGATGTCTAATTACATAAATACTCTTCCTTCATCCACGCGAATACTTTTGCTGCCAAGCCTTGATCCGGTTTTTCATGCAGATATAACTGATTGGAATTTCTGGAGCTTGGATTTGCTGCCTCGTTTAACAACAAATAAATCTATAGTTGCCGATAGTGCCGGGGCTCCTCCGATTATAGGAAATATGTATAGAGCGATTGAGCTTGGAAACGAAGAACAGTTTTTACGTTTAGCATACATAAGCGGTGTTAATAAGATACTCTGGAGAGATGATGCCGTTTATAGCAACGGAACGAAAGTCAATGCGCAACTGCATTATAGAGAAAATACAATTAAAAGCTTTCATTCCCTACGACTTTTAAAGCAAGAGGGAAAGTGGAGATTATACGATATTGCGTTTGCCAAATTGCCTATGGATTTTTTTGTTCCTGATAATATTAGCGTAAATTCAAAATACAATTCATACCAAGGACAGCTTATGGCAGAAAAATCAACAACAGGCTCTGCTTTATTAGAAGACGCGAAATTTTCCTTGGGTAATGTTGTTAATAAGCAATATATTCAGGCGAATTGCGTATTGTGCGAAATGCACGCTTTCGAAAATATTGCAGCACGGATTGATGTTCCTCAATTACGCCTTTTGCCGAATTCAAAACTCTATTTTTTAGTGAAGGCTAAAGAATATATAGGTCTACTAAGGACTAAGGGTTACGAAGCTAGGGCGTTAACGGACATGATTTATTCATACAGAAGAATAGCTGAAATAAATAATTTATTAAGGAAAAACAATGATGATCATAATTTTAACCAAGAAGTTTTTTCAAACATTTCTCGTTTCAAAAAAAATATAAATAATGCTCTGGCAGAGGCGAATCTATTGTCTGTAGAGAAACGAAACGATCTTCTTATAAGAATATATGCATACCTTTACCACGAAAATAGCAGTACTAATTCATTTATCCATAATAGTCAGGCTAACGCAGCCATTGACAATCTTGAGTTATTTATTGTCCAAAAAATGAACATGTTGGAGAATACAATATGGATGACTAAAGATAAAACAGATAAGAAATATTTTGTTGATATTCCATTCGCCGGAAATTACTCTTTAGTATTTACTAACATAGGTCAAGTAACGCCAAGCGAAATATATCTTGACGGAGAGAGAATAAATGCTCAAGACGCCCGTATGGAAAAGGGGACCCATAAATTAGAAGTTATATATTCTCCGCTTGAAAATATGTTAGTTAAGCCAGCCGATGGGGAACTCTCTTTCAATATTCCCAACGGGGAGAAGGAGAGATTTACTCTTAAGCCGCTTTCCCGCGCAAATTTATACACAGTGTCATTTGATTATCGTTTTAATAGCGGTATTCCGCCAAATATAAAAATTACTCAAGATGCGATTGAAAGCGATAATAAGTACGAGCTTACACGGAAAGACGGAGAGCTATTGAGCGCAGAAGGAACATGGAATAGATATGAATATATTGTGGGTGGCGATCCTAATTCGAAAAATTTCTCCTTAGATTTCCTTATTTGCTGCAAGAACGGAAAAAATTCTAACTTTACAATTAAAAATTTAAATGTGGCTCAATTGTTCGAACCGGGAGTTAATTTTGTCAGTACGAATACAAATGTTCAAGATACTCGGGTTGGGAATATCTCCTATAGACAGCTTGACCCTACGAAATATATTGTTTCCGTTCATAACGCAGCTACTCCATATGTCTTGTCGTCTAGGATCGGATACGATGCTGGTTGGAAAGCTCTTGTTCTTGATTCATCCAAATCGCAAAATAATAGCAGTTTTGCTACTGCTTTATTCCAGAATGGGCTACAACAAATTACTCCTTATAAGACAAACACTTTTGCCAACGCTTGGTATATAAATAAAAAAGGGAGTTATGATGTGCTTATAGAATATGAGCCGCAGCGATTCTTTTACATTGGCGGGTTAATTTCTCTGATTTCTTTCCCGCTTTTGGCATCACTATTTATTTTTAAAGGAAAAAAACAATGAAAAGATTACTAAATTTATTTTTAAATTTGTCTAAGAAAACGGAAAAAGTTACTTCTGAATATCAGGGGAGACTTTTATTCTTGATGATTATCCTTTTAACTCTAACTGTTTTTGCAAATTTACCTTATTTTAATATTCTACTAACAATCTCTAACATTATATGGATTATGATTTTGGTTTCTTTATTCATTTTTCGAATACGGATGAAAAATTTATTATTGATAGCGATTATTCTTATTGGAACTGCTCTAATCAGCGTTTTAGCTGATAATCGAGAAGTGGCGGAAATTTTAGGAAATTCGATTTACCTTATCTTAATCATAGTTTTTACTTCCAATTTCGTTGAATATTTAAAAGAAATTAAAAAATCATGATGTTTAATTTTCCTTTCCTTGATTGGTTTTCTCAGAAAATAATCGTGGGCGGAGATTGGCGGTTTTTTTGGCCGGAAAACATTGGTGACTTCGTTACCTTTCCGACCGCCTGGGATGCAAGTCTAAATACAGGTTTAGGTTCTCCATCTTTTAGCCTCATGTGGATAAATACTTATCTCAATTTTACTGCCGTATTTAGCAAGCTTGGTCTATCATGGAATTTAATCGGTTTGTTATTTTGGATGCTGCCTGCCATAGCTCTGTCCTTTTTTTCCGCTTTTTATTGTTTCAAATATCTTTTTCCAAAAAGAACAAAATATGGGATTCTGGCTGGGATTATTTATCTCTTTAACACGTATTTCCTGATGGTATTTACCGGAGGCCAATTGGGTATCTCTCTGGCTTATTCCATCGCTCCTTTTGTATTTTTAACTTTCACAAAAAGCATAGATAATCCGACTTTTAGAAAAAGTTTGTTTTCTTCTTTGGTACTCGGATTACAAATGCTTTTTGATCCAAGGTTGGTATATATAACCTTCATAGCAATATTCATTTATTGGCTATTTAACATAAAAAATATGAAACAGGTAATTTTTGCTTTCGTTCTTCCTTTTCTAATAGGATTCATGCTCCATAGCTATTGGATTGTTCCTCTAATCTTGACAAGATCATCTTCCATACAGGCGGGCTTTACTAGCTTGTTGGGGTTAAGATTTTTTAGTTTTTCTGATTTCTCACACTCTTTATCTTTTCTTCATCCAAATTGGCCGGAAAATATATTCGGTAAAGTATATTTCCTGAAACCTGAATTTTTATTACTTCCAATACTGGCTTTTTCATCATTACTTTTTATTAAGAAAGAGACTAAGGAAAAGAAAAAAAATATATTATTTTTTGCAATTTTAGGATTACTTGGAGCATTTTTGGCAAAGGGAGCAAGCGATCCATTTGGTATAACATATGAGTTTGCGTTTCGATATATTCCTGGATTTGTTGCGTTTAGGGATCCTACGAAATTCTATTTGCTGATATCTTTGTCTTACTCAATGCTTATACCCTTTGCGATCTTGTCTTTATCTAATTGGATTTCTTTACGATTCAAAATGAAAGGTTATATATCAAACGTCCTGTTAGTGGTTTCCATTTCTTACGTTTTGGTTTTGGCAAGTCCTGTTCTCGTGAGGCAATTTAATCGAATAGCTACGCCCCATATGATACCTAATGACTACGTAGAATTAAAGAATTTCTTAGGCATCCAGCCTCAATTCTTTCGCACCCTTTGGATTCCTTCCATGCAAAGATTTGGTTTTTTTTCCAATAATCATCCTGCAATTTCGGGCATTAATAATTTTAACGCAAACGCACCTAAGGATTTTGATACATTTCTTAGTGAGGCCGCGGTTCAATACGTAATAGTACCGTACGATTCGGAAAAGGAGTTATTCTTAAAAGACAGGAAATATGATGAGAAGCAGTATGATCAAACGGTAAAGTCGTTAAGAAATATAGAATGGCTAAAGAAAATAGAGGGTTTTGGGAAAATTGCGGTTTTTGAAAACTCAAATTATAAAGATCATTTTTGGAGCCGTAACTCAAACCTTAAAATTAATTATAAGTATATTAATTCCACAAAATATTATGTTGATATTGAAAATTCCAAAAAAGGAGATGTTTTGGTATTTTCGGAGGGGTTTGATAAAAATTGGCAAGCGCAAATTGACAGTAGTTTGATAAATTCAAAGCCCTATGATAAGCTCTATAATAGCTTTGTTTTGTCAAAGGGCGGAAGCTACACGGTTGAAGTTGTTTATTCTGTCCAGAAGTGGGTAAATATGGGATTAATTGTGAGTTTTGCTACCTTAACGATTTTGATAGGCAGTTTGCTATATATACAAATTAAAAATAAATATGATTAGTTTTGTTATTCCGGTTTTTAATGAGGAGGAAAGTCTTACCCCTTTTTATGAAGATTTAAAGTCTTCCCTTAAGGACAGGAAGGAATATGAGATTGTTTTTATTGACGATGGGTCAACTGATAAATCATTGCGAATATTAAAAGATCTGCATAGCAAGAATTCGAATATAAGAATTTTTTCGTTTAGAAAAAATCAAGGTAAGTCAGAAGCTTTAACATTAGGTTTTGGTAAAGCAAAAGGAGATTGTATAGTTACACTGGATGCGGATTTGCAGGATAGGCCTTCCGAAGCCCCAAAACTTATAGAAAAGCTTAAAGAAGAAGATTTTGATCTTGCTTGCGGATGGAGAAAGAATAGGAAAGATCCATTGCGTAAAGTTATCTCTTCCAAATTCTTTAACTTTCTTGCTTCGTTTTTCTGGGGATTAAAACTTCATGATTACAATTGCGGACTGAAGGCATACGCAAAAGATGCTGCCAAAAGCTTAAGGCTTTATGGCGGGATGCACAGATTTATTCCTCTTCTTGTCCACGAGCAGGGATTTAAGGTTTGTGAAATGCCAGTTAACCATGACGAAAGGAAATACGGTAAGTCAAAATACGGTTTTTCCAAGCTTTGGAATGATTTACCGGATATATTCACTATGTTGTTTCTAACAAGATATAGTAAAAGACCCCTTCATTTTTTTGGTCCAATAGGATTCATCTTTCTGACAATAGGAGGAGCGATTTTAGCATATCTCTTTGCGATTAAAATCATGGGTCAAGGCATCGGAGACAGACCATTATTGTTTCTCGGGATGATTCTTGTTCTAAGCGGTTTCCAAGTTTTATTTACAGGATTTTTGGCAGATATAATAATAAATACTTCAAGTAAGGAAACTAAAGACTTTCCCATTAAGTATTCAAGCGAAAAATAGAATTGGCATAGCATATGAAGCCGCAAGATATTGTTTTTTTTATAATTCTGGCAGTTTTGATTTGGAAAAAAGACCCTAGGCGGGCAGCTTTCGCAGGAATAATTTCTCTTATTGCCTCAATTCCGCTTTTTTCTTTTTGGGTATTTTTTACAGCAGAAAGACTTACTTGGTACGCAGCCGCATTTTTCCTCCTCTCAATCGTACTTATTGTTTTTAATTCTAAAAGCCTAAAGAATAAAGAATAATATGAAAATAGGAATTGACGTTTCACAGCTTGCTTTTGAGGATACTGGAGTAGCGAATTATCTTTCGAATTTAATTAAGCATTTATTAGCTACAGATAAGAAAAATCAGTATATACTGTTTTATTCATCATTGAGGAGAAAATTTCCCCACTTCGCCAAGGCTTCCCTCGACTACGCTCGGGACAAGTCGGCGGGCAAGCAAAATTTCAAAATAAAGAGTTTTAGATTTCCGCCTATGCTTTTGGATTTACTTTGGAATAAACTTCATATGGTGCCGATAGAGTGGCTGATTGGGGATGTTGATATTTTTATAACTTCTGACTGGACAGAACCGCCAACTAGAAAAGCGAAGAAAGCTACGATTCTATACGACTTAATTGTCTATAAATATCCGAACGAAACTGATAATAAAATTGTTGAGACACAAAAAAGAAAGCTTAAGTGGGTTAAAAAAGAGTCTGACATGGTTTTTTGCATATCTGAATCAACTGCAAAAGACGCGGAAGAGGTTTTAGGCATTGATAAAAATAAATTAAGGATTATTTATCCGGGAATTTAACATTATGATTATTGGAATAGATGGTAATGAGGCGAATGTTGAGAAAAGAGTGGGGATTGGGGAATATGCGTTCGAACTGCTTGAGCAATTCGAGAAATTTAGAATTCAGAATTTAGAATTCAGAATTTATTTGAAAAATGAGTCAATAAACGATATGCCGAAAGAAAGAAAGGGATGGCAATATCGTGTAATCGGGCCAAGAAAGCTTTGGACTCAATTTGGTTTACCTCTGGATTTATTTTTTCATAAACCAAGACCTGATGTTTTTTTTACGCCTACTCATTACGCGCCTCGTTTTTCTCCGGTACCAACCGTAATATCCATAATGGATTTGTCTTACGTTCACTTTCCAAAACTTTTTAAAAAATCAGACTTGTATCAGCTGAAAAATTGGACAGCTTATTCGGCAAAAAATGCGAAAAAAATCTTAACTATCAGTAAATTCAGCAAAGATGATATAATCAAAACATATCAAATACCAGGAGATAGGGTTGTGGTTACGTATCCTGGAATTAAAGAAGAATTAGGAATTATGAATCAAGTTTACCCTGAGCAAAGTCGAAGGGAATCAAGCGAACTTCAAAGCAAGTATGGAATTAAGGGGAAATATATTTTGTTTGTAGGAACGTTACAACCAAGAAAGAACATTATTCGTTTGATCGAAGCATTTAGTAAAATTTCCTTAATCCTTAATCCTTTATCATTAATCATTATCGGTAAGAAGGGGTGGATGTATGAAGAAATTTTGGAAGCGCCAAAAAAGTTTAACATTGTAAATAGAGTCAAATTCTTGGAATTCGTGTCCAACGAAGACCTTCCGTTTTTATACCAAAACGCAGAGTGTTTTGTCTTGCCTTCGCTTTATGAAGGATTTGGTCTGCCGGTTTTGGAAGCAATGAGATATGGGTGCCCTTGCGTTATTAGCAACATTAGCAGTTTGCCTGAAGCAGGCGGAGATGCGGCTTTTTATTTTGATCCAAGTAACGCATCAGATATTGCTGCGAAAATAGAAATGGTTTTAAATGACGAAAAATTAAGAAAAGAAATGATAGAAAAAGGTTATAAACAGGTTAAAAAGTTTAGCTGGGAAAAAACAGCACAAGAGACGCTGAAGGTCTTGGAGGAAGTAGCAAGAAATGGATAGAATAATCAGAAGAATAAATACGGTTTTACTGGAATTTGAAATTATGCTGCTTCATATCGTTGGGATTATTCCTTCGCATTGTATACGCAGATTTTTTTATAGGCTGGCGGGAATTAAAATAGGTCGTGGATCTACCATCCATACAGGAGCAAGATTTTATAATCCTGCCAACATTGAAATAGGGGAAGATTCGATAATTGGGGAAGGAGCGGTTTTGGATGGCCGTGATAAGCTAATTATAGGTAATCATGTTGATATAGCCTCGGAAGTTATGATTTACAATTCGGAACATGATTTGGCAAGCAATGATTTTCACGCCATAACAGGAAAAGTTGCGATAGGTGACTACGTTTTTATCGGGCCAAGAGCGATTATTCTTCCGGGGGTAACTATTGGTAAAGGAGCGGTTGTTGGCGCAGGAGCGGTTGTGACGAAAAATGTTGACGAAGGCTCAATAGTTGGCGGAGTTCCGGCAAAGCCCATTGGCCTAAGAAATATAAAGGATTTAAATTATAAACTTGGCAGGGCTGCTTGGTTTAGATAAAAGATAACAAAGTAAATGGTGGAATTATCAATAATTATACTTAATTACAAGACTTCAGACTTAACAATTGCCTGTCTTAAATCTATAATTTCCAAATTCAACAAAGAGCTGGAGTTCGGTAGATTCGAAATAATAGTCGCGGATAATGGCTCCAAGGACGCTTCGGTAGAAAGTATTAAGTATTATGTATCAAGTATTAAGTATAAAAATATTAAAATTTTAGAAAATAAAGAAAACTTGGGTTTTGCCAAAGGAATGAATAAGGCATCGCAAAACGCAAAAGGAAAATATCTGCTATTTCTAAATTCCGACACTGAAATGCTTGATAAAGGACTTACGGACATGATTGAATTTTTGGATTCTAACAAAAAAGTTGCCATTTTAGGCGGAAAGTTTATGAATAAAGATGGTTCGCTCCAGCCATCCTGCGGAAAATTCTATACGCTTTTTAATCTTTTTCTAATGCTTATCGGCACAGAAAGGCTTGGGTTTCTGCGTGAGAGCCCATCTATTGTTAAAAAAGTTGATTGGGTAAGCGGGGGATTTATGATGGTAAAACGCGATATATTCAAAAAATTGGGTTGTTTTGACGAGAATTTCTTTATGTATATGGAAGATATGGATATTTGCTATAGAGCGAAAAAAGAAGGTTGGGATACGTATTTTTTCCCCAGAGCTTGCGTAGTTCATAATGGGCATGGAAGCAGCAGCAGGACATTTGCTATAATTAATATATATAAGGGTATTTTGTATTTTTACAAAAAACACAACAGCTATTGGCAGTATATTTTAGCCAGGACGTTACTTACTGCGAAGGCAATAACTGCAATCTTTTTTGGGTTCCTAACTAACAATATCTATCTTAAAAATACCTACAAAAGCGTTATAAGAATCGAGCTATGAAAATATTACGTTTCATTTCGAATAATTTTTTGTTTCTGATTACTCTTTTTCTGCTGGCGTTTATTCCTCTTTATCCCAAACTGCCTATTGTTAATGTACAGCATACCTGGGTTTATATCCGCGCAGAAGACTTTATCGTTACGCTTGTTGTTATTCTATGGATTTTCTTACTCTTGCTTAAGAAAGTTACGCTAAAAACCCCGCTTACCTTACCTATAATATTATTTTGGCTTGCTGGCGGAATAGCAACTCTTCATGGGGTGCTTTTCATTTTCCCAACACTTTCGGACGTTTTTTCCAACGTAGCATTTTTAAGCTTTCTAAGAAGGATAGAATATATATTTTTATTCTTCATTGCTTTTACAAGCATAAAAGAAAAAAAGTTTATATCTTACGTTACTATTGGGTTGGCGGTTACGCTCCTTCTAGTTGTAGGATACGGTTTGGGGCAGAAATTTTTAGGATTTCCTGCGTATTTGACAATGAATGAAGAATTTGCCAAAGGAGTTCCTATTCAGCTGTCAGAGCTTTCTCGAATTCCATCTACATTTGCAGGTCATTATGATTTGGCAGCCTATTTGGTTTTGATAGTTCCTTTAATCACAAGTATGGTTTTCGGATTTAAAAACTGGTTTGTAAAGATGTTCTTATTGGGTACGGCAGCTTTGGGTTTTGTATTGCTTGCTATGACGGTATCTAGGGTTTCCTTTTTCGTACTCTTAATTTCTATGGTCGTGATGCTTATCTTGCAAAAAAAAAGACTGCTTATTATATCTTTATTTTTAATAGTTATTGTATTTTTAAGCTTTTCTTCAAGTCTTCTGCAGCGGTTCGGAAATACTCTCAAAGAAGTAAACGTATTGGTTGACGTAAACACAGGGGGAGCGATAGGCGAAGTAAAAGAAGTTCCTGCTAAATATTTTGAAAATAAAATTGTCAAAAGACAATTTATCTCAAATGAAGAAGCTAAACTATCTAGTGCATCTGCAATTCTGCCTTTCTCATTAATTCCTCCTGTGGCATCTCTTATAGTAGAACCAAATAGTCCGACCGGAGAAAATTTGCCGCAAGGAACAAGCTACGTAAACCTTCCTCTTTCTCCCATTACCAAAAAAGTACAGCAGTTCTTTTATCAAAAATCTAATAATAGGGGGGGAATAATAGCAGAGGAAATAACTGTTTCCTACGGAGACTTTGTGATGAAGAAAGCTTTGGCCTATGATCTTTCATTTACGACCAGATTTCAGGGAGAATGGCCAAAAACGCTACTGGCTTTTACTCGAAGCATTTTTTTAGGAAGCGGTTATGGATCAGTTAGCCTTGCCGTAGATAATAATTACTTGCGAATTTTGGGAGAAACGGGAGCATTTGGATTTATCTCTTTCTTATCGATTTTCTTAATTGCAGGCATATATATAAAAAAAATACTTCCAAACGTAGATTCCCCTATTGTCCGAAGCTTCATCTTAGGTTTTATCGCCGGTACATTCGGATTATTATTAAATGCACTTCTTATCGATGTCTTTGAGGCATCGAAAATTGCTTTTACATACTGGCTTCTAATGGGAGTAACGCTTGGAACCTTAGAGCTATATAGAAAAGAAGAAATAGATCTTTATCAAAATTTCAAAAAAGTAGTAATTTCCACGTACGCAATTATTATTTATCTATTTACAATTATGATAGGATTATTCTCTTCTGCTTTCGGTTATTATTTTGTTGGCGATGACTTTACCTGGTTTAGATGGATTGTGGATTGCTATAGCGGAGCCATTAAAAATGGGTTACAACAATGTCAGCCTTTTGCCATAACGATTATTCAGTACTTTACGCAGGCTGATGGATTTTTTTACCGCCCGGGAGCAAAATTGTACTTTGATTTGATGTATTCAGTATTTTGGCTTAATCAATCAATGTATCATTTCGTTTCATTTTTTCTTCATTTTTCCGTTGCAGTATTGGTATTCTTGATTTCTAAAAGGATTTTAAAAAATTATTTCTTGGCTATTGTTAGCGGCGTATTTTTTCTTATACTTAGCGGAGGATCTGAAGCGATTTTTTGGATTTCTTCTACGGGTTTTCTTTTTAACGCAATGTTCGCTCTTCTTGGATTACTCTTTTTTATTTATTGGAAGGAAAGAGGAAAAATAATTTACCTTGTTATTTCCTGCGTCTCCATTGCCTTAAGCTTATTATTTCACGAACTTGGAATTATGGCGCCATTTCTCGTAATTCTTTACGATACTGTTTTTGGAGAAAAATCCGCAGCAAATAAATTATCTAGGAAATCATCCTATCTATTTTTACTATCCCCAATTTTGCCCTATCTGATTTTACGCCTCGTAGCGGGAAGTCATTGGTTCAATGGTGACTATAGCTATAACTTACTTAAGCTTCCGTACAATATTATCGGCAATGCAATTGGATATATAATGCTTACTTTTTTTGGACCCGCATCCTTATCTTTTTATGAGGGGTTAAGGAATTTCTCAAGAGCGCATTCAATATTTGCAATAGTAGCGTCACTTATTATGATTTTCCTTATTATTAAATTTTATCGACTGGTGGTTAAAAACATAGATTTGGAAGAGGAAAAAATTGTGACCTTTGGATTTTTGTTTTTCATATTAGCGCTATTACCGTTTCTAGGACTAGGCAACATTGCCTCTCGCTATAGTTATCTGTCTTCCTTTGGACTTATGATTCTTTTTGTATTCTTTCTCAAAAAAGCATATGGTTATTTACTTTTTAACGGTAAATATATCGCCATGTCAAGCGTAGTTTTAATAGCGATTATCTTTAGTATGGCGCAACTTTTTCAATTGCAAAAATTAAGTTCAGATTGGCGAGTAGCCGGTGAAAAGTCACAAAATTTTCTTATATCTCTTAATAAAGTTTATACGGAGGATTGGGCAAAGGAACACGTTCAATTGTATTTTGTTGATACCCCAATTCGAAACGGAGAAGCATGGATATTCCCCGTTGGGCTTCCCGATGCAATATGGCTTACTGTAAAAAACAATAATCTTTCAATTTTCCAGCCTTCAAATTTACAGCAAGCTTTAGATCAGGCGGGAACATCATCGAATGCAAAAGTTTTAAAGTTTGATAGCGATGGAAATATTACAGAAGTATTTAGAGTAAAAACACAATGAAAAAGCTTGAGACTCTTATTTTATTTTTAATTCTCATAGGCGGATTTATAGTAAGATTTTATAATTTCAGTAGTCCTGTTGCGGATTGGCATTCGTGGCGTCAGAGCGACACGTCGGCAGTTTCCAGAAATTTTATCAAGTTTGGTTTTGATATTCTGCATCCGCGCTTTGACGATTTATCAAATGGAGTTTCTTTAATAGATAATCCTAATGGACATAGATTTGTGGAATTTCCTATTTATAATGTTTTTCAGGCAGGACTGTTTAAATTTTCTGCACATTGGACTTTGGAGGAATGGGGAAGAATTGTTACTATATTTTCTTCATTAACTGCAGTTGTCTTTCTCTATTTATTGCTTAAGAAACATATCTCCGCTCGTGCAGGTTTGATAGGAGCATTCTTTTATGCTTTTGTTCCATATAACATTTATTTCAGCCGAACTATTCTTCCGGATCCTTTGATGATCGCATTTTTCTTAGGAGGTTTATTCTTCTTTGACCAGTATCTGGATGGAAAATCTACCGGAGGCAAGTATACATATTATCTATTGGCAATAATACTAACCGCAGCAGCACTTCTTATGAAACCATTCGTGGTTTTTTTCTTTTTGGCATATTTGTATCTAATCTTTATGGAAAGGGGATTAGCGGGTTTTAAGAGGTTGGATGTATGGTTATTTTTTATTATTTCTATAGCGCCGTTTATTCTTTGGAGAGTGTGGATGCAGCAATATCCGGAGGGAATTCCGCAGAGTAATTGGCTATTTAACGGAACAGGAATAAGATTTAAGGGAGCGTGGTTTTGGTGGATTTTTGCAGAAAGAATAGCGCGTGAGATGCTTGGATTTTGGGGATTGCCATTTGTCGTATTGGGAATGATAGCAAAGACAGGGAAGAAAGAAGGATGGTTCTTTTTAACCTTTGCTGCATCATCTTTGGCTTATCTTACGGTTTTTGCCACAGGCAATGTTCAGCATGATTACTACCAAATTCTTATAGTTCCTGCTCTTGCTATATTTTTCGCAAAGGGAATTGACTGGGCGCTTTCTTTAGCTAGCGATCGTATGCAGTATTTAATTACATTATCCGTTATTACCGTAACTACATTATTTATGTTAATGTTTGGGTGGTTTGTGGTAAGAGATTTTTATTCGATACAGCATCCTTCTATAATTGAGGCCGGTCAGGCAGTTGATATGCTTACTCCAAAAGACGCAAAAGTTATCGCTCCGTACAATGGAGATACGACATTTTTATATTTCACAAAAAGACAGGGATGGCCTGTTTTTGAGAGGACGCTTAAAGAGTTTAAGAAAGCAGGAGCATCTCATATCGCATTTGCCGATCCAACCAAAGAAGAATTAAATTTCCAAACGTTATTTAAACCGGTAGCTATAACAGCAACGTACGCAATATTCGATCTCAATAAGCCAACCCCGCAAGGCTTACTGGAACAGAAAAAGAACTAAGATGAAAATATTGCTCGTATCATCATTTTTGCCCTATCCTCTTTATTCCGGCGGGCACATCCGTTTATACAATCTCATAAAAGGTTTATCCGGAAAACACAAGATAACTCTTGTCTGCGAAAAAAGAGATTATCAAACAGAAAAGGATGTTTTGGAGGTAGAAAAAATTTGTGAAAAGGTAATAACGGTTGATAGAAGAAAACAGTGGTCTTGGCAAAATATAGCAGTATCAGGTTTCTCTATAAATCCATTTTTAGCAGTTGGCCACACGAATAATGATATGAGAAACAAAATTGGCGAATTATTAAGCAATACGGATTTTGATTTAATTCACGTTGAAACTTTTTACGTTTTGCAAAATGTACCCCAGACTAAAATCCCTATTGTTCTAGCAGAGCATAATATAGAGCATTTAGTTTATGAGCGTTTTGCCAAAAATGCGCCCTTTTTTATAAAGCCGTTTCTGTATGTAGATATCGCTAAGATGAAATATCAAGAACAAAAGGCTTGGGATAGAGCAGGAAAGTTAATTGCGGTATCAAGTCAGGATAAAGAAATGATGGGAAAAAGAAACGTTGAGATCGTATCAAACGGAGTAGACATTAATAAGTTTAAAGTTAGAAGTGAGAAGTCAGAAGTTGAAGGTTCTGAGAAGAGAATTTTGTTTATTGGCGATTTTAAATGGATAGAGAATAGAGATGCGGTCAAATGGATATTAAAGGAGATATGGCCTGAAATAAAATCAAAAATCAAAAATCAAAAATCAAAATTAATACTTTGGATAGTTGGGAGAAGGATTCCGCAAGAGATTAGAAATTTAGGAGGAGAAAATGTTATTTTTGATGAGAATGCTCCGGAAAATACTAATTTAATTTACCAGAAAGCAGATGTATTGTTAGCGCCAATTCGAGTTGGAGGAGGAACAAGCTTTAAAATTCTGGAGGCAATGGCAAGCGGAGTGCCTGTTGTCACAACAGATCTTGGAAATTCGGTTAATGCACAAGCGGGCAGGGAAATTATTATTGCAGAAAATTCATCGGATTTTGCAAAAAAGACAATAGAAATTTTAACCAATAACAAGGCTTATATAGATATTGCAAATAACGCAAGAAAATTCATAGAAGAAAATTATACTTGGGAAAAAATTATTAAAAAATTAGAAGCGGTTTATGAGGAGGCAGTTAAAAATGATTGATTTATCAATAATAATCGTTAATTACAATACGAAGGTTTTTCTAAAGAATTTATTAGATTCGATTGAGAAGTCTATTTCAAAAAAGATTACCTATGAAGTTATTGCTGTTGATAATGCATCAACTGATGCTTCGGCATCAGCAATTTCCAATTTCCAATTTCCAATTTCCAATTTACGACTGATTATAAACAAAAAGAATTTGGGGTTTGCGAAAGCGAATAATCAGGGAATAAGAGCTTCACAGGAAAGCCGTTACCTTTTATTTCTAAATCCCGATACTTTGATGCAGGAAAATACAATTGAAGAAATGATTAAGTTTATGGACACACATGAAGACGCAGGCGCAGCTACGTGCAAAATCGTAATGCCAAATGGAGAGATTGATGATGCAAGCCATCGGGGTTTTCCAACGCCTTGGAACTCATTTTCGTATTTTTCCGGTTTTTCAAAAATATTCCCAAAATCAAAATTATTTAGCGGGTACAATTTGGGATGGATGGATTTTGGGAAAGCGCATGAAATAGATGCCTGCGCAGGAGCATTTATGGTAGTAAGACGTTCAGCTGGAGAAGCGATTGGCTGGTGGGACGAAGATTATTTTTTTTATGGAGAAGATTTGGATTTTTGCTATATGTTAAAACAAAAAGGCTGGAAGGTTTATTACGTCCCGCAAGTTTGGATATTGCATTACAAAGGGGTTGCCGGAGGAATTAAGAAAATTTCGCAGAATATTAGTACGGCAGATTTGGAAACCAAAAGAAGAGCAACCAAAGCAAGATTTTCTGCCATGAAAATCTTCTACAAAAAACACTATGAAAAAAAATATCCCAAAATCACAACCTGGCTTGTTAAGCTGGCAATAAACCTAAAATTACGTTTAGCTATGAAGAATGCGTAGGTTTAAAGAGCTTTTTTCCATGTTTTTGCGTGTCTACCTTTCCCAAATTTATCAGGTAAGAACCCGTAACTTTCATCACATACCCTATCGTAGAAACCCCAACTTGCTTTATATCGTGGTCCGCTATTGAGCACTAATTGTTTTTTTCCTAATTTTTTGGCTTCATTACAGACTGCGGTGAATAGTTTTCTGCCAATACCTCCTCCCCTAAAAACTTCGCCCGAAACAAAATTATTCAATAACTCTATAGACAACTCAGGAGTAGTGTTGAAATGTCTAAGCATATCCGGATCGGGTTGAGAATAAGCAGTGCATCCTAAAACTTTTCCCGTCTCATCTTTTGCAACAAAATAAGTACGAGTTCTTCCGTATTGGTCTTGTCCGCCTTTCATATAGCGTTTTATGTCATCTATTTCATTTAGCAATATTTCACCAGCATCGCTTCTTACATGTTGTATCAATATTGGTTCTAGCTGAGCTATATCATTTTCCCCCAGGGGATGAATCTCTACATTTATAATTTTAGCTTGTTCTTCATTAGCCATAAATAAATTATATCATAGCTTATGCCTGTGGTATACTTTAATACATGAGAATTGGAATTGATTGCAGGCTTTGGAATGAGTCAGGTGTTGGCCGTTATACCAGAAACCTCGTTTTGAACTTAGTCAAGATAGACAGGAAGAATACCTATACTTTGTTTGTTTTATCAAAAGATAGAGAAGAGATTCTGAAACAAGTTCAGAATGACAAATTTCAAATTGTCAAAGCCGATATTCGCTGGCATACTTTGAGAGAACAGATAAAGTTTCCGTCCATTCTTAATAAAGAAAATTTAGACCTTGTTCATTTCCCGTATTTTTCTATTCCTATCTTTTACAATAAACCTTTTGTCATTACTATTCATGATCTTATTATTAATCATTTCCCAACAGGTAAGGCATCAACTCTTCCCTTACCTTTCTACGGATTAAAGATATTGGGCTACAAATACATAATTAGGAAAGCCGCGAAAAATGCAAGGAAAATCATTACGGTTTCAAACGCAACCAAAGAGGAAATTATTGATCATTTAGGGGTTGATAGAGATAAAGTTGTCGTTACTTACGAAGGAGTAGACACAAGAATTTCAAATTTCAAATTTAAAATTTCAAATTTAAAGAAACCTTATTTTCTTTCGGTTGGCAATGCATATCCGCATAAAAATATAGAAAGATTAATTGACGCATTCTCTGGTCTTCGTCAGAATGACACGAAACTAATTTTGGTCGGGAAAGAAAACTTCTTTTATAAACGATTAAAAGAAAAAGTAGCCAAAATGAAACTTGAAAAAAATATTCTTTTTTTTGGCGAAGCAACAGATGAGGAACTATCCCAACTTTATAAAAATGCATTGGCACTTGTAATGCCATCCTTGATGGAGGGGTTTGGCCTGCCTGCTTTGGAAGCAATGGAAAATAGATGTTTAGTCTTGGCATCTGACATACCATCCCTAAAAGAAACTTGTGGGGATGCGGCAATCTATTTTGATCCGTATAATATTAAAGATATTGCCCGAAAGATGGAAGATGTTTACTTAAATAATATATATTATTTAAGTGAGAAAATAAAAAAAGGTTTTGCAAGAACAAAGCTTTTTTCTTGGGAGAAAATGGCAAAAGAAACGCTAAATGTATATAATGAAGTCCTTTCGAAATCTTAGATAGAATGAAAAAGGTTAAAATAATTCTTGCTTCAAAATCACCCAGAAGAATAGCAATTCTGAAGCAAATCGGAGCTAATTTCGAATCTATTCCCAGTACGTTCACAGAAAAGGAAATCCTAGGAGACGTTAGTGCGTCAAGCGTTAAGAAATTGACCATAAGTAATGCGAAAGGTAAGGCAATGGACGTAGCAAATAAATTAGGGAATGGAATATTTCTTGGTGTAGATACTTTGGCTGTTTGCGAAAATAAAATTTTGGGAAAACCCAAAGACAGTAAGGATGCGAAAAATATGCTTAATTTCTTAAGCGGTAAAATGCATCAAGTTTTTTCAGCAATAGCGCTTATTAAAAAAGAAAAGAGTAAGTTAAAAGTTTTGTCCGCGTGCGATGTTGCAAAAGTATATTTTAAATTTTTGTCCGATAAAGAAATTGACGATTACGTTGTGTCAGGTGAACCTTTGGATAAAGCAGGAGGGTATGGAGTTCAAGAAAAAGGCGCAAGATTTATCAGGAAAATTGTCGGAGATTATTACACTGTAGTTGGTCTTCCTTTAGCTAGGCTATTGAATATTTGCAGAAAAATGAATATAGAAATTTAAATATATGAAAACAGCACTCGTTTACGATAGGGTGAATAAGTGGGGAGGGGCGGAAAGAGTTTTGCTAGCTCTGCATAAACTATTTCCGGATGCGCCGCTTTATACCTCTGTTTACGATAAAAAAAAAGCTCCGTGGGCGAAAGTTTTCGATGTCCGGACATCCTTTTTGCAAAACTTCCCATTTGCTACCCGCCACGAGCTATACGCAACGCTTATGCCTCTGGCTTTTGAGAGTTTTTCTTTTGATGAATATGATTTGGTAATATCCGTAACCAGTGAAGCGGCAAAAGGAATTATCGTTAAGCCCGGAACTTTGCATATTTGCTACTGTCTTACTCCGACCCGATATTTGTGGAGCGCTTATGATGATTATTTTAAAAATCCTTATTTTAAGTTTATTTCAAAACCGATAGTTTCATATTTGAGGACATGGGATAAAATTGCAGCACAAAGGCCTGATGCGTATCTTGCAATTTCAAAAGAGGTTCAGGGGAGAATTAAAAAATATTACGATAGAGAATCAGAAGTTGTCTATCCGCCTTTGAGCGAAGCGTTCAGTTCGTTAGCGTCTAGCGTTCAGTTAAAAACGCAGGAACTAAACGCTAAAATACTAAACGCTAAACGCTTACCCTATTTTCTTATTGTTTCCCGTTTAGTGCCGTACAAAAGAATAGATCTGGCGATTTCTGCATTTAACAAGCTTAAATTACCTTTAAAAATTGTAGGCATAGGATCGGAAGAAAAGAGGTTAAAGGAGATGGCTGGACAGACAATTGAGTTCCTGGGTTACTTGACGCAAGAAGAGCTTGTGGGGTATTATAGGGGTTGCCGTGCTTTAATTTTCCCAGGGATTGAAGATTTCGGATTGGCTATTTTGGAAGCCCAAAGCTTTGGAAAACCGGTTATAGCTTTTAGAGGAGGCGGAGCCATAGAGACAATTATCGATGGGAAAACCGGTTTATTTTTTGATAAACAAAGTGTTGGAAGTTTAACTCAAGCAATAAAGCAATTTAACAATAAAACAATTAATCCGGAAGACTGTATCAATCAAGCGCAGAAGTTTAACTTTGAACAGTTTAAAAAGAATTTTATGAAAAAAGTAGAGGAGTTGTCAGCATGAAAATAGTTGTTTTTGCCGGCGGAGTAGGAACGAGATTGTGGCCGTTGTCCAGGAAAAATAGTCCAAAGCAATTTGAGCAAATAATCGGAGACAAATCTACCTTACAGCTTGCCATAGACAGACTTAGTCCTGATTTTGCTCCTTCCGATATTTATGTATCAACAGGGAAAAAATATAAAGATATAATTTTTAGCCAATTGCCCCAAATCCCCAAGGAAAATTTCATCTTTGAGCCGGAAATGAGAGACGTTGGCCCTGCGGTTGGGTTGGCTCTAGCTCTTATCGGGAAAGATTATCCCAATTCTCCGGTTGCTATTCTTTGGAGCGATCATTTTGTCAAAAAAGAAAGACGGCTTCGAGAAGTTCTGAAAATGGCAGATAATCTTGTCAAAAAAGATCCCAACGAAATAATTTTTATCGGTCAGAGGGCACGTTTTGCCAATCAGAACTTGGGTTGGATTGAATTTGGAGACAAAAAGGCCGAGATAAAAGATACGAAGGTTTTTCATTTCAAAAGACTTATTTACAGGCCCAAGCTTGAAGAGGCAGAAAGTTATTTGAAAGAGGATAATTTCGCCTGGAATCCGGGATATTTCGTAACAACGCCTAAATTTATGCTTTCCCAGTTTAAGGAATTTACACCGGATTTATATCAAGGGCTAATGGCAATACAGAAAGCCAAAAACACAAAATCTTTTGATTTAGTTCTTGATAAAATTTATCCTTCCTTTGAAAAAATAAGTTTTGACAATGCGATCTTGGAAAGAGTTGATCCTAAATACGCTTTAGTTATTGCAGCGGATTTGGGGTGGAGCGATATAGGAGCATGGGAAGCTTTGAAGGAAGCTCTGGAAGTTTCATCCAATCAGAATGTTACGAAAGGAAAAGTTCTTATTAATGATTCCGAAGATAATCTCGTTTTTAATTATACGGATCAGCTGGCAGTTGGCATAGATTTAAAAGGAATGATTGTAATTAATACGGATGATGTCCTTCTTATCTGCAGCAAAAATTCAGTCCCCAAAATTAAAAAGCTTGTTGAAAGCCTAGCAGGTACTCAAAACGAACACTTAACTTAGACTTATGCCGTATGTAGAGATAAAAAAAAGTATATTCTATGAGATAGCCACAAGAATAATGGATATTCTTTTCTCCATAATACTTCTCATATTGTTTTCGCCGATAATTTTAATAATAGCAATAGCAATAAAGCTTGATTCAAAAGGGCCTTTATTGGCAGACACACCTCAAAGAGTAGGGAAAAACGGCAAACTCTTCAAAATGTATAAATTCCGCTCAATGGTTGAAAATGCCCATGAGATACTGCACGACAACCCGAAATATATGAAACTATTTTCTTTGTACAAAAAAGGAAGCTACAAGTTGAAAAATGATCCGAGAATAACCGGAGTGGGACATTTTATCCGTAAGTATTCTTTAGATGAAATTCCCCAATTTGTTAATATTCTAAAAGGGGAGATGAGCATAGTTGGGCCAAGAGCATATTATCCTGACGAGTTAAGGGAACAACAAGGAGAATATCCTCATACGAAGGATTACGTAAAGGTAGTGATTTCGGTCAGGCCGGGAGTAACAGGGCACTGGCAGGTTTCTGGCAGAAGTGAAATTAATTTCGACAAAAGAATTAAAATGGATGCGGAATATGTTAAAAAACGATCTATTCTCTATAACCTTTGGATTATGCTGCAAACTCCATGGGCGATGATTTCCGGTAAAGGCGCCCTCTAAGCCCCTTTTTCAACACAAGGTATTGACATACGCAAAGCCCATACGATAGAGTTAATATATGGAAGGATTTGAGAAAATAGATTTTGGAGTGGAGAAAGCCGCAGTCGATACTTCAGGAGCAAATATCAAGCAAGAAACCGCTATCAATAATAGCAAAAGAAAGTTATCTCCGATTTTAATTGCATTACTAATAGTAGTGGCTTTGGCTGTATTTGGTTTTTTTGCAATATTTCTTCCGGCAAGACCGATAATAGTTTCTGCCCAGCAAACATATTCCCAGGCCAAGCTTACGCTGGACGCTGTTAAAAAACAAAACATTACTTTGGCATCCGATGAATTGAATAAAACTAAAAAAGATTTAGCAATTACGTCTGAAAAACTAAATTCCATAAGCTTTGTTAGGTTTATTCCAATTGTAAATTGGTATTACAACGATGTCTCTCATATTCTGAAAGCCGCATCTTATGGTGTTGATGGCGCAAGAGTTTTAATTGATTCAGTAGAGCCTTACAGCGATGTTTTAGGACTTAAAGGACAAGGCAGTTTTGTTGGGGGAACAGCATCGCAGCGTATAGAAACCGCAGTCAGAACAATGGGAACGATAACGCCTCACATAGATGAAATAGTCAAATCTTTAGAACTTGCTCAAAAAGAAATAGACATGATAGATCCCAATCATTATCCTGCTATTTTTGGCGGAAGTAAAATCAAACAACAATTGGCAAGTATCAAAAGCACAACCAGTCAGGCTGTAAGTTTTGTTAACGAAGCACGGCCTCTGGTTAAGATTTTGCCAAACCTTCTTGGGGAGCCTACAGACAAAAAATACTTAATCTTATTTCAAAATGACGGTGAGCTTCGTCCTACCGGAGGCTTCATTACGGCATATTCTGTTTTTAGACTATCTAAAGGCGTTATTCATGTGGACAGATCGGATGATATCTATACTCTTGATGCTGGAGCTCCGAAGCCAAAAGCTCCTGCTCCAATTCTTAAATATCTTGCTAACGTAACTACATTTAACTTACGCGACACAAATCTTTCTCCTGATTTCATAGAGTCAATGAATACATTTAATTCTATATATGAGAAAACTTCAGGAAGAATTAGCGTTGACGGCATTATCGCCATAGATACGCATGTGCTCGTATCGGTGCTTAAGATATTAGATGATGAAATTACGGTTGACGGTATACGTTTTACAACCAAAAACGATGCCAGATGCGATTGTCCTCAAGTTATTTATCAGCTGGAAAGTCTTATTAGTACGCCCAGAAGTTTAGATTTAAGAATAACTCCTCTTGCAACTGCTCAAGCCGTAAGAAAAGACATTTTGGGCTCCCTTTTATATGCTCTTATGGATAAAGCTTTTAAGTCTTCACCTAAGCTTTATTGGGGACCGCTTTTCCAAAATTTGTTAACCCAAGCCAACCAAAAACATGTTCTATTTTACTTATATAATAAAGATGCTCAAACAGGAATAGACGCTCTGAATGTAGCCGGCAGAATAAAATCTGTTGATGGAGATTATCTTCATATAAATGAGGCCAACTTCGGAGGAGCCAAAGCTAATCTTTTCGTTGAGGAATCTGTAGATCAAAAAATAGATATTTCTGGGACAGGGGTTATTACAAAAACTGTTACCATTAATTACAAAAATCCTCATCCTCCTTCAGATTGTAATCTTGAAAGAGGAGCATTATGTCTGAATGCAGTGTTGAGAGATTGGATTAGAGTTTATGTTCCGAAAGGAAGCCAGCTCGTAGCTAATCAAGGTTCGGAAGTTAAAGTAACTTCTTACGAAGAATTAGGAAAAACCGTATTTGAAGGATTTTTAACCGTTCGGCCATTGGGTACAGCAACGTACAAACTTACATATACTTTGCCATTTAAACTTGCCAACGGATCACCTTTGCCTTTGCTTATTCAGAAACAGCCGGGTACGGATAAAAACGAATACACGATAAGCGTAAACGGTAAGCAAATAGATAAGTTCAATCTATTGACGGATAAGACTCTTAATCTAAGCTTATAATCATGAGGTTACACAAAATAGAAGGTTTTGTTATTAAAAGAAACAATTTTAACGAAGCCGATAGAATTCTGACCGTATTTACCAAACAATCAGGTAAAGTTAAAATTAAAGCAGCAGGTGTCAGGCGAATTGCCAGCCGCAGATCTCCCCACGTAGAGCTTTTAAATTTATCTCTGCTTACTGTTTATCAAGGCAGGAATATTCCTACGCTTATAGAAGCAGAAACCATAGAAAGCTTTTCCGATATTAAAAAAAATCTTAAAAAAGTGGGTTTTGCCTATCATATTTGTGAATTGATAGATAAACTTTGCGCGGAGAATCAGGAGAATAGAGCAGTTTTTAATCTTCTGATGGACATTCTTACGAAACTTGCCAAAGAAGATAATATAGAAGCCACTATTGATAAATTTGAAATTAATTTGTTAAGTTTGTTGGGATTTTATACGTCTTCGCAATCCCTTATTCCTTCGTTTAATATATCGTCTTTCATAGAAAACATTACGGAAAGAAAACTTAAGAGCAGGCAATTCTTATCTAAATTTCTGTAAATTAATCTCCCCTTTTATCGTAACCTCAAAGCTCATAGTGAAATCTTAAACGGAAGGGATTATAATAAAAAGAAATAAAAGCAACAATTCAAAATGCAAAAACCAGCAAAAACAATCATTCTTTTCAATCAGCAAAAAATCCGCCGTTACTGGGATGATGAGAAGGAATTATGGTATTTCTCTGTTGTTGACGTTATTGCGGCTCTTACAGGTAGCGTTGACCCCTTTGCGTATTGGAGAAAGTTAAAAGAAAGACTTAAGGATGAGGGTGGAGATGAAACCGTGACAAAATGTCACGCTTTGAAAATGCAAGTAAGCGACGGAAAATTTTAAATTCCCTGAAAGAAAAATCAAAAAACTGAAATAACATTATAGTAGCTTTCCAAAAAGTGATTTTGGAACAAGCCAATTGCAAAAAAGGTTAAAGGGAAAGTGAAAGAAGAAGGGAAAGGGATTATAATAAATATTAATATACGCTATATTTTCTCTTAGGTTTTTATGTATAATTGCTATAGCTATAAAATAGTTAAGATAAGCATCCTGCTTATGTAATTTTATGCAAAATATAATTCCAATAGGACAAAACAAGGTAATTAATGGATTAGAAGCTAAAAAACCATATTTCAAAAGTGATAATATTCTTATTTATAAAGACGATATTTTGAAAATTGCCTCTATTCCTGAAAATTCTGTAGATTTGATCGTAACTTCACCGCCTTATAATGTTAATATTCATTACAATTCCCATGTTGACAATTTGACTTATGAGGATTATTTGGAATTTACCCAAAAATGGATTAAGAAATGTTTTGATTTAGCAAAAACTGAAGGACGGTTTTTGTTAAACATTCCGCTTGATAAAAATAAAGGCGGACAAAAATCAGTTGGAGCAGACATTACACAAATCGCAAAAAATGTTGGCTGGAAATATCACTCAACAATTATTTGGAACGAAGGAAATATATCTCGTCGTACTGCTTGGGGTTCATTTATGTCTGCTTCTGCTCCTTATGTTATTGCTCCGGTGGAATTGATTTTGGTTTTATACAAAGACAGCTGGAAGAAGACAGGTGCGAGTAGGAAAAATGACATTACAAAGCAGGAATTTATGGATTGGACAAACGGAATGTGGACATTTCCTGGCCAAAGTAGAAAAGGAGCAGGCGGTCATCCCGCACCATTTCCGATTGAATTACCAAGACGGTGTATAAAATTATTTAGCTTTGTCGGTGAAACGGTTTTGGATCCATTTCTAGGAAGCGGAACAACACTTATCGCCTCATATCTACATAATAGAAAAGGAATAGGGATTGATATTGATAAAAATTATTGCGATTTGGCAATTAAGCGCTTACAAGTGGAAGCGAAAATAAATCAATCAAGTTTGCTAAACTAATAATTATGAAGAAAGACAAAAACAACAATATAGTTCAGGAAGATCTTGTAATTGAGTTTTTTAAGAAAAACCCAAATAGGGACATAAAACATCCCGAAGTGGTTGATTGGGTTGTATCAGCATATAGAGATAGAACGGGTAATGTGTTTCGTGATCCCGATAGGGCAATTCGTAAATTGTCCCAAAGCGGATTTTTAATAAAAATAGCCAAAGGAATTTATAGATATGATCCCAAAAAGGCATATAAACGCGAACTTCAAGATTTTACTGTTGCTCAAAAACAGACAATTCTAGAAAGAGATGGTTACAAGTGCGTTATATGCGGAAGAGGTAAGAAAGATGGCGTTGATTTACACGTTGACCATATTAAGCCAAAAGATTTTGGCGGTGAAGCAACAATAGAAAACGGTCAAACTTTATGTTCGCAACATAATTTTATAAAAAAGAATTTGAAGCAAACAGAAACAGGCAAGAAGATGTTTATTCGTCTTTATGAATTGGCAAAAAGTGAAAAGAACGAGGAATTAAAAAAGTTTTGCGCAGATGTTCTTGAAACCTACGAAAAACACAATATAAATGGGCATATTATCTGGGAAAAATAATTACCTATGAATCCTTCCAGAGAACATCAAGATTTAATTAAGGCCCTTAAAAACCATTTTATACAAAGATTGGGCTTTACTATATTAAGCGTTGATCTTCCTGAATCTTTAGATAAGCCTTTTCAAATTGGCAGACACAGTCCCGATATTATCGCTAAGGATCAATTTGGAATTATACAAATTGGAGAGGCTAAGGTAGGAGACAACATATCTTCTCCTGAGTCTGAAGAACAATTTAAGGATTTCTCTAATCAAGTAATGAGGGGAACAAATGTTCCAGTTCCGTTGCATATAATAATTTTTCAAAAAGATTATAATACTTTATTAACAAAATTAACAACAGTTGGTCTAAGTCAAAAAATAGGTACGAAAATTGTAATATGGACAATATAGCTTCCGATCAAAAGGCTAAAATAGCTGAAACAAAAGAGGCAATAGAAGATAGGCCTGTTGTGAAGGAACCCCCTAGTGGTCCAAAAATACTCCTAGAGTCATCTTTTATTTTGGCAATACTGAATCAAGTGGATCCAAATAACAAAACTGCTAGTGCAATATTAGGTTTTCTTACGCCTTTTAACTGCAGATTTCATATTCCATTATTAGTTTCGGCTGAAGTTTTATCAAAAGTCGTACAAAGAGAAAAGGGCGTAGCGGCAGGAATAAAACTCTTTGAGTCTTTTATGAAAAGACTACCAGGGACACTTTTAACAGGAGCTACGCCCGATTTCGATGATATCGTCAGTCGATATAAAATGTTTGGCAGAAAAGACATAAAAAATTTACAAGGCAACGATTTCATAATAGTTACAGAAGGAATAATTTCTGGTTCTGTTATTTTAACTTGTGACCATGAAATGTATAAAAGAGTTAAGAATTACCATGAAGACATATATTTTGTTGCCACAGACTCTGATAAATATGAGGATGATGCTGCTAAATTAATTAGTAGATTTCTCAAATTATCTGCTGCTCCAGTCGGTAGCAAACAGGGGGTTAAATAATAGATAGGGCGCATGCGTTACGTATACACCTCGAAGGTGTAAGGCTATTTTCAAGAGAAGAAATAGACAAAATAGGACGACTTTATTAGCAAGGAGTTTTTGCTGCTATTGAATTATTTATTTATGGCTTCTTTTCTGCTATTATAGATTTGTGGATAACCTGATGGAAAAGATTGTTTCTCTTTGCAAACGCCGAGCCGCCAAAGGCGAGCCTCGCCTTATTATTCAATATGGATCAAAAAAATAATAAACAAAACTTAATGGATAAAATTACAGCTTTATGTAAGAGGCGGGGTTTTATTTATCCCGGAAGTGAAATCTACGGAGGATTGCAAGGCACTTGGGATTACGGGCCCCTTGGTACGCTTCTGAAAAAGAATCTAAAAGATATTTGGTGGAAAGACGCAGTTGAGAAAAGAGACGACATGGTGGGAGTTGACGCCGCAATTATGATGCATCCAAAAGCTTGGGAAGCTTCAGGACATGTGGAAGCATTTACAGATCCTTTGGTTGAATGCAAGATATGCCACGAACGTTTTAGAGCTGATGAGAAAGAAAAAGTTCTTGAGCATATCAAAACCCATGATGGGAAAAAAGTTGACTGGACTAATCCGCAAAAGTTTAATTTATTGGTAAAAGCATATTTAGGAGTAATTGAAGGTAAGCAGTCGGAATTATATCTGCGGGGAGAAATTACAAACGGAGCACAAGTGAATTTCAGAAATGTTTTAGATTCTACCAGAATAAAAATTCCTTTTGGTATAGCGCAAATAGGTAAAGCCTTTAGAAATGAAATAACGCCGGGGAATTTTACTTTTAGAAGCAGGGAGTTTGAGCAAATGGAAACCCAATATTACATAAAGCCCGACAAAAAAGAAGGAGAAAAATGGTTTGAATACTGGAAAGATAACAGAATGAATTTCTATCTTTCTTTGGGAATAAAAAAAGAAAACTTAAGATTTAGAGAACATAGGGAAGAAGAAAAAGCGCATTATGCGATAGCAGCAACAGATATAGAATATAACGCTCCGTTTGGGTGGTCGGAATTTATGGGCATACATAATAGGGGTGACTGGGATTTGTCAAGACACCAGAAATATTCGGGACAGAAAATGACATATAAAGATGAAGTAGCTGGAGAAGAATATGTTCCATGGGACATAGAAACATCAGCAGGAGTTGACAGATCAATATTATTTTTGCTAATTGATTCGTATGAAGAGGATGATCCTTCGACAGGCTCAGGACAAGGGAAGAGAGTGGTTTTGAAGCTTAATCCCAAGCTTGCTCCGTATAAAGCTGCGGTTTTTCCTCTTCTTGCCAATAAAGAAGATCTTGTAAAAACCGCCAAAGATGTTTATTATAGTCTCAAGAAAGATATCAATGGAATGGTTGCTTTTGACGCCAGGGGAAATATCGGAAAACGCTATTATTCCCAAGATGAAATCGGTACGCCATATTGCATAACAGTTGATTTTCAAACACTTGAAGACGAAACAGTTACGGTTAGGAATAGAGATACGATGAAACAGGAAAGAATAAAAATAGAAAAACTCGCAGAATTCTTAAATCCAAAAATAGATTAAGAGTTTATAATGAATATGGAAACCGCAAGGCGTCGTATACAGTTGGTTGTTTCAATAAATGGGACCAAAAGGACTGAACTTACAGGGAAAGGTTTGATGGTACAGGAGCTAGTTAGGATAGATTACTCTTTAAGAAAGCATGAAAGGCCATCGGTATCTTTTAAAATGTCGGATGACATGGTTCGTGCATATTCCGAGAGAAGGGATGAATTGTATAAGCTTCTTGGATTACCCGAGAATCAAATTACCAGAGCAAAAATAATAGATGGTTACAGCGGAAAACTTTGGGAAATCGGTCATCCCCATTGGCATTTCAAATAAAAATTATAAATATTTCCTTATTGACAAAATTATTGAAATTAGTACAATTATTACATAAGTGAAGAATAAGAAGCTTATTGTTGTTCTGGGAGTTTCAATAGTGTTGGTTTTGGCTGGGGGAGGATATTTCCTGCTTTCAGGCAAGAATACAGCTCCTGCGCCAACTACGAGTGCTACGTCACAGGTTCAGGACGTTTCGGAACAAGCTATTCCTACTCTTACTCCTTCGGATCTTGGTCTTTCTCTTACGGCCAACAGCAATACTACCAAAGTCACAATGGTCCTAACCAAGACAAGCGATGTATCCACGATTGACTACGAACTTTCTTATACTGCAAAAGGAGACATTCCAAGGGGAATTATAGGCCAGGTTATTGTTAAGCCAGGTAAGTCTGTCAGTCAGGAAATTACACTTGGAACTTGCTCTGACGTTTGTCATTACGATCAAGATGTTACAGGAATTAATCTTGTTTTGAAGATTACGAAAACTAACGGTAAAACATATCAAGTAGAAAAAAGCCTCGACTAACTTCATTTTATCTTTTTACCCCAGGCAAGTTTATATGGGTAGAGCCTCAACCATTAGTCGACACTAACGCGAGCCTATTTTGCTCTCTTGACAAGTGGGAAAAAGGAGTTCAAAATGGATTAAAGTGGGAAAAAGTGGGACAAAGTGGGACACAAGGAAGGCAGGCGGAAAATATGCTCATAGGACAATATGAAGGAAAACTTGGAGAAAAAAATAGACTCGCATTTCCAAAAAGGCTTAGGGAGCTTTTGGGGAATAAATTAATTATTACATTAGGTTATGAAAACTCGCTTATTATCGTCTCGGAAGAAGGCTGGCAGGCATTGCTTGAAGGAACAGAGGGTAAGCCTTTTATTCAAAGGAGCGCAAGAGAGACTCAGCGATTCTTGCTCGGAGGAGCCAGTTTCGTTGAACTTGACGGTAAAGGAAGGTTTATTATACCTAACTATCTTAGAGAATTTGCAAAAATTGAAAGCGAGGTCGTATTCCTAGGTTTGTCCAGATACGTAGAGCTGTGGGGAAAAGAAAATTGGGGCGTATACAAAAAGAACCTTGAAAAAAACATAGATAAAATTTCGGCAAAGCTTATTGAAAATAGCAAAAAAGGTGAAAATGGATAGCTTTCATACGAGCGTACTTTTAAAAGAAATTATAAGCGGTTTAAATGTTCAAAAAAACAAGAACTATATTGACGCAACAATTGGAGGGGGAGGACATAGCTTTGAGATTTTGAGATTGGGTGGAATTGTTTTGGGAATTGACTGTGATAAAGACGCGATAGATTATGTAGGGGAAAATTGGAAATTAGAAAGCAAAAGATGCGGGATCCCGGAGAAAAATTTGATTTTGGTAAAAGGAAACTTTAGGGATTTGGATAAAATTGCACATTTAAATAATTTTGACAAAATTTCGGGAATAATTTTTGACTTGGGGGTAAGCAGCCACCAGTTGGGAGCTGCACAAAGAGGTTTTAGTTTTCAAAAAGAGGGCCCATTGGATATGCGGATGGACCAAGATCTAAATCTTACAGCTAAAGATTTTATTTACGCATTAACGAAAGGAGAATTATATGAATTATTTACTAAGCTGGGTGAAGAAAGCAATGCTAGGGAGTTTTCTAACCTTATTGTTATGGCCCGTGGAGTAAAACCGATTGAAACGACAAGAGATTTGGCGATGATCTTTGAAAAAATTCCCTCAAGAAGAGTTTGGGGAATTAACAGAGCAACGAAAATATTTCAGGCGTTGCGTATAGCTGTAAACGATGAGCTAAACGCTATCAGAGAAGCATTGCCCAAAGCAGTAAATATGCTTGAGGACGAGGGAAGAATTTTGGTAATTTCGTTTCATTCGCTGGAAGATAGAATTGTAAAAAGAGCTTTTCTAGAATTTGAAGAAAAAAATATGGGAAAAATAATTACAAAAAAACCTATAACTCCGACAAAAGAAGAATTAGGAATAAATAGAAGAAGCCGGAGTGCCAAACTTAGAATTTTCGAAAGGAATATATGAAAAGATTTAAATTACTTATAACATTTTTGGTTTTGGTAATAGTTTTCTTATCAATCGTTCAGGTTGTTGTATCCAACAGGCTGTCAACGACAGGTCCGCTTTTTAGCAAGATAGAAGAGGAAACGAATTTCTATAAAAGAGAGAATTTACTTCTTTCGGAACGGCTTTTAACGTCGTCATCTCTTAATAATATAGCGTTAAAAGCAGAAGCTTTAGGCTTCATAGAAGGAAAAACCAAGTTTATCGTTACAGCATCATTGCCATTGGCTCTTAGACAATAATGACTTGGCGATACCGTTTTATTTTTGCAATTTTTCTTTTCTTCTTCGGTTTAATAATTATCAGGTTGTTTTACTGGCAAGTTGTCAAAGCTCAAGAATTATCTGTTCTTGCGGAATATCAGTACAGCGGTATAGTGAAAATGCTGCCTAATCGTGGAGAAATACAGACATCCGATGACTTTCCAATAGCTGCCAATAAAGTTTCCTATCTTGTGTTTGTAAATCCTAAAGCAATAAAGGATAAAAGGAATATTACAAACGAGATATCTCCAATAATTAACGTAGATAAAGCTTCCATAAGTGCGTTTCTATCTTTTGATAAAGTTTGGGTTTCTTTGAAATCGGGCATTGACGATAAAACAAAAAAAAGTATTGAGGCATTGAATTTTACCGGAATTGGATTTGAGCAGCAATCTTCCCGTTTTTATCCGGAAGCATCTTTAGCAGCTCACCTTCTTGGATTTGTTGGAAAAAACGAAGCAGGAGGAGATAAAGGATATTTTGGACTTGAAGGATATTATGACAGACTTTTAAGAGGTAAGGAAGGATATGCGGTTCAGATACAAGATGCTTTAGGAAGGCCGATTTTGTCCAGAATGTCAGGAAATTTAGTTAAGGTTGACGGAAGCAGCATCAAGCTTAGCATAGATAGGTCAATACAGTTTCTGGCAGAGCAAAAATTAAAAGAAGGCATAGAGATGTATGGAGCAAGCGGGGGAATGGTAGGGATTATGGATCCAAAAACAGGAGGAATGCTTGCCATGGCTTCTTTCCCATCGTTTACACCTCAAGATTATCAAAAGTATTCGGAGGATTTGTACAAAAACCCTTTTATTACAAATACCTATGAACCGGGATCTACTTTTAAGCCTATGGTTATGTCGGCAGCTTTAGAAGAGGGACTGGTTAAACCGGATACGAAGTGTCCAGCCTGCAATGGGCCGGTTTCGGTCGGAGGATATGATCTGCACACATGGAATGATAAGTATTATAAGGACACTAATATGATTGACGTAATAAAACACTCCGACAATACGGGAATGGTTTTCGTGGCGCAGAAACTTGGAGTAGATAAGATGATTGATTATCTTACGAAGTTTGGTATAGGAAGTCTGACAAATATTGACCTTCAGGGTGAGGTATCGCCGAGTCTTAAAGCAAGAAACGCTTGGTATGCGGTTGATCTTGCTACAACAGGGTTTGGGCAGGGTATATCGGTGACGCCTATAGGGCTTTTGGATGCTTTTTCAGCAATTGCCAACGGAGGTAAACGTGTGGAGCCTCACGTGGTATCTCAAGTTCAATCTCCTGATGGAAAAATATCTAAAATACTTCCAAAAACCGTAGATACCCCTATTTCGGGAAAAACTGCCAAAATTATGACGGAAATGTTAGTTAATGCAGTTAATAATGGGGAGGCTTCGTGGGCGCGTCTTAAGGGGTATAGAATCGCCGGAAAAACAGGTACGGCTTCAATTCCTGTCAAAGGCCACTACGATCCTACGAAAACTATAACTTCATTTATTGGTTTCGCGCCGGCAAATGATCCTAAATTTGTCATGTTGGTTATTTTGGATAAGCCGACAACATCCATTTACGGAGCGGAAACAGCAGCTCCGGTATTTTTCGATATCGCAAAAGACCTCTTACTCTATTACGGCGTTCCCCCCAGCGAATAGTTTATGGTACAATAAGTTTATAAAATGGCAGAAGCTCAAAGTCCTGATGGCCAAGCAAGTAGAGAACCAGTAGAGAAATCTCTAGCGCATGTTTCGGATGCAGATATTATTGGAGAATTATCAAGAAGACTTCATGCCAATCCTCAATTAGATCCTACTGTCTTAAAAAGTTTCGATGAAGTTACGGCAAAAATAAAGGAAGGATTAAAACCAGGAGAGCCTAAAGCAGATTTAAAACCCACTACGGAGCCAGGCAACGTAGAGGCTCAAGCTACATCCGAGTCGGAAGGAAAAAAATGGGCAAAAATTATACGAGAAAAAGGCGCAGGTGGCCTGTTGCAGGGAAAGTTCAAAAACAGCTGGGGTTATTATGATGAAAGTGGTATTTTTCATGGCATTGAGCCAATCGGGCAGAGCAGTTCGGAAACAGCAATAGGCTACACAAGCGCCGGGTAGTTTGGGAAGCCTGAAATTCCCATAGGAAGCGAGTCGATAATAACATATTCAAGAGCTACTTTCTATAACGATACTGCAGGATCCCCACCTCAAGATACCTCTTCAAATTTTTTGGTCGTTGGGGATACAGGAAACAGTATGGAAAACAGGAATCGTTTTAAGGGTTGGAAAACGTTTAGATATTTAACTTGGTACGACATTAGTCAAGCTGGAGGTCAAAATCCTCCCGATTTTAAATTTTTAGATTTTAATTTTACATTACCTCCAGAGGAATCTTCTCAATTTAGTGAGGCTATAAATAGGAGTCCTGACTTAGTTGAAGATGCATTTCAGAATGTTTACCCTGGCCTTTTCGGAGAAAAAGGAATTAAGCGTCTTATCGTTAAGAAATTGACTATCACTGATAATATAATTACCAAAAAAATTGAAGACCGCGAACGAAATGAGTTTTACAGAAAACAGGATCCGAAAGAAAATAGGCCAAAAGCCTACAATACAGTTCTAGAATCAGCTAGGACTCGGGAGGTAGATTTTTCGAAACCTGTTGGCGAGATTGTTCCGCAAACCCCATAGCGCATGCTTAAGGATTGGAGAAGAAGAGGAAGAAGCTGTATAATAGGTGAATGTGGCAAGATTTAAAAAATATTTATCATCTCCTCGTAGCTTTTTTGGCTAATATTTATTATGGTTTCCCTTCCAGAAAATTCATTGTAATTGGAGTAACCGGAACAGACGGGAAAACCACTACAACAAGTCTAATTTATCATATACTTCGTACTGCCGGAAAAAAAGCTTTGATGATAAGTTCCGTAGGCGCAATTATTGACGGTAAAGAATATGATGTTGGTTTTCATGTCACAACTCCATCTTCTTTTGCCTTGCAGAAATTTTTAAAACAAGCTGCGGACGCAGGACTAAAGTATTTGGTTCTTGAAACAACTTCGCATGCTTTGGACCAATACAGGGTTTTTGGAATACATTTCAATGTTGGCGTTTTAACCAACATTACCCATGAACATTTGGATTACCATAAAACGTATGACGAATACGTTAAAACAAAGGCAAAACTTTTAAATATGAGTAAAGTTGCAATTGTAAATAGAGACGATAAGTCATTCGTTTTGCTAAGTTCAAAGTTCAAAGTTAAAAGTTCAAAGTTAAAAACGTATGGAATGGGTAAGAATGCAGATGTAAATCCGTATAATTTCCCTTTTTCAACAACTCTTTTTGGAGAGTTTAATAAATATAATATTTTGGCTGCGGTTTCCGTATGTAAAGCTTTAGATATTGAAAACAGCAAGATTAGAAATGGTATAAAAAGTTTTAAACCCCCTAAGGGCAGGGAAGATATAGTTTATAAAAATAGCTTTTCGGTGATGATAGATTTTGCCCATACGCCTAATGCCTTTGAAGTGGTTTTGAAGGATTTGCGTGCCAATATCAAAGGCAGAATTATTCATGTTTTTGGTTCTGCAGGATCAAGAGATGCAACAAAACGTCCTTTAATGGGAAAAATATCTTCAAAATATGCGGATATACTTATTTTAACAGCAGAAGATCCAAGGAGAGAGCCAGTTGAAAAAATTATAAATGAGATTGCGTCAGGAATTACAGACGCAAAGGAGGTTCTAAGAATTTATGATAGAAAAAAAGCAATTTTTGAAGCCATTAAAATGGCGAAAAAGGGAGATTTTGTTTTAGTAACAGGTAAAAGCCATGAAAAATCCATGAATTACGGACATAGTGAACAGCCGTGGGACGAATACGAAACAGTAAAGAGCGCTTTGGAAAATATTAAACATGAAAATTAATTCAATTCATTTCGTCGGAATAAAAGGTGTCGGAATGACGCCTTTGGCAGTTATTGCAAAAGAGGCGGGTATGAAAGTTTCCGGTTCGGATATCGGAGAAACTTTTATTACGGATGAAATTTTAAAAAAGGCAAAAATTATTCCCCTTGTTGGTTTTTCTAAAAATCATATAGGAAATCCCGATCTCGTCATAACAACAGGCGCACATGGAGGATTCACTAACGTAGAGGTAATTGAAGCAAAGAAAAAAGAGATAAAAGTTATTACGCAGGGTGAAGCTGTAGGAATTTTCATGAAAGGTAAAATTTTCGGAAGAGAACAAATTGGCATTTCCGTGACAGGAACTCATGGTAAAACTACGACAACAGCTATAATTGCGACAATCCTTAAAGGATGCTATCTTGATCCGTCATTCTTAATTGGTACCGGAAACGTCTTGTCGCTTGGTTCTTCCGGGCATTTCGGGCAAGGGAAATATTTCATTGCGGAAGCGGATGAGTATATGACAGAACCTGTTTTTGATAAAACCATAAAATTTTTATGGCAGTATCCCAAAATCGCAATTTTTACAAACATAGAATTTGATCATCCTGACGCATATAAATCTCTAGATGATGTAAAAAAGGCATTTCTTAAATTCGCCAATCAGTTATCAGAAGATGCAGTTTTAATTGCATGCCAAGATAACGAAAATGTTGCGGAAGTTTTGAAATCATATAGCGGCAGAAGAATTACTTATGGATTTTCCAAAGAAACTGATTTCGTAATTGAAAATGTTAAATCGAAAAATGGGAAATTAGAATTTGATTTAACAGGTAAAGGAAAAAGCTTAGGTAAATTTAAGCTTAATGTTTTTGGCAAGCATAACGCTCTAAATGCAACTGCTGCAATTATAGCAAGTCTCGAAGCAGGACTTCCAATAGGCGCAATAAAAAAAGCACTTTTGTTATTCGTTGGTACGAAAAGAAGATCGGAATATATTGGGAAACTTTCAACCGGAGCTATGGTTTTTGATGATTATGCCCATCACCCTACGGAAATTAGAAATACCTTATCCGCTTTCAGAAACTCGTTTCCACGCAATAAGATAGTTTGTATTTTCCAGCCGCATACTTATTCTAGAACAAAATCACTGTTCGAACAATTTATACACTCTTTTAACGATGCAGATATTGTCGTGTTAACCAATATCTATGCATCGCTTAGAGAACAGCCTGATTCGACTGTTTCATCAGAGATGCTAGCAGAAAAGATGAGTAGATTTAAAAAAAATGTAATTTTTTTACCAAAACTTAGCGATGTGGTAAAATATATATCTCAAAAGCAGTTTGGCAGAGATACTATAATTATCACAATGGGAGCGGGAGACGTGTATAGAATGAACGAAAGATTAAATATTAAAGATTGAAGATTATTATGGAAAAGCTAATTGTGAATGGAGGAAAAGCATTGAAGGGAAATGTTGTAGTGTCGGGAGCAAAAAACGTTGCCCTCAAGACTCTTGTCGCAGCTTGTCTTACGGAGGAGGAGGTAGTGATAAGGAATATTCCGCTAGTCTCCGATTTCATGGTAATGCTTGATATCATAAGGGAACTTGGTGGAGAAGTTAAGATAAAAGATCATGAGGTAAGAATAAGGGTAAGAAAATTAAAAAAAAACAAAATCACTCTTGATGAAGCCGCGAAGATTAGGACTTCGGCTATGTTTATGGCACCTCTTCTTGCTAGAAACGGACAAGCTGTTATACCAAACCCTGGAGGATGCAGAATTGGAGCACGCCCAATCGACAGAACCATTAAAGGCATAGAGGCGCTTGGTGTAATAGCAAAATACAATACAAAAGACGGATATTTTTATCTAAAAATAGATAAAGATAAAGAAAAAAAATGGAAAAAAGTAATTCATAAATTTGATAAGAGTACTCATACCGGTACGGAGACAATGATTCTGGCCTCGGTTCTTTTTAATGGAGAGGTAACTCTCCTTAACGCGGCAGAAGAGCCGGAGATAGATGAACTTATCAGCCTTTTGGTGCAAATGGGTGCAAAGATTGTAAGAAGCGGGAAAAGAGAAATAACCATAGATGGTGTTTCCAAACTTAATGGTACAACTTTCGTGGTGGGTCCTGACCGAAACGAAGTCGTAACATTCGCTATTGCGGGAATATTAACAAAAGGAGATGTTTTTATTGAAAATGCCCATAAGGTTGATTTGGGGATATTCATAGATAGAATGGAAGAAATAGGAGCAGGTGTGGAGATGAAAAAAAACGGTATAAGATTCTATTACAAAGGGTCTTTTAAAAATAGCGATATGGAAACATCTTTTTACCCGGGATTTATGACAGACTGGCAGGGTCCTTGGGCAGTTCTTATGACTCAAGCTGAAGGAAAATCTACAATTCACGAAACAGTATATGAAAGCAGATTCGGTTATGTGAAGGAACTTAAAAAAATGGGCGCCCAAATATCTTTTTTTGATCCTGTCATTAAAAATCCTGAAGAAATTTATAATTTTAATCTTTCCGACAATAACCCCGATTATTTTCATGCAATAAAGATTATTGGCCCCACCAAGCTTCATAATGCTGTTGTTGAAATATCGGATTTAAGAGCAGGCGCAACTCTTGTCTTGGCGGCTTTATTAGCAGATGGGGAAAGCGTTGTTTTCGGCGTAGAACATTTAGACAGAGGATACGAAAAGTTTGAAGAAAGACTTAGCGGTTTAGGAGCGAATATAAAAAGACTAAAGGAATAAATATATGCAAGCAGTAATTTTGGCAGCAGGACAATCCAGCAGAATGTATCCGTTCGAAAACGAAATTCATAAATCCATGATTAGAATCATGGGAAAACCAATTCTTTATTACACAATAGAGGCACTTAAAAGATCAAAGATTTTTGATTTGATAATTGTTACAAGTGGAAAAAGTAAAACGGAGCAGTATTTTGGAGACGGAAAGAAATTGGGAGTATCGATTCAATACGTTTTTCAGGAAAAACCTGAAGGAGCAGGAGATGCTTTACTTCTTGCCGGTAAATATATAACCGGTGATTTTTTTCTTCTTAATGCATCTCACGTTGAAATTGATACGCTTACGGAAGATTTGTTAAACGCGAAAGATAAAGATACCCAAGCAGTTCTTCTTGCAAGGAAAAAAACAACTGGCGTTATTCAGGGAGTTCTCAAATTTAAAGGCAGAAAAGTAGAGGAGATAGTTGAAAAACCAAAAATTGGAGAAGAGCCATCAAGTATGTGTGTTGTCGGCGTATATCTTTTCGAGAAAGAGTTTTTAAAAGCTCTTAATAATACGCCAAAAGAACATTATCAGCTTGAAAAGGCAATTTCCTCTTACGCCAAAAATAATTCCGTTGTGTTTTTGAAAACGTCAAAGGAAACGGTTACGTTGAGATATCCATGGGATCTTTTGGGGATAAAAAATTACCTGTTTAAAAGCCTAAGAAGATCCATAAGCGTAAAATCAAAGATTGCAAAAACAGCAGAAATTATCGGAGAAGTTATGATTCAGGATAACGTAATTATAATGGAAGGAGTCCGCATAAAGGGACCGTGTTTTATCGGAAAAGGTACGGTAGTTGGAAATAATGCTTTGTTACGGAATGGAGTTAATATTGGAGAAAATTGTTTGGTAGGCAGTTTTATGGAAGTAAAAAACACTATTATTATGGATGAGTCAACAACTCATTCGGGTTTTATTGGCGACTCGGTTATCGGTGAGAAGTGTAAGATAGCAGCGCAGTTTTGTACAGGAAACGTGAGGCTTGATAGAGGCATAATAAAAACTGTTGTTAAGGGAGAAAGCATAGAGACAGGAGTTAAGTTCCTTGGAGTATTTGTTGGAGCGGGATCAAATATCGGAATTAAAGTTTCCGCAATGCCCGGAATTATCATTGGAAGAAATGCAACCATTGGTCCTTCAACCGTAGTAATGAAGAATGTCCCAAGCGATACTAAATATTATACAAAATTTCAGGAAATTATAAGCAAGAAAAATGTCCTTCAGCAAGTCTTCGACTCCGAGGTCTTCGACCGTGAGGCTCAGACCGAATCGGCTCAGACTCGAGGAGCTCAGGATTTTCAGAAATCAATAGTTCTTTTCGATATTGACTACACGCTTTTCGATACTCGCAAATTTAAGGATTCACAGCTTCAAGATTATAATATTTATGAAGAAGTTATGGGGATATTAATGCAGCTTTCGGGTTTAGTCAATTTAGGAATTTTTTCTAAAGGAGAAACTGATTTTCAAAAAACCAAACTGGAAAAAACAGGAATGATGCAGTTTTTTAAAGAAAATAATGTTCATATCTTTAACGACAAAGACGCCAATTTGATAAATGTTTTAGAAAAATACAAAGATTCTAAGCTGTTTCTTGTTGATGATAAATTGGGCATATTGTATTCTGCCAAAAAACATATGCCACAAGTTTTTACCATTTGGGTCAAAAGAGGTCCATTTGCCAAAGCTCAAAAGCCAATTGAAGGATTTTCGCCCGATGAGCAAGTTGAAAATCTCTCAGAAATTGTTAGAATAGTAAGGTCAAATTAGAAATTATGTGTGGAATATTTGGATACGTTGGGAATAAAAATGACGCTGCAGATATTGTCCTTGAGGGATTAAAGCTGTTGGAATACAGAGGTTATGACTCATGGGGAGTGGCGGTAAAAGTTCGGAAAAAGCTTTCGGTAGATAAGCATATAGGCAAAATAGGAGATGCGCAAGTAAACCTTCCTCAAAGCGTTTTGGGAATTGGACACACAAGGTGGGCAACTCATGGCGGAGTAACTGCTGCTAATGCCCATCCCCATATGGATTGCACGAAAACAATAGCAGTTGTCCATAATGGAATTGTTGAAAATTTTCAGGAATTAAAAACAGAACTTATTGAAAAAGGTCATAAATTTATTTCGGAAACAGATACAGAAATTATCCCTCATTTGATAGAAGAAAATCTGAAAAAAGAAGGTTTTGCTTCGTCTGTCAGAGATGCCTTCAATAGCCTTAAGGGTCTAAATGCAGTAGTTGTAGCGTATGCTCCATCTAGAGAAATAGTTGCGGCAAAAACAGGATCGCCTTTGGTTGTAGGTATTGGCAAAAATGAATTATTTGTTGCATCGGATGCATCAGCAATAGTTAAACATACAAAAAAAGTTATTTTTCTTGAAGATAATCAAATGGTTATTTTGGGAAAAAGATTAAAGCTAATAAATCTACCTGGAGGTAAAGAAATAAAACCAACAATAAATAAAATTAACTGGAAATTTGAGCATGGAGAAAAAGGGAAATTTAAACACTTTTTACTTAAAGAAATTAATGATCAGCGCACCACAATTATAGACGCTGTTACGCAGAACGAAAAAAAATTGTTCGAGTTTGCAAACCTTATTAGGAATTCGTTTGATACCTATATCTCTGGTTGTGGGACAGCGGGGCATGCTTGTAGAATGGCAACGTATATATTCTCAACTATTGCAAAAAAACATATAAATTTCGCTATTGGATCAGAATTTTCATATTATGAAGATTTTTTAACAGATAAGTCATTATTAATTGTCGCATCGCAAAGCGGAGAGACAATAGATCTGGTAGAGGCAGTAAGCGCTGCAAGACGGCACAAAAGTAAAGTAACGGCATTGGTAAATGTGATTGGTTCAACGTTATATAGGCAATGTGATCTTGTACTTCCCTTGCGAGCCGGAGTTGAGAGATGTGTATTGTCTACAAAATCCTTTACCAGTAAGCTTGCAATTTTCTATCTTTTGGCGTTCATATTAAAAGGTGAATATAGCGAGGGTAGAAAAAAAATAATAAAAACAGCACGAGCCGTAGGAGAGCTTTTGGATGACAAAGAATTTAATCAGCAATTAAAGAATGTTGCAGATGAAATCTATAAAACAAAAGATATATATATTCTTGGTCGTGGTTTTAGCTTTCCTTTGGCATTGGAAGCTGCGCATAAAATTAAAGAAGCAAGTTATATACATGCGGAAGGATTTGCTGGGGGTGAGCCAAAACATTGCGAAATCTCTCTTGTTTCAGAAGGTACTCCAACAATTGTTTTTGTACCAAATGATGAAACTAAATCAGCAATAATTAGCAATGCAACAGAATTTAAGGCACGAGGTGCATATATTATTGGCATTGGGCCTGAGAAGCAAGCGGTTTTCGACGAATGGATTCAAGTTCCCGATCTGGGAGTGACATCATCTATTATTAATATAATTCCCGCTCAACTATTAGCTTACTATTTAGCTTTAAAGAAGGGTAACGATCCAGACAAGCCAAGGAATTTAGCCAAAAGTGTTACTGTGAAATAATACCCTTATCGATTAGCTGATATACAATCGTTTTACATTCATCATCCGTGAGAGCATACTTGTCCAATACAGTTATTCTCCCTTTATTATTTGATACCCTTTTTGCATGGCTCAAGATATTTATAAGTTGAGGAATAGTTAATTTTAGTCGGGTTAAATTTAAATCAATTCCCGCTTCGTTAATAGTATGTGCTATATGTGTGGTGTCTTTTTGCTGTAAATGTGTCATAATCAATGTGCCCAATGCCATCACTTCTCCATGACGAACCTTATCTGGAAATAATTCTAAAGCAGCCGTGCTAAAAATTTTCTCGGAACCACTCGCTGGATGAGAACCGATACCTCTTACGAGAGTACAGTATGAAAGCCATGTAAGAGACTTTGCTAATTCTTCTATAGATTGAGTATAAATAAAATTATCCGTAGCGCTTATCGATTTTAAAAGCGATAACGCTCTAGCTTCAATGGCGCTGCTGTATCTTGTTTGACCATTCAGACTTGCTGTTTTCCAGTCTTCCAAAGCAGAGGCAACAGCTATTATATCTCCATATCCCAATCTATTCAAATCTTGATCCTGTTTAGATAGGAATGTCGTATCTATCATAACAAAATCTGGTAAACGTCCAGTAATAGTAGCATCTACCCCAACTGTTTTTAGAACTCCTAATGGATGTATGTAGGGAGAGGAGAAGGTGTTGGTTGATAATATTGTAGGAATCAATACCATTAGGCAATTTTTATTATATGCGGCGTATTTTGTTAAGTCCATCACGGTTCCACTGCCCAAACCGACTATAATCTTCTCATCGTTTGTCAGTACTTTTTCCAAATCTTCTTTTTTGGGTTCATGAGCAATAAATATACACTTTTCCTTTATTGCTTGAGCAATATTGGGATAATTTTCCTCAACTTTTCTGAAAGCATCTTGGTCTGTTACTACTCTAAATTCAACGCCATCAACTAATATTTTTTCTAAAACTCTTTGTATCCCATTTTCACTAATCGCAATATTGCTAGATATTCTATCTGCAAAATGTTCCCACGAAAATAAATCATCGACTCTATGATTATGTTGAATATCTAATTCTAGACAAACTGTTTCGATAAATTCTATTTCATCCTCAATAGTCTTAGTTAATTCTTCGAGCTTGGGTAATGTTTCTCTCATTGCGTCTCGAGTTGTCTCTAAAATGTTTTCACCTTGACCATATAAAGATAGATGATTTTGAATAAATGTAAATAAAATTTTGTTTATTTTCTTTAAAGACGCATCGTAAGTTGCTTGTAGATGATATTTTCCTTCACGTACAATAATTGTAGGTTTTGTTTTCAATAGACTTGTCATTTTGTGTATAATTTCAGGCATTTTAGTTAAGTGAAGATATGCCATATTACTGTCAAAATCTTCAAGTTTTTTGTTTTCTTTATATGCAATATTTAGGGCGTCTGCTAATTTTCCTACTTTTGGATCTGCAAATTGATAGTCTTGAGGATCTGTAGTGCAATTAAAATAAGGAGGAAGTAGCCCCTTTTGTTGTAAGCGGTATTTGTCTGTGGTCCCTGGGAATATATCTAATTTTTGTACCATTACTGAAAAATTGTATAATTCATCTGAGTCTTTAAGGAATTGAAAATTTTGAGATGCGTCCTCGACGGTCATAAGTGGATGCCAAGCGATAAAGCCAAGTTGCAAGGATACCCCTTCTTCTCTAGCTCTTTGAACGAATTTTTTGTAATTGTCTGCCTGAGAAAATTTATTCATAGTGTTAAGCATTCCTTGACTGGCAGATTCAAATCCAACAAAAGCCATTATCATCCCGTTTTGGTGTAGCTTTCTAAACAATCTGTCTCCCTCTTCGTTTAGCGGAATACTGTCAGGCCGAAGAAGAGGGCGAAATTGCATATTCAGGTCTCTTTGTTCAAGCTCATCACAGAAAGCACTTATTCTTTCTAATCCATCTCTGCCTGGTTTGATAAAAATATCATCATTAAAGTAGACTGTTTCTACTCCGTATTTTTTTAAATATTCCATTTCGTCAACAATTTGACGAACATGACGAGGATTGTAACGCCGATCATATAATTTTACGCTTGTGCAAAATGAGCAGTTACCGATACATCCTTCGCTCGTACTCATTCTAGCGGTTTTAGGGCTTTTTACTAGAACATTTTTGGGGTATGTATCGTTAAGCTGGACGTGTTGGATTTGAGGAAACTTAGATAGGGGTATTGCGCGCCATGCATTTACAATTTTGTTTGGCTTTAAACCATTGTGCGTCACTATGTCAGGAATATCATTTAGGGATTTGCCTCTACGTAAAGCATCTATCAGGAGTGGAAACGATAAATCCCCTTTTCCAACGATTACGGCATCAACATTCTTAAAATCTGGTTGTTCAAATATCCTCTCATCTTGAACTGCTAATGATATATGATGACCTCCCATAACCACAAACGTATCGGGATTTATATCCTTGCTTGCTTGGGCTACTTTCAGTCCATCTCTAACGGTCATTGCAGTTGCGTTTATGCCAACCACACGTGTTTTGGAGGAGGCAATGTGTTCGGCTATATCTTCAAGACTTAAGTTTTTCTGTTCGGCATTCAATATGGTTGTTCCGTAGCCTGCTTGACTTAAGGCTACATAAAGTTCTTCAAAGCCAAGATACTCTTTTCCTGCTTGAGATAGTACGCTTGCTCTTTTTTCAAAAGTTCTTGGGAAAACGAGAGCAACAGGATACTCTGCTTTTGGCGTTGCATCATCGGGTTTTCTGTTTACGTATTCCATCACGGAATTATAAGGATCAAATAGTTGCCATTCTTCTGTAATACCTGAATAAACACGTAGAATGTCTTTTGTTCTACGCCATGTAGGAAAGGTCGCGTCTAAATGAGCAACATACCTCCTACACAAAAGTTCCCTAGTGGAGCGTTGGGCAATGGCTGTAGGAAGTTTTGCCTGTAAGCTTTGTACCAGTACGTCAAAATCTATTTCCTTGACCCTTTTTGTATTAGTTGTTAAGTTTTCTAAAATTTTCGATACATAACTATCGGGACACAATAAACGTAGATTGCCATAAGGAAATTCAATATTATGCTTGGATAAAGCTTCTTTAGGGTAAAAAGTTTCATGTTCACCCTTTTCTTTTCCTACTGCCATATATTGATTCTTTTATCTTTTAAGGCTAGTATTCTATACGCGTATCATACAGCTTTGTGATTTAATGTCAAGAATTCTTGACGAATCTTATATTTAGCTCAAAAGTTTTTATTCCATATCATTTGAAAACTCGCAAAATCCGTGACGGTGAAGTAGCCTCTTTTATTTGTATATCGCTTCGTAGGATAGTATAATAGATAGTCATGGCGCAACTTTTGGGCTTAACGCTTCTTTCTTTTTTCATAACAGGTATTCTGCTTATTCCTTTTATAGATTTTCTATACAAAATAAAACTTCGCCGTCAGAAGCAAAAAACTAAAGATCTTTTTAATAAGTCCACTCCGATTTTTGACAAATTCAATAATTGGAAAGTGGGAACTCCGTTTGGGGGAGGAATACTAATCATAGCTGTGGCATCAATGCTTACGCTATGGGCATACGGGATATTGAAAATAAGCGTAAAGCCGTGGGAAGTTTTCGTAATTCTGTTTACATTTGTTGGTTTTGGGCTTTTGGGACTTTTAGATGATGCGAAAAAGTTAAATCCGGGGAAAGAATTTTTCTTTTTTGGGCTTAGGTTCAGGCATAAGTTTATACTGCAGTGGGTTTTGGCTTTTATCGTGGCGGCAGTTTTATATAGACAGCTTGGTTATACTTTTATTTTCATACGGGGAGTCGGCTTAACAAGTATGGGATTTTTGTATATTCCTTTTGCCGCTTTTGTCATAGTTTCTTTCGCAAATGCCTTCAATATTGCAGACGGATTAGACGGATTGGCTACTGGTCTTTTCTTAATATCGCTTGTTGCTTTTCTGGCTATTTCTGCCAACCAATTGGATAATTCGCTTGGAGCTTTTATTGCAATACTTATGGGAAGCGTAGCGGCATTTTTGTACTTCAATATATACAAAGCCAGAATATGGCTTGGGGACGTAGGATCTTTATCTTTGGGTGCGACTTTGGGAGTGATAGGTCTTCTTACAGGGAAAATCATAGCGGTTGCGTTTATCGGAGGAGTATTCATTATAGAAATAGGATCATCTCTTATCCAGATTCTTTCCAGAAAATTTTTTGGGAAAAAAGTTTTTCCGGTTGCGCCCCTCCATTTATATTTATTAAGAAAAGGATGGGATGAGCCAAAAATTGTAATGAGAGCTTGGCTTGCGGGATTTTTCTTTGCAATCTTAGGACTTTATATAGCCTTCATAAAATGATATTTATTTATCTTTCCTAATGTATGAAAAGGATAGATGTTTTTCTTCTTGGAATAGTTTCAATATTAGTCTTATTTGGACTATTTATGATTTACGATGCGTCCTCATATGTTGCATTTAGAGATTTTGGGGATAAATACCATTACATAAAAGACCAATTTTTTTGGGGAGCATTAGGGTTCTTGGGATTAATTTTCTTTACGCTTTTCGATTATCGTAAATTATATAACCTTGCTTTGCCTTTGCTGGTAATTTCAATAATTCTCCTTATTTTAGTTTTTATGCCTGGCATTGGAGTATATGTTTTGGGAGCGCATCGATGGATCAATCTAGGCATTTTCACCCTTCAGCCTGCAGAATTCGTTAAGCTTGCTCTGGCGATTTATCTTGCGGCTTGGTTTTCCAATAAAGAAAAGGGCAGATTTACGGCATTTTTATTTCTTATTGGGTTAGTTTTAGTTCTTGTTGCTCTTCAGCCGGATATGGGTACTGGTATTGTAATACTAACAGAAGCTCTCGTTATTTATTTTTTGTCGGGCGGAAACATATTTTATTATGTAGTTTTAATTCCTGTATTAACAGCAATAGGGTTTATATTTGCAAAAATTGAACCATACAGAGCAAGACGTCTTGAGACATTTTTAAGCCTGGATAAATCTCTTGATTCATCTTCTTATCACGTAAGACAGATACTTATAGCTTTAGGGTCAGGAGGCATAATGGGAGTCGGGCTTGGCAATTCCTTGCAGAAATATGCATATCTTCCGGAAACAACTACAGATTCGATATTCGCAATTATAGCAGAGGAGTTAGGGTTTTTTGGAGCAGGAATTGTTATTGTTATATTTGCTTTAGTCACTTGGAGAGGCATACATATTGCATTAAGGGCAAAGGATAATTTTGGCAAACTTTTGGCAGGCGGAATTACAACATTTTTGGCAATACAGGCAATTATAAATTTTGCGGCTCAAACAGCGCTTTTGCCTTTAACGGGAATTCCCCTTCCTTTTATCTCCTATGGAGGATCTGCTCTTATAGTTGATCTCTGCGCGGTTGGCATGCTTTTAAATATTTCTAAACAGGGGAGCAATACATGAAGGTTGTAGTAATAGGCGGACATTTGTCGCCGGCTTTATCCGTAATAGAAAAACTTCCAAAAACGGATAGGGTTCTTTTTATCGGAAGAAAATATGTTTTTGAAGGAGACAAAGCGTTGTCTTTGGAGTATAAAACTATTCAATCTCTTAAAATTCCTTTTGTTAATCTTACTACGGGAAGATTTCAGCGTAAATTTACAGAATACACAATTCCTTCTTTGTTAAAACTGCCGTATGGTTTTATGCAAGCAATATTTGCTCTTATAAAATTTCAGCCGGATGTGGTCTTAAGCTTTGGCGGATACTTATCTTTTCCGGTTGTTCTTTCGGCATTCTTATTAAGAATTCCTATTGTTATTCATGAGCAGACTTTAGAAGCAGGTCTTGCAAATAAAATACTTTCCATCTTCGCAAGCAAGATTTGTATCTCATGGGAAACCTCTAGAAAATTTTTTCCTAAAGACAAAGTTGTGCTTACGGGAAACCCGGTGCGTCAATTTTCAATTTTCAATTTTTCCCGCGCGACGGGATCCCGATTCGCGGGACAATTTTCAATTCCCGAAAATGGATTTCCGATTATTTATATTACCGGGGGAAGTTCGGGATCGCATTTTATTAATACTCTGATTGAAAGCAACTTAACGAAAATTTTAGAAAAATTTAATATTATTCACCAGACAGGCGAAAGTTTCAAGTACGAAGATTTTAATAGGCTGGAAAAAATTAAAGCGTTGTTACCGAACGAATTGCAATCAAGGTATACATTAACTACATTTATTGACCCGTCACTAGTTGGGGGTATTTTAAAAAAAGCGGATATTGTAATTAGCAGATCCGGTATGAATACAGTAACGGAACTTATTTTTTTTGGCGTTCCTTCTCTTTTAATTCCGCTGCCTTTTTCCCAAAGACAAGAGCAGCTAAAAAATGCATTATTCCTTAGGACAAAAGGGTGCGCGGAAATATTTGAGCAAAAAGATGATAGAAACATTTTTCTCTCAAAATTATTTGATATGTTTGAGAATATAAATAAGTATAAGGAAAATTTGCGGAAAATTTCTTCACTTACGAATATTGATGCTGCCAAGAAAATAATTGATGTTTTGGAATATGCCAAAAAGAAGAAATAAGAATTTATTTCCTGTTCTTATTCCTATTAGCATGATAGCAATATTAATTTGCGGATTTTTGTATATTTATCTTTTCAAAAAACCAATAATAATAAGCCCTATCGGTACGAAGAATAGCGTATCAAGTGAAATAGTACGAAAATTACTTTTGGAAGCAAAAATTCCATTTTCCGAAATTTCAATTGCCACAGACTCTTCTTATTTGGTAAGACTTAACGACGGAAGTGAGGTGTTTTTGTCTCCGAAAGACACAAGCTTAAGAATACAGTCTTTACAAGCCCTACTAAAACAGTTTACAATAGAAGGGCAAAAATTTAAACGCGTAGATTTTAGGTTCGAGAAACCGACAATTATATTTTAGATATGACAGACGGAAAAATCGTAGTAGGAGTTGATATTGGTTCCTCAAAAATAGTTACTCTAATAACAAGAGTTGACGAAGAAGCAGTAAATGTAATGGGCGTTTCTGAAGTTCAGTCAAACGGCGTTAAAAAAGGTCAAATCGTAGACATCAAGGCTGCAGTAGAATGCATCAATAATTCTTTGGATAGCGCAGAGAGAATGGCAGGATCTTCGGTGTCTCACATAGTTGCTTCAATTGGAGGGAATCACATTGAATCTTTGAACTCAAAAGGCGTAGTGGCTGTTTCCATGCCTGACCAAGAAATAACGCAGGGAGATATGCTAAGAGTGATTGATGCTGCAAAAGCAGTCTCACTGCCCTCTACTCGAGAAATAATCCATGTTCTGCCGAGAGCCTATACGGTAGACGGTCAGGAAGGAATAAAAGATCCAATTGGTATGACAGGAGTAAGGCTTGAAGTTGACACTCATATTATTTCCGCAAACGGAATTTCCCTAAGAAATTTGGAAAAAGCTTTTTCGGAAGTTGGAATTGATGTTGACGCGGTGGTTTTCAGCGGTTACGCTTCAAGTCTTGCGGTTTTGTCTGACACAGAAAAAGAACTTGGTGTCGTAATGGTTGATATCGGAGCGGGAACGACTGATATATCAATATACATAGAGGGGTCGGTTGCGTTTTCTTCGGTTTTGCCAATTGGAGCAAAACATATTACGAATGATTTGGCAATAGGACTAAGAATTTCGCTGGAGAGCGCTGAAAAAATAAAATTATTCCTATCGTCTCCTTCCGAAAACCCAATAAAAATTGACGATTTGGGAGAAATGCAGTCGATAGGAAGAAAGAATCCTGACGAAATAGACTTAAATTCCCTAAATCTTCCCGAAGATCTTAGGAAAGTTTCACAAAAAACTTTGATAGACGGAATAATCAGACCAAGGCTTAATGAGCTTTTTACTATGGTAGGACTTGAGCTTAAAAGAAGCGGATACGGCGGTCAGACTCCTTCGGGTTTGGTAGTGACAGGCGGAGGCGCAAGGACAATTGGGATTGCAATTTCCGCAAAAAGAACTTTGGCAATGCCTGTAAGAATCGGAATACCGATGAAGATAAAAGGACTTATAGATGAAATACAGGATACTCCTTTTTCAACGGTTGTTGGCCTGGCTATGTATGGCGCTACAATGGAAGAGAATGAGTCATTGCCTTTCGGAATTAATCTGCATCTTCCGAACATAAAATTTTCGGGATTATTATCTAAGGCAGTTGGATTTGTCAAATCCTTCATGCCCTAGGTGTTGCAAAAACAATTTTGATGTGTTAGTATTTTGTTGATTTATGTTGATAAAGCCGCAAACAGCAAATTTCGCGAAGATAAGAGTTATGGGAATTGGCGGAGGTGGAGTAAACGCTTTAAATTCCATGATCTCCCAATCCCAGATACAAGGAGTAGATTTTGTTGCGGTTAATACGGATGCCCAAGCGCTTCTTCTTGCTCAAGCGGCGACAAAACTTCAAATAGGAGAAAATCTTACCAAAGGATTAGGCAGCGGAGGAAATCCTGAAGTAGGAAGACAGGCGGCGGAAGAATCTTACGAGAAAATAAAAGAGATGATAGACGGATCGGATATGATTTTCTTGGCAGCCGGAATGGGCGGAGGAACAGGGACAGGAGCAACACCTATCATTGCCAAAGCAGCCAAAGAAGTTGGAGCTTTGACAGTAGCGGTAGCAACCAAACCATTTTTATTTGAAGGAACGCGCAGGATGGTAGCGGCAGAAGAAGGATTGGAAGAATTAAAAGATAAAGTAGATACCCTTATTGTTATTCCCAATCAAAGAATATTGGACGTAGTTGACAGAAAATTAACGCTTCTTGAGGCATTTAGGGTGGCAGATTCTGTTCTAACCCAAGGAGTTCAGGGAATTTCAGACCTTATAACAATTCCAGGACTTATCAATGTAGATTTTGCTGATGTGAAGGCGATAATGTCTTCTGCTGGTTCAGCTCTTATGGGTATTGGGACAGGGGTTGGCGAGAACAGAGCGCAGACTGCGGCAAGAATGGCAATTGCATCTCCGCTTCTGGAAATTACTATGGAGGGAGCAAGGGGAGTTCTTTTTAATATAACCGGCGGACCTGATCTTACAATGAGCGAGGTTGATGAAGCAGCCAAAATTATTTCTTCATCGGCTGATCCGGATGCAAATATTATTTTCGGAGCAACTATTGACGAAACGATGCATGATCAGATAAGAATCACTGTTGTTGCAACCGGTTTTGACCAGACTCGTCAGACTCTTAAAGAATTTGTGAGCCCAAGGCCTGCAAATAAAGAAACTCTAAAAATGGAAACTCCCAAACCCGAAGTAGAAAAAGAACCGGAAAATAAAGAAGACGAAATTTGGGACATTCCCGCCTTCCTTCGCCAACGAAATTAGCGAAGTTCGGCGAGGCAAGCCCGCATTTCTAAGGCAGAGGAATTAATATGGGAAAAGAAAATCGCACAGACTCTCCAGCTCAAATTATAAATGCGTTTAAAAAAGCGGGAATTAAATGTACGCGAATAACAATTAATCTTAATCCTCAAGGAAAAAAAGATGTAAGAGATTATGTAATGCGAATTGAAGAGGCTCATAGGAAAGCAGCAGAAAGCGAACTCATTTTTCCTAGCTATTTAGTTTCAAATTCCCAGCCTTAAAATTCCCAATCCATTATTTTAATCGGCCGCTTTTTAATAAATTAGCTTCAGAAGAAAACCTATCTTATAAATTCTCACCTTCTCTTCTTTAATGCCAGCAATTGGGCTAATTTGTTTGTTTATCGTGATATGAAGTGCTAGAATCTGTATGGATATGCCAGAAGTAATTAACAGACCACAGCAAGAATTACTTATTGCTGAAAGATTGAAAGCTCAATGGAGTACGCTTGTCAAATCAGCTGGAGGTAAATTATCTTTGCTAGATAGTGAATTTTCAAAAATGGTTCGGGAATACCAATCCGGAGGGAGGGTTTATCATAACCTTTTCCATATAGGGAAAGTTGATGAAGTACTCAATAGATATCGCCATCTTGCTCGCAATTTTGTTGCTCTAAAATTTGCAGGAGACGGGCATGATGTAATTTATATTCCTGGTTCTAAAACGAATGAAGAAGATAGCGCTAGCCATATAAGAGGGGTGATGACTAAATTGGGAATGCCAGCTTCTATAGTTACGGAAACAGAAAGAATAATTCTTATAACAAAAGATCATAAAACTACAGATGACGATATTGACGGAAAACTTATGATAGATGCAGATTTTGTGATTTTCGCTTCTCCCGAAGTGGAATATGATGCATATGCGAGAGGAATTTGGCAAGAATATGTAGATTCTGGAAAAGTTTCAAAAGATGCGTTTAGAGAGGGACGAGAGAAGCTTGTTAGGAATTGGCTTAAAAGAGATAGACTATTTTTGATAGACGAAATCCAAAAAGAGTCTGGGTTTTTAGCGAGAAAAAATCTCGAAAGAGAGCTTATACTTCTTACTTCTTAATCGTCATAAGTTTTTTAATCGTCATTTTTAAGAAATTAGCGTTGAGTTATAACTTTATTTTACTTCGTAAGAGTGAACTTTTACAGGTATCCCTTTTGTTTTTGCCTTGTCTATGGTGTCTTGGACTGCAGGGCTATTATTTACCTGAAAAGCTACTAATTCATCAGAAGCATTCACGATTTCGGAGTTTCTTTCAAAGTAAGTTTTTTCATTAACTTCTGTATTTGTCGGATTTTCTATCAACCCATGTGGGTTTAGATTTTTGAGCGTAATGAGTTGTGAAATTAAATCTTCTGCTTGTTGTTCTGTTATAGCTTTTTCCTGTGCCCTTTTACGATAGTGGGTAGCATAAATGTCAAGAGTGGTGGGAAGAAAAACTTTTATTTGTTGGTGTCGATTTAGCTTTAAAACTTCATCCGTTGCTTGATAATCTACATTTAGGGCTCCTCCCGATATAATGCCAGCTCCTTCAAGGATGATGTGCCTTACAGTTTCCCTGACATCTTGTTCTATCTCTGGAGTTGTTGTTCTCCAGCTTCCGCTTATTCCAATCCATCTATTAACACCAGCCATATATAAATTATATCAAAAAGCTGTTAACTTTGTTCTGTATTGTTGTTAAATTCTCCTTGAAGATTTTAAAATGTAATTTTTTAATTGGGCGATCTTTTAGGCAGATATATTTACTATTGCTTCAGCTTTTTCAACAAAGAGTCGTCTTCGCCAGTGTCAGATTCGGGGAATATTAAAGGGTGTTCTTTATCAAATATTCCCAAAGAACTTTTTTTCCTAATTCTAAAATGCCGGTAAAAAGCTAGACCCAAAATAGCAAGAATAATTATTGCTCCTATGGCAATTATTCTAATTTTTGTTTCATTTAAAGATTTTACAAGCGGTTTACTTTTGGCAGGAATTGCAGTTGGTAAAACAAGAGTGGAGACTTGAGTCGGAGCGGCGGAAACAGTACTTGCAATTGTAGGCGAGAGCTGAAAAGCGATTGTCGGAGTTGGAGTAGAAACAGTAATGGTTTTTATTTTTGTTAATGTTGTTGCGGATAACTCATTGGAATTGTTTCCGGGCATGCAGCCGTTTACGGCTTTAATTATAAAATAATATTTTGTGTTGGGAGATAGAGAATCGATAGTAAAAGCGGTCGTGTCGCGTCCTCCTATGCGCGGATTCCCATATTGATATTGTCCTGAAGACACGCCATAAGCAACCAGGTAATGCGAAACAGGATCCAAAGATTTAGTCCAGGTCAGCATAATTTGAGTATTCCCGATTGTTTTAGCAGAAGTTAGTTGGGGAGTACTGCCTGGTGAAGGATTTGTGCAGGTAGATTGTACGCCCGAGGTTGGATTAAAAACTACCGTTCCGAGTCCATTGAAAGGAGTGTTGGTTGTAGTGTCTATAATATCAAGGCTGTAGGTTCCGGGATAGAGGGATGTAATTGTAAAAGTGGCACGACCTGCACCATCAGTGGTAGTGGATGTCGGGATTATTACTGCGGAACCGTCATTGGGGTCTTTTAGGGTTACAGTGTCTTCTACTACCGGATTTCCCGATGTATCTTTCAAAATTACGGTTACAGTAACTTTGGTTTGTCCGTCTGCCGGTACTGCCGAACTTACGCTTAGGCTGGAATGGGCAAGATCAGGAGGGGCTTTGGCAAATACAGGAGTAGCGAAAGAAAAACAAAGAACTAAGAGTACAAGAGCAGACAATAAATTTATTATTGTTTTTGGCATAACAATTATATTCTACCTTATTTTTCTTAAGGGTTTAAGAAAAGAAGCTTTTCAATCAGGTGGTTTTTAAAAGTAGCTTTAAAAGTAGAGATGATTTAGTTATTTTCTTTGATAATCTATTATAAATGTCTCGCAGAATTGTTTTTTTGTTAATTTCTCTACCGAAAAATCCTGCACGGTCAAATGAGAAATATATGGTTTCAATTCGTAAGGGGAGCAGAGGACATCTTGGTAAATAGAGTAGATGGTACCGGAATCGGATAGTTGTGCAATAGTCAGCAGTTGATTGCTGTCTTTAAAAAGTTGGCAATTTCCTGCTCCCGGGTCAAAAATGTAGGTAGTATTTTTATCAAGAGTTTTTGTGTCGGTACAAGTACGAAATGAGGCAAACTCAAAGGCGTAAGTGTGGCGCAAAAAGTCATTACGGAAATGCGAAGCTGTTTCTCTATTATAGCTGTTAGAATAAAAAATAAAATCTTTATACAATATTTTTGGTGCTTCTACGACTACGGTAATAGGTTTTTTTTCTTCATTAGCTAAGGCAACATAGCGGGCAACCACACGAGCACTAAATGCTGTGCCTTCCGAAGCGTAGATTGGTTGGATAAAGAAATAAGTATAGAGAAAATTTCCGACAAATATCGTATATATGCCGGCAATAATGATTGTTCCTGGAATAAGAATATTCCCCTTCTTTAAAAGCATAAGCGAATACCAGATACCTGTGCCGATAATAATATGAAAAAAAGGAATATATAAAGACGCGCGCATAGCATATGATGTCTCTACACTGCTAATTATGGAGGGAAGCGGCGCCAGTAACAGTATCAGGATGAGGAATAGCCACAGTTTTCTTTTATAGGCAAATAAATAGCAAAATCCCAAGATAAAAAAGAGAAGGTCGGCATAATAAAAGTATCCATGATTGTAAATATGAAAGCGCAAAGTTTTTTCGTTATCAATAAATAAATTCTGTAAAGAGAACGCACCGTAATATTTAGCAATACTATCCTTTAATATGGCCACCGCTTTGTTGGATACTATTTCTTTAAACGGATTTTGTATAGCGAGCTGCCGTTCGGTATTCACCTGTTTATTAATAGCTGCGGAAGAGACAAATGATAGCTCTCCAAGCCTGTTTGCGGTATTTTGATATTTTAGGGCAAAAAGAAATCCTGCTAGTAACGCAATGCATGCAAGAAATAAAACAACATATTGTTTGGTATATTTCCTATTGTGTATTTGACTCCAAGTATAAAGAGATATGATAAATAGATAAGGCAGGAGGAGAATTTTGTACGCCATGTATGTATAAAAACCAAGAGCAAGCGGTATAAATGTCCATAATATTTTCCATCGTGTTGTCTTTAACAAAATAAAAAAGCCAAACGTATAGAAGAACACTGCTAATGATGCTTCGAATGCAGATCTTCCAAAAAATATATTCCATGGACTAAAACAGGCGACAAGCCCCACCAGAAAAGCCGGACCTTTTCCCAGTAGCCGTAAGACGATAAAAAATAAAATAACGACTAAGAAAGAATTTATAATGGCGTGAAATATATGAGCAGAAAAAAGCGATGACGGAAGTATTCCTAGTATCGGCGCCATCAGCGTGTAGGGAATTTCCGCTTGCGCCGGTTCATCGGGAATAGGAGCAAATGAGAGGGGATTCCATTGTCCGCTTACATCATGGCCAGTAAGAAACACAGCGCGCGCGTTCAGCACAAAAATCATATTGTCATTGACAATGCCAACTGGGAATTTGTCTAGCCAGAATGTCCTAAAAAAGAGAGCGATGAAGAACAAGAGGATAGCGAGGAAGACCGGTTTACAGATGAAAGCTTTATACGACATTGCAATTATTCTTTCAGATAATAAATTTAATGTCAACAGTGCATATTTATGCTAAAATCAAATAAAGATGAGAAAGAAAATAATTGTGGTTATGCCGGCATATAACGCTGAAAGGACACTTGCAGCTGTCTATAGAAAAATTCCTTCAGGTATAGTAGATAAAGTGATACTTACCGACGATGGCTCTTCCGATCAGACTGTGACGGTTGCCAAAAAATTAGGTATTGAAACAATCGTGCACGACAAAAATCTTGGTTACGGCGGTAATCAAAAAACGTGCTATATGGAAGCGTTAAAACTGGGAGTAGATTATATTATTATGCTGCATCCTGATGGGCAGTATGACGGAACGGATTTGCCTCTGTTCGTAGACGCTCTCTTAAAAGGACAATCGGATCTTGTTTTGGGATCGCGATTTTTAGGTAAACAACATAAAACACCATTTTATAAAGCTATTTCCATTCAATTTTTGACAAAACTTTTTAATCTGGTACTTCGAACAGACTTGACGGAAGTAAATACAGGTTATAGAGGTTTTAGTAGGAAATTTTTAGAGACTGTGCCATTTTCTGCCAATGGAAATGGCTATATTTTTGACCCGCAGATAATTATCCAAGCAGTATATTTTGGTTTTCGTATGCAGGAAGTACCCGTAACAAAGGATTATTTTAAAGAAGCCAGTTCTCCGAATTTCAGTCAATCCGTCCGCCATGGCATAGAAAACATACAACTATTAATTCAGTATCTTCTCCATAGATCTGGCATAAAAAAAGCAGATTTTTTAATTGGGTGATTTTGAGACAGGGGAATTAATTTACTCCGTTGCGAATTTTTTTGCTTTTTTCTAGGCAGAAACACTAAGCGGCTCACGGCCTTCTTCCCTAGAAAGTGTTACAGGAGAAGCTTTAGGAAAATATTTCATCCTGATTGGTGCTTCGCTTATACTAGAATTAGTAGATTGCGGTAAGCTTTCTAGGGATTTTTTAACGAGAGATAACAAATTCTTAGCCACGTCTATCTGTTCAGCAGTTGCTTTTTCTCCCAACGCGTTTTCGATTCTTTCAGTTCCAATAAAAACTATAATTTTCTCTTTGCTTTGATTGGTACCACCAACAACCATACGTCGAATACTAAAACCTCTTGGCTCAATGTTGGAGTCTGGTCCTGGACATAACTCTTCCACAACCCGAAACAACATCTTCTCGCTTCCTATGCCTTTTTCTATGAGTGGAGTTGCCAAGCAAGTTACGTAGTCTAGCCTATATTTAGTATCTTCATCAGAATTTCCTGTTGTCTCTATTTTTCTTTGTTTCCCAAACTCCTTAATTACGTCGTGTGCTTCTCTGCGTAGCAGTTCTTCGCCATGTGGTATTTCGGCAGGAGACCCTTGTTTTTGTTCACTTGGTGGAGTTATTAACGAAAATACCTCTTCGTTTGGGAAATGTGCGTCCATTAATATTTTATATCAAAAGGTACGTATGTTGTCAAGCGATCGCAATAGTCCATTGACAAGGGTTTGGTAAAGCAGGACAATGTTATGTATGGGAATTCTGCGGAAAATTTACTCATTTTTGCTTGATGCAGTACAGACATTTCTTCTTGCCGCTGCATTTTTTCTGGTTATTTACGTATTTTTATTCAGGCCATTTCAGGTTAACGGAGATTCAATGTTTCCTAATTTCAAAGACCAAGAGTATGTGCTTACCAATATTATCCAGCTTCGTTTTCAAGAACCAAAATTAGGAGATGTAATTGTTTTTAAAGCTCCGCCCGATCCGGAAAAAGACTATATAAAAAGAGTTATCGGTGTGCCTGGAGATAGGGTAATGGTTAGAGATGGTAATGTTTATGTGAACGGAAAAATGCTGGATGAAAGTTCTTATCTTAAGCCGACTGTGAGAACTTATGCGGGGTCATTTCTTAAGGAGGGAGAAGAAGTAACTGTTCCTCAAGGAAGTTTCCTGGCATTTGGAGATAATAGGCCATACAGTTCGGATTCAAGGGAATGGGGATGGGTACCAAAGGATTTAATAATTGGACATTCATTTTTCGCTTACTGGCCTCCTCCGCTTGCAGGGCTTATTAAAAATCCTTATTCAAACTAAGGAGTACTATTTGGAGAGGATATCGGCAATTTCTTTTATTTTTGGTCCGGTAACTTCAACATCTCCCCGAACTACAATAACCATTCTTGCCAGAGATCTCGATTGGTAAATGCTGACTTTATCAAGATTATGCTTTTTTTCTACATTTTTTGCCATTTCATCCAGTTCGGGAACCCAAAGCCTATCGTGTCTGGCTCTTGGTTCTTTTTTTTGGACATCGCCTTTAATTTTCCTTGCAGCTTCTTCCGTTTCCCTGACAGTAATATTCTCACGGAGTATTTGTTTGAACAGATCAAGCATTAATTTCGGATCGCCTAAAGATATAAGAGGTCTGACGTGTCCTTCAGTGATGACTCCGGCAACTAAAGCATCCTTTATCGCATCCGGCAAAGATAATAATCTCATTGTGTTAGAAACTGTTGGCGCGCTTTTTCCTACTCTTTTTGCCACTTCATTGGTTCCAAGACCGAATTCATCAATCAATCTTCTGTAAGCAAGAGCTCTTTCTATTGGATTTAAATCTTCCCGCTGTACGTTTTCAACAATTGACATCTCAAGCATCCCCTGGGGTGTTGTTTCTTTTATAACTACAGGTACTTTGACAAGACCCAAAAGTTTGGATGCTCTCCAGCGTCTTTCTCCTGCAATAATTTGATAGCCTGCAGGAGTTTTGGCAACAACTAGGGGTTCCAATACACCATGTTCCCTTATTGATTCCATTAATTCGTTCAGAGATTGGGGAGTGATTACGCCTCTTGGCTGAAGAGGATTAGACTGAAGAACACTTACTTCTAATTCAAATACTCTTTCTTCCTGCTTCTGGTTATCCATAAAATATAACTTACGAATTTATAATCTCTACAATTTTCTTGCCCCTCAATGTCCTGAAATTAACAACACCTTCTTTGATTGCAAATAAAGTAAAATCATTCCCCATAGAAACACCATATCCCGGAAAAAACTTTGTGCCTTTTTGCCTTACTATAATATTGCCGGCAATAGCCTTCTGCCCGCCGTAAACCTTCACGCCTAAACGTTTTGCTATCGAGTCTCTATTGCCTTTTGTCGCTCCCTGCGCTTTTGTATGTGCCATATAGTAAATTAAAAATTTAAAATGAAAAGTTAAAAATAATTCTTGTGAAAATCCACTCAATGTTACTTTAAATTTTCACGCAAGTCAAGAGGTTCAAAGTATATCAGCTGCCAAATGCGATATCGTCTATTTGAACTTTGCTTAAGCTTTGTCTATGTCCGGTAACTCTTCTGTAGCGTACTTTTGCTTTAAATTTAGATACTCTTATCTTTTCTCCCCTGATGTTGTCCAGGACTGTTGCTTTGACTTTGGCGCCTTTAACTTTCGGAGTACCTATTTTAGTATCCGTATCGGAAACAGTTAAAAGAACATCTTCTATAGTGAATTTGTCTTTTGGTTTAAGATCTAGTCGTTCTGTTTCGATTATGTCTCCGGCTTTTACCGTATATTGTTTGCCGGCTAGTTTGATAACAGCGTATTTCATTTAGAACTCTATTATAGCAAACTATCTACTTAATTTCTAGGACATTATCTTCATCAGACTTTCTGCTTATCGAAGACACAAGTCCAAGCAAAATAAAGCTGGAGAGAAGAGAACTTCCTCCATAAGAAACAAAAGGAAGAGTTATGCCGACGATAGGGAGAATTCCTATATTCATCCCTATGTTTACGAAAGCCTGAAGAAGGATAATTGAGAAAGCAGAAATAGCAAAGATTTTGGGAAATGTTTCCTGAGAATTGGAAAATATCTTAAATATTCTGAAAAGAAGAAACGCGAAGCACAAAATTACAATAAGACTGCCTACGAAGCCTAGTTCTTCGGACAAGGTTGCAAATATAAAATCAGTGTGGCGTTCCGGCAGAAATCTTAATGCAGATTGAGTTCCTTGACCTAAACCTTTTCCAAAAAACATTCCCGAACCAACAGCGATGACTGATTGGATAGCGTTATATGAAAAACCAAGAGGATCTTGCGGGTTAAGGAATGTAATAATCCGCTGTTTTTGATAGTCATGCAGAAATCTCCAAATAAGAGGAGAAAGTAGTCCTAAGGGTACGCCAAACGCCAAAAAGAAACGGATAGGGATTCCAAAAACAATAAGAGTTAAAACTGCAACAGAAATATATATAAGAGCATTGCCAAGATCGGGCTGTATAAAAATTAATAAAGATATAGGAGTAAGAAAAATAAAAGCCAGGAGAATCGTTTTAAAAGAATAATTTTCACGTGAAGAAAGAAACGAAGCGAAAGAAACTAAAAGAAAAGGTTTGAGGATTTCGGAAAACTGAATTCTTATTCCCCAAATTTCAACCCATCTGACAGATCCTCTTGTTGCGGCGCCTAAAACCAAAACTAAGATAAGTAAAACCAGAGACGTAATATAAATGGGAAAAGAGTAGAGTTTAATTATTCTGTAGTTTACTTGGGAGAAAAATAAAAAGGTGAAAAGAGAGATGATAAGGAAAATAAGCTGGCTTCGGAATAAAGAGAAGCTAATTGAGAAAAGCGTAGTTAAGCTTAGGAGTACCAATACGAAAACTGGCAGTATCAAAGTCCAGTCTAAATCCAAAAGGGTTCTTTTTGTCATACGCGGTCAACGATAAATTTTGGCCCTTTTTTAAGATTCCTTATTAAAGTCTTTTTCTTGATAAGACCTTCAAAAGGTAAAGGCCAATCTGGCAATGTAACGTTTATGTTGTCATTAAGCTCTGTTTCGAGTCTCTTTCTTTCTTCCTGAATTTGCCTTATTATATCCCTAGCCTCCATCTCTTCCTGCAGGTCTTTAGTTATATTCGTATCAAATTCAACAAATAGCTCTCCTTTATTTTTTTCAAAAACAACCTTCTTAACATTTAGTTCATCTTTAATTAGGTCTATTAGTTCTTCATCGATTGAAAATTTAGAATTGAAAATTGAAAATTTAGCAAGCGGTTGCCTTACTTTGATATCCAATTCTTTTCGTTTTGCATGTCCTAATTCAACAATAGTCCTAACGAAAGACATATCGTCTATTAATTTTTTATCTAGCAAACTTTCATCTTTCAACGGATAATTTTGCAAATGAACTGATTCCTCTCCTGTTAAATTAATAAACATTTCGTCGGAGATAAAAGGAACGAACGGAGCAAGCAGTTTGCAAAGCGTTAGTAAAACTTTATACATTGTGGATAAAGCAATATTCCTTTCATTGCTATCCGAGGTAGTGCCAACACGGTTTCTGGAACGTCTTACGTACCAAGTTGAAAAATCATTTATTACGAAGTCTTGAATAGCTCGGGACGAAATCATTGCGTCGTATTTTTCTAAAGACTTATTCGTTACATCTATAACTTGATTTAGTTTCGCCAAAATCCATAGGTCTAAAGGTTTTAATGTTCCTACTTTAGTATTAGGATTCCACTTGGAAAAATTTACATAATCAACAAAAAACTTATATGAATTCCAAAGAATTAGGTAGAATTTTCTTTTAGTTTCGCTTGCAGCTTTATATCCAAAATTTAAATTATTTTCTGGGTTTGCAGTTGCAAACATCCACCTCATAACATCTGATCCTAAATTTTGCGCTCCTTCATTGAATTCAACCGCATTGCCTTTTGATTTATGCATTTCTTCGCCTTTTTCATCTCTCACGGATGCAAATCCTAGAACGGTTGCAAAAGGATTTGTATTTTTCAAGGCAGTGCTCATAGCTATCAAGGAGTAAAACCAATTTTTAAACTGTCCGGGAAAACTTTCGGTTATGAAATCTGCTGGAAACCAATCTTCAGGCAATGTAGAAAAAGGTACAATACCTGCATCCAGCCATGGATTGCCAACGTCCGGTACTCTTTGCATAATCTCACCGCATTTTTCGCATTTCAATTTGACCTCATCTATCCATGGTCTGTGAGGGCTATTCCCATCGAATATATCCCATCCTTTGACTGCTTTTTCCCTTAATTCGTTTTTTCCTCCAATTACCTCAAAATGCTTACGCTTAATACATTCCCAAATGGGCAGCGCAAGTCCCCAATATCTTTTCTTGCTGATAAGCCAATCGTGCATATTTTTTAACCAGTCCAGCTCTCTTTCTTTTCCCCAAGAAGGAATCCAGTTAATTTTTTTCACTACTTCAGCCATCTGCTCTCTGTAAGTTCTACCCGATTTATCTTTTTTATCCATAGCTATATACCATTCATCAACAACTCTCCAAACTAATTCCGTCTTACATCTCCAGCAAGTGGGGTATCGATGGGTAATTCTTTCAGTTTCAAAGAAATATTTACCGTCCTCATACGATTTAAGATAATCAATTATTAATTCAGGATGCTTCTTGGCATTTTTCCCTGCAAATTCACCCATACCTGCAACATAAGATGCATCTTCTTCAATAGAGGCAATAACTGGTAGATTATTTTCTTTCCCAAGTTTAAAATCTTCTTCTCCTGCTCCCGGAGCAACATGTAACAATCCTGTTCCTTCAGTTTCCGTGACAATATCTCCACCGTCAATAATTCGATGAACATAGTTACCTAATGTTTTTTTAACCAAAGGGATTTCATCGAAAGGCGCAACATACTCCCAACCTATCAGCTCTTTCCCTAATTTCTTAGCAAATATCTCATCTTTCTTTTCTTTAATTAACCATCTTTTTTCCATAAGCCAAAGCTTTTCGCCATTGGAGCTTTTTGTAAGAACATATTGCTCTTTAGGATTTACAGCGATTGCAACATTTGAGGGAATTGTCCAGGGTGTTGTTGTCCAAACCAATAAATATTCGTTTGCTTTATTCTTTATAGGAAGTTTAAAATAAACAGTTTCGTGTGTTATCTCTTTATATTCTTCAGTAAGGATTTCATGTTGGGAAATTGCCGTACCGCATCTCGGGCACCATGGTACAGTATCATGGCCTTTATATAGCCATCCTTTTTCGTTAACAACTTTTATAAAATTCCAAATAGCGTAGTTATTTTCATCGGAAGAAGTATGGTAAGAATTATCCCAATCCATAAAATATCCAAGCCGCTTGCTTTGCTCTGTTTGAATAGCGGAAAATTTTTTGACGCGTTCTTTGCAAAGATTAATAAATTTTTCAATGCTTTCGAATTTATTTCCAGAAACAAGATTCTCAATGTCTTTTTTATTTCTTAAGCTTAATTCTTTCTCCACTTCCACCTCAACCCACAAGCCTTGTTCGTCAAAACCGTTCTGAAACCTTTGTTTTCTTCCTTTCATATTCCAAAATCTTTGCCATAAGTCTTTGTATGTTCTTCCCCATGCATGGTGAACAGCCATGGGGTTATTTGCGGTTATCGGACCATCCAAGAAAGAAAACTTCTGTTTTGAAGAAGTGTTTTTGTGTAAATATTTGTCGACTATTCCTTTTTGCTGCCACCTAGCTAACAATTCTTCTTCAAGTTTTGGAAAATCTATTTGCGAAGAAACAGGTTTGAACATATTATTAATTCTATCTGATTTGGTATAATTAACGCAAGGACGCGTAGCTCAGCGGTAGAGTGCTTCATTCACATTGAAGAAGTCAGAGGTTCGAATCCTCTCGCGTCCACATGAATATTCTTTTTTTATCCCGACTTTTTTATCCCCATATTGGCGGAGTTGAGAAGCATGTCCTAGAGATAAGCAGAGAGCTTATGAAAAAAGGACATAGGATAATTGTCATAACGGAACAGCATGATAAAAATTTAAAGCTTGAAGAGGAAATAGAAGGAATAGAGGTATACAGAATTCCCGTTGGCAAAGACAGTTTTTTTAAAAAATTTAGAATATGGCGGCAGCTATGGGAATTCAGAAAACTTATAAAAAATGCGGATATAGTTCATTGCCACGATGTATTTTTTTGGTATCTCCCTTTTAGACTTTTATATCCGAGAAAACCTGTCTATACAACATTTCATGGTTATGAAACTTATCCTATTCCCAAAAAAGCAATTCTCGTTAGGAAGATTTCCGAAATTTTATCTCGGGGAAATATATGCATAGGTCAATTTATGAAGAAATGGTATGGGACAAAACCTACGTATGTATCGTATGGAGGCGCTAAGGTAAGCGAAAAGCGACCCTTCGGTTTCGCTCAGGGCGGGCAAGTGAAAAGCGAAAAGCAGGTAGAGCGATCGGCGGTTTTTGTAGGAAGATTGGACGAGCAGACGGGTTTCTTAACTTATCTTGAGGCGGTAAAAAAGATAAAGAAAAAATTTCCAGATTTTAAATTTACCGTATTTGGAGACGGCAAGTTTAATAATAAGATTGGTAAGGATATCGACTTCAGAGGTTTCGTAGGAAATTATGAAAAAGAATTGCCAAAATTTAATTTTGTTTTCGCATCTCGCTATCTGTCAATTCTTGAAGCAATGGCTGCGAAAAGATTGGTATTTGCAGTTTACGATAATCCCGTTAAGGAAGACTATCTAAAGATGTCGCCATTTGCCAAATATATTATTATTGCGAATTCTGCAGATGAAATTGTTCAAAAAGTAGTTTATTTTTTAGAAAATCCCAAAGAAGAGGAATTAATAGGTAAAGCTTTTGAATGGGCAAAAAAGCAATCCTGGGAAAATCTATCCAATACATACATAAATCTTTGGCAACGAAATAAATAGAAAGAGTTATATCTCATACAAGGCTTCAAAAAACAGTCTTTGAATGGGGTGAGGATGTTGATAAATAGTGTGCCAATTTTTTGGAATAGGGTATTCGTCTTCTCTTATGTAGGAATTGTCCTTTGCGTACGATCTTATCCATTGCTTGTTATAAAAATAGCCATTAGTTAAGCGGTTAATCTGCTTAATGTAATTGCTTATTTGTTTTCGTGTCATTTCATGCAATGTGCTTATTGAGATCGTAAGATTAAAATACTTTTTGGGTAAATATTCTATTTGATGGGCCATAATAAACCTAATCCGCGCGGCTTCAAATTCTTCCTTTATCTCTTCAAATGACGAAAAAGGTCTAAAAAAGAATATCTTTTCTTTGGGGAACACTTTTGATAAATACTCCTGTGATATAAGAAGAGCAGGCGGAATGTCGATAATACAATAGGAAGTTTTTGACAATGTATTTAGAAATATGTATGCCAACCTTCCGTATCCTGCACCTAGTTCAGCAATATTTTTTAACTTTAGCAAATTAATATTTTCGGATATGCTATAAAATTCATGTACGGAATTGCATAGGTCTTGAGAGATAGATTTGTTTTTATAATTAATAATAAAAGGGTTTCCGATGAGCGGTTCTTCGATGCGATCTAAAAGTTTCAATTTATCTTTGCGATAAACATAGTCATTTAAAAAAGCGACATATATTTTATATATGAAAGCAGAAATATAGTTAAAAGACGTGACATATGAACGGATTTTAGATCGAGGATTTAAAAACCGGCTGTTAAAAATCGGGGCGAAATTTCCCTTCATAAGCTCTGAAAGTATTGGAGATAATTGGTGTCTAATAATCATCAAGATTTTCCAATTAAAGTAGTGTACCGTAACTGATCTTTTGAAATTGTCAAAACCGGCATGCATCAACTGTTTGTTGTGTATTTTATTTAATTTTTTCCAAAATTCCGAAGGGTAATAGATTCGAGGAGCTTTTTTGATTTCGTTAATCATCTCTTTTAATTGCGTATTATTCATATAAGCTTAAGAAAAATATTTTTAATCTGTTTTGATAAAAATATTAAAATAAGAGCAACGAAGGCAAAAATACTTACAAGCATCGAGAAAATCCTGATTCTCGTATTGGTAAAAACTACATCCACCTCATGCGATCCCTGGTTTAGACTGAAAGTTATAATACCGGGATAAGAAGAATTATTAAAGCTAAATGGATAAGGATTGCCATTTACTTTTACAATCCAGTTTGGGAAATATAAGGTATTCTCTTTTATAAACGCTGTTTTGGATATAACATTTATTAAATATGCGTGCTTCACCGAATTTCTCGACAGTTCTTGGATATCTGCTTTTCCTTGTCTAACCTCAATATGGGGTACTGTTCTCTGATTGGATTTGAAATTATTGGAATTGACCCATATTGTAGTTCCTTGTCCAACCTTAGCTATGCTACTGGGCAATTCGTATAGAATAGAAGAATCAGTTAATAGAGGTAAGGTTTTCCTATTTCCCCAATTTAAAATAGTTGTTGATATCGCAATTAGACACAGAACGACAACAAGCCATTTTTGAGTGATAGTCTTTGTAACTACACCAGCGATTATAGAGATGAAAAATGTAATTGGCAAAAGCAGTCTATAGGAATATTGGAAACCTTTTAGCAATAAAACATTCGTCCATATTATCTTTGAGAACGATTGGGTCATGAAAAGGAGTATGAAAAGAGAAATAATAGATATCAAATATACTATTTTTTCCTTCAGCGAAATCTTATTCTTGAAAAATAAAATAATAGACAATATAACAATGAACAATTGGATATATCCTAATAAGAAAGACAATTCACCATTGGGTCCTTGGAATAGAAATCCCCATCTCCATGGGGAATAAAAAAGCTGATTTAACGATATGAACGATACAGCTCCCGTTGTTAATAAATTTGTATATTTAGCTTCGAAAATAACAGGTATCCAGTAAAACGAAGACAACAACAGACCCATGGCAAGAGAAAGAATATAAAAAAATATATATTTAATTTTTTTTCTATTGCCCTCAAACCAGAGATATAGGCAGTAAGTAATAATAAACGGAAACGATATAAGCGATATAGCTTGGTGGGAAAGTATGAGAAGCGAAATGCTTAGTGCAGACAAAAAAAACCATAGATATTTCATATCGTGAGACATTTTTCTTATGGCAAAAAAACAAAACGGAAGGATAGCAAACGCAATGATCTCTCCGATAGCTGCCCTAAAATGTAAATCAACAAGGTGATATGGAGAAAAAAGATAAATTATTGCCGCCGCAAATGCCGAAAATTTATTTCTGAACTCTTCTTTTATAAAAAGATACATAGTGACGCCTGAAGCAATAAATGAAAAAGCAAGGATGAGCTTTAGGCTATTGATAAAGCTAAATCCTATAAAATGAAAGAATGACGCTAAATAATAAGGAAGAGGATAAGCAAAAATAAAAAGAGGATATCCATAGCCGTAAATAATTTGACTGCTCCATCGTGGGATAAAATTACCGTCTTTTAGGGATTCGTAAAAGGACATGGCAAATCCAGTATGAATAGTTAAATCCGAACTTTCGTACGTCCCTTTCCTTAGTATGCTTACCAGAGGCAATATGGAAATTAAAATTAGGAGGAATAATAAATTAATATTTCTTTTTGGGTAAACATATCTATAGATTATTATCCCGACGATAAGGGTAATTGAAAATATCAAGTTAATTACGACCATTCTATAGGGTTCAATCATATGTTTAATTTTTTCTAGAATTAACAGTTAGATATATAATTTGCAGTAATAGTACTGTTATTATAGATGATAAGGAGAAGATGCTTATTAACTGGGAAATCGTTCTAATTTTGGTATTTTGGAATTTCAACTCTGCCTTATATATACCACGATTTAATTTAAAGGTGATAACTCCCATGTATTTGGGATTTTTGAATTCGATTGGATGAGGGGAATTGTCTATAAACAATTCCCAGTTTGGGAAATATAAAGTGTTTTCTTTAATTATCACATCTGTTTTAGCATCAATTAGATATTCATGATCCGTTGGGTTTCTGTGGATTTGCTTGATTTCGGCTTTGCCCTTTATTGTTTCTATTGGTAATTTAGGTATATCTTTCAAAACAATATGATTTAAATTAGGATAAACTTTTTTATATATCGGGTCTAATGGGTCATAATATTCTGTATATAGCGTCTCGTAGCCCGCTCGGTTTATTTTTTGTTCAGGTACAGTTTTTCTGTTCCCCCAGTTGAGAATTGTTGAAAAAATTGTAAAAATACAGATAATAAATACTATTTTTTTATTTAATTTTTTTGCAGTAATTGCTGCTATCGCTGATAATATAAAAGCAATGGGAACCAATAACCTCCATGCAAATTGAAAGTTATTAAGGTACGAAAAAGTTTCCCATATTTTTTTGGATTCTGATTGCGTCATGAAGGCTAGTATGAAAAAAGAAATTTGAAAAAATAGGAGAAACAATCTTTCTCTTTTATTTCTAATTTTTTTAATTAGTAAAATTGATATAGCTAGTAGTAATAGCTGTGTATAGCCTAAAAGATAATACGTTTCCCCGTGGTGGCCTTGAAACAATAATCCGAACATAGTAGGAGAGTAAAAAAGTTCCCATAGTGATAAAAATCCAGTTGTAGGCAATGTAAAGGAATACAAAGTATATTGCACTTCGAATTTTGCTGGTATCCAATAAAATGAAGATACTAACAATCCAAGAATTATAGAGCTAAGCCAATAAAGAAGGTCAATTTTTCTTTTATTTTTCTTTTTTACCCAAATAATAAAAGTATAAATGGCAACCAGATGAAGCGTGATTAGCGAGGTTGATAAATGTGACAACATTAGAAAAGCAAAGCTTATGGCTCCCAAAATTAAAAATTTATATTTTCTCGTTTCGATAATCTTTTTGGAAAATAGGAAAATTAATGGTATAAAAGCAAAAGATAAAGTTTCTCCAACAGATGCTCTAAAATGCATATCTACTAAATGATAAGGAGCAAAGAGATATACAAGTGATGCTAAAAATCCGGGAATTTTACCAAATTCTTCCTTTGCCCATAAATACATTGTAATCCCAGAGACTATATAGGCTGATATGAAAACTAATTTCATACTATTGAGGAAAGAAAATCCTATAAAGTGAAAAAGTGAGGCAAGATAAAATGGTAAGGGATACAAAAATATAAAAACTGGAGTTCCGTAACCAACATTCGTCCATTGTGGAAACAAATTTCCAGCTTGTAAATTTTCATAGAAAGACATGGCATAATGAGCATGTAGAGTTAAATCTCCGCTCTCATAAGTTCCCTTTCTAAGGATGCTTATGAGAGGAAGTAGGGAGATTAAAATTAAGAGGAATAATGGATTAATATTACGTTTTGGATAGATATACTTATAGATTAATACTCCGGAGAATAATGAAATTGAAGCAATTAAATTTACTACAACCATTCTATATACATCTATCATAAGAATTTTATTTTATTGAGCGTTCCTTTTAGGTATCTTAAAAACTCTACAATCATAAATAAGACGAGTCTTGCTAAAATTCCTGCATAAACAACTAAGTTTATTAAAAAAAAGTTTTGATTTGAATAATGCTTGTTGTAATACAAAAATATTCCTTTATGGAAAAGAAATAATGCTCTTAGTCTAAATTTACTTGTCGTTCCTCCATGCATATGTTTTACTTGAATTTTTGGAAAATAATATACGTCCCACCCTGCTTTTATCGCCCTATAGCAATAATCTGTGTCTTCGCAGTAGATAAAAAACTGTTCATCTAAATAGCCTATTTCCTCAATGAGACTTTTTCTTATCAGCATAAATGCTCCAAGACCTCCAACCTTTGCGGGTTCGTTGTCAGAAAGATAAGTCATATAATAATTTATAGATTTGATTTTCGGAAATAATTTATATAAACCAAATGGCTGGAAAAATGAGTTTTTCAAAGTAGGTATAGCATGCTTACAGGGAAGATCCGAAGATCCGTCATGTCTTATAATTTTGCAGCCGCAAATGCCAACGTTTCGATTGTTGTTCATAAAATCTATTAGTAGGTTTATCGATGTGTCTTTCGTAAAGTTTACGTCGGAATTTAATTGAAGAATATATCTTCCCTTGGCGAGCTTTGTTCCAATATTACAGCTCTTGCTATATCCTAAATTTTTAATATTTCTTATTGCTTTGATTTTAGGAAAATATTTATTGATTATTTCTACAGAGTTGTCTGTAGACCCGTCATCTACGACAATAATCTCAAAAGAAATATTCCTAGTGTTTCTATAAATAGAAGAAAGTGTATTTTTCAGTATTTTACTGGTGTTATAGTTACAGATGACTATTGATATGTCTGGAAGTTTCATTCTATGTACTGCATTTTAGCATTTCTTTGTTAAAAACGAAACTAAATTGAAAATGAGGTTAAATATAGAATTTTATGGTAGAATTGTTAGGTGTTAACGACAGTAAATAATTTAATAGAAATAAAAAAATGCAGAATATGTGAGGGAGCAGAGCTATTCGATGTGATTGATTTAGGCGATCAGCCGATTCCAAACGGTTTTTTGTCGAAAAAAGATCTTACGAAGAAAGAACCAAGATACCCCCTTATTGTTTGTTTTTGCAGCAATTGCTCATTGCTTCAGTTAAGATATTTAGTTAATCCCGAAGTTATGTTTAAGAATTACCTATACATACCGTCTTCTTCCAAGACAAGGGTTGAGCATTTTCGAAAACTTGCAGAAAGCATGAACTCAATTATTAAATTAGATGATAAATCCCTAGTGATTGACATAGGAAGTAACGATGGGAGTTTGCTTATATGTTTTAGAAACTTAGGGGTAAGAGTTTTGGGAATAGATCCTGCGGAAAATCTGGTTAAAATAGCAGCTCTTAATGGGATTGAAACGATTAGGGGATATTTCGACTCTAAACTGGCATTAAAGACTGCAAGGAGATATGGAAAAGCAAAAATAATTCTGTCCACAAACACAATAGCTCATATCCCAAACCTTCATGAAGCATTAAAGGGAGTGAGTGTATTAATGGGAAAAGAAGGAATATTTGTAATGCAATTTCCATACGTTATGGATCTGCTCGATAAGAATCTTTTTGACACCATTTATCACGAGCATCTTTCGTATTTTTCTTTAAAATCTTTATTAAAGCTATCGGAAAAATCCGAGCTGGAAATATTTGATATAGAAAGAAATGACTTGGATGGTGGAGCAATAAGAGTATTTTGGAAAAGAAAGGCAGGGACACTAAATAAAGTTAATAAAAAAAACATAAACAGAATTCTTGAGGAAGAAAAGAAGTATGGTTTGTATGAAAAAAAAACGTATAGTAAATTTGCAGATAGAATAAAAACACTGAAAATTACCTTTTTGCAAAAGATTAGCGATCTTAAGAAAAATAAAAAGAAAATTGTCGGTTATGGAGCAGCAGCCAAAGCTAATGTTTTGTTGAATTATTTTGGGCTTGATACAAAAACCATAGATTATATCGTAGATTCCACTCCGTATAAGCAAGGGCTTTTTACTCCGGGTACACATATACCAATTTATTCTGAAGATAAAATTTACAATACTATCCCTGATTACGTTTTGATTTTCGCTTGGAATTTCAGCAAAGAAATTATTCAAAAAAACAAGAAATATAAGGATAATGGTGGAAAATTTATCCTTGCTGAGCCCAAACTGCAAATCATTTAGAAGGTATGAAGATTTCATTTATCGCAACAGTTTTGAATGAAGAGAATAATATTGAGAAATTTTTATATTCAGTTGTTGTTCAATCTCGTAAGGCAGATCAAATTATTATTGTTGATGGTGGTTCCACCGATCGTACTGTTTCTCGAATCTCCAGCTTCGGCACCAAAATTAAATTAATAATTAAAAAAGGCAATAGATCCATTGGAAGAAATGAGGCGATAAGACAAGCTACGGGAGATATTATCGTTTGTTCTGACGCAGGCTGCATATTGGATAAAAATTGGATTAAAGGAATTACGGAGCCATTTAGGGAGCAGGATGTAGATGTTGTTGCGGGTTACTATAGAGGAGAACCTAAAAATTCTTTTGAGAAATGTATAATTCCCTATTTCTTAGTCATGGAAGATCGAGTAGATCCGAATAATTTTCTCCCGGCAACAAGGTCAATGGCTTTCAAGAAATCAATTTGGGAAAGGGTTGGAGGATTTCCTGAAAAATTTAGCAATAACGAAGATTATATATTTGCAAGAAACCTTAAAAGAATAAAAGCAAAAATCGTTTTTGAGAAAGATGCGATAGCTTATTGGTTACCGAAAGAAAATCTTAAAGAAGTACTTATCTCTTTCTATCGTTTTGCAAAAGGCGATACGGAGTCAGGAATTTTCAGACCCAAGGTAATCATCCTTTTTATGCGTTATTTTATCGGGTTAATTCTCCTATTTACTTTTGTAGTATTAAAAATATACATAATATTCAATACATTATACTTAATACTTATTTTATATATTCTTTGGTCAATATTTAAAAATTATAAATACGTAAGGAGATTAGAAGCGCTATATTACTTGCCTTTAATTCAAATAAGCAGCGATCTGGCAATCATAATTGGGACTGCTGTCGGTTTACTTCGTCGTAAGAAAGCTAGTTAAATTATGGACAATAAATTAGTTTCTCTTAAAAATATTTGCTTGTCCCCTCTTTTCGTAGGAATAATATTTTTTTTATCACTACAGCTTCAATTGTTCAATTTAGATATAGGCTTTAGGGATGAAGGTTATTTGTTAAATAATGCCCAAAGAATAAATAATGGCGAAATGCCCTACGTAGATTTCTTCTTAGCTATTACACCGGGAACTTACTACATTCAAGCTTTTGTTATGAAAATATTTGGTAACTATATTATTACAGACAGAATTCTTTACATACTGTGCGTTATCTTAATTTTAATATTAAGTTCAAGGCTGTTTAAATTTACATCATATTTAAACTACATATTTTTAATATCTTTAGGAATCATATATGCTGGTAAGCTATCGTTTGCATCCTACAACATTGAAGCTCTAGTTTTTATTATAATTTCACTTTTACTATTTAATAAATTGATAAGTAATGATAGGGAACACAAATATTCATTTCTAATTGGATTAATGAACTCTATCGTTTTTATTTTCAAACAAAGCTATGGCGGAGTATTCTTTCTTACGCTTTTAATTTTGATAACATTTTTTACAAAACGCAGATATTTGGCCAAAAACATTTTTTTATATTTATTAGGGGGCTTAATAGTGCCCGCTATTTTTTCATTATTCTTTTATTTAAACGGTTCCCTATATAAATTAGTTAATGCCATATTTTATTCTGCATTGTCTGTAAAAAACGATCGATTGCCATTTATTTTAACATCACTTTTATTTATTGCATTTTTTGCGTTTGTTTTTAATTTTGCTAAAAAGTTTTCTTTGAAAAGAATAATTTTATCAGTATGTCTTTTTTTACTCTTTCTTGCCTTATATATCTTAATATCTCCAGGCAGAATGCATTACATATATGGTTTTTATAAAGATACCTCGGTGTATTATTTCTTGATTTTTCTTACAGCGCCAATAATTTTAATTAATTTATTTTTTAAATCAAATAGTAAGCAAGAAAGATATCTGGTGATTATATCTATCGAAGCGCTAGGCCTGTTTTTGGCAAGTGCTTTTTCAGGCAGAGATTATGCGACAGTGGTGGTAACGGCTCCTTTATATATACCGCTTTTTTTCTACGCTTTAGTAATTATATGCAAAAAATTTAGGTTACCTACAAATAACATCTTAATAACGTTATTATTAGCATTATTTATATTTCCATCCATCTCCTATCTAGCTAAGACTTATGGAAAATTGTACGGAATAGGATATGATAAGGAAATTTATGTCAATTTGAATATAAAGCAAGCAAAATATATTAATATTCCGATAAGTCAAAAAAATGATTTGGAACCATTAATTGATTACGTAAAAAAAGTATCGTTGAATAATGGTAAATTACTCTGTTTTCCATATTGTCCACTTCTAAATTTTTTGACTGACAGGGATAACGCATCATATTTTAATTTTTTCTATAAATTTAGACCAGGCGATCAAAACAAGGTCATAGTGGATATTGGTAATAATAAAAATATAATTATTCTAATACAAAAAATGGGAGAAATAGAAAAAGAAGCGAATTACGAAGACGAAAAACTTAGTGTTTTAAAAACATTTATTCAAACGAATTACAAGCCAACTAAAACCACGCAGAATTTTTATATTTACAAAAATTAAAGCAGTATGAATAAAAAGAATCTTAACAAACTTTTTAATATTTATTTAGCTTTGTTGTCTTTAGTATTGCTTAATAGTTTATTCCCTCATGCTCTGCCTACGCATAAAATAATTTATTTTTTTACGATATTAATAATTTTAGCGCCTATGTTTTTACTTCTGATTAACCTTCTGAATCTAAAAGGTTTTATAAAGTTTGTTATTTATTTGGGACTATTTGATCTAACCTTATTCTTATCTTTCAGATTCCTGAGGACATTATTTCCACTGCCGGAAATTTTGGGCAATAAAATAATAGGATATGCGCAGTATTTTGGCTATCCTATTTATTTCGACAATCTAGTTTTTATTATCCTATTTTTTATTCCTGCTTTGATTTTCCTAATTTTATTTAATAAGAAAAGATGAAATTGCCATTAACCATTAAAAAATTTAATTTGGATACAGTATTGGTTTTCGTGTTGACCTTAGCTATTTCAATTAAGGATTTTTTGTTTTCTTGTGTCAGTTTCTCGCAATTCAGCTTTGATTATCAAATACCATTAAGTTGGTACTTTGCAGCTTCAAAAAATCTTTTGCCATACAGAGATATTTATTATCCCTATGGCATAATGTTTTATTTTAGAGATCATAATATTGTTTTAAGTTTGTTTTACTTAATTTTAATGCCCGTTTTGTTTACAGGTATTTTTATTCTTTTTATGAAGCTATGGGGAAATAGGGTATTTGCATATATTTCTTTTATTTCACTTTTTATATTTATAGCGAAATTTTCAGGATGGGAAAATTTTAATAGATATGGAATTATTCTTCTCTTGACATTAATTTTTTCTTTTATATTTGCAAAAAAAGAATGTGTGGGAAAAAAGATGATATTTACGATGGGATTCATAACAGGTGTCATTTTCTCGCTCGTAAACGATCAGGGAATATATGTATTAGCGGTATTCATATTATTCCTAGCGACTGATTCATTAATTAGACACAGTATAAGCAAATTGTTTAATTTAGGCTATTGTTTCCTATTGGTGAGACAAATGCTTGTTTTTTTTATCGGTTTAGTCTTAGGCATAAGTCCCTATGTGTATTTTTTGATTGCAAATAAAGCGGTTTTGGGTTTTATTAATTACCTAAAAAGCTTACTGGATTTTTCACTTTATGCAAAGACTCCGTTCATTCCTTTTTCTATGACATCGGATAATATATTTACATTTCTTATTTTATCATCAACAATTCTTCTTCTCGTAATTAAATTAGCATCATTTAGAAAAATTTCTTCACTAGCTTCTTATATGGAGATAGGTATTGTCTTTGTAATTCTTTTATTGGAGCAAAAGAGCTTTATTCGTTCCATAAGCACACAAATTACTTTTATCAGTTTCTTATTATTTCTAATCCTATTTTATGAAATATGTTTAGTTCTAATCAGATGCGAGATAAAATATTACAAAATTGTAATTTATTATATTTTACTTTGTTTAGTAATTTTATTTGCCTTGAGCTTACATCCAATGAGTTTCTATACAGAAATCAATTATGCGTATAAAGGAATAAGCATAGATAAGGAGTGTCTTAAGACAAATTTGGTTTTTTTATCTAGCAAAGATGAAAAGTATATTCTAGCAAAAGAAACAATAAGGAAAGATGCACGTTCAAGTACTAAAATTTTTGATTATCTAAGCGATCCAATTTTTTATCCGTTATTTAATCAGAATCCTCCCTTTTATTTTACGATATTTGAGGCAACTCCCGAATATGCCCAAAATAGGAATATAGAATATATAAAAAAGAATAAAATAAATTATGTCATTTACAATACGGATGTCGTAAGATTGCAGGATGGCGTTCCTGACTATGCAAGACAAAACAAATTATTTAAGTTTATCCTAAATAACTTTTCAGTTTATGATAAAGTTGATAATTTTATTATTTTCAAAAGAACAGCCAATGGCGTTTGGGAAAATGACAATTTAGATAAAATTCCAAGCTTCAGGCAATACATTCTTAATGTTAATTTAGAATCTATTCCTAAGTCAGAGGGTATTTACAAAAGTAAAACAATTAATAAATTGAAGCAAATAGCTTCCTCAAATTCCATAAATGAGATTAATAACTTTTTTACTAAAAATAATATCAGTTCGGATGATAAGATTTTGGTTCTAACGCCAGATTCGAATATAAGTACTAAAAAAACGGAAATAATAATAACTACAAACGATTTAGAGACAACGGCAATTATTTTTAATAAGTGTGATGCTAATGATCAATGCATAATTAATCTTTCAAATGTGCCTCTTTTTTATAAAAATAGAACTATAAAAAAGATAGAAATAGATAAAAATTTCAGCGGAAATATAAAGATATTGAATGGTAATTCGCCAAATAGTTTATGGTAATTTTAAAATTTAAAAAGAAGCTGTTAGATATTTACTTAAGTTTTACTAATTGGATATTGGAAAACAAATTTCTCTTTTGTGTTTTAATAGTTTATGCAATATCAATGCTAACTGTTATCGATTGGGGCATACCGGGGATAGATCACCCATTTAATTATCAAATGGATGAATGGCATCAACTTCAAGCGATAAAGACGACGTTTAAAGACTTTTCCGCAAATGTTCCGGGATCTGCTCATGGAACCATGTTGCATTTTATCCTATCAGGACTATATCTTGCTCCATTTTATCTAGCTAAAATAATTAACCCTTTTACCATCAAGTCTTCCGTTGAATTCTTGCAGGTCCAGCAAAAACTTTTTGAAATTCTAAGATTAAATACTCTTATTTTTGGCTTGCTTTCTATATTTTTTATCGCAAAGGTTGCAAGGGAGCATCTCAAAATGAATCAAAATATAGTAATAATTTTGTTTGCGGTTACTCCTTTATGGATGTCTCTTAGCAATTACTTTAAGTACGATATTGCACTAGTATTTTGGATAATTATATCCTTGCATTATTTGTTAAAATTCGGATCAAAACCGACGTTGCAAAATTATTTACTTGCCGGAGTTTTTTGCTCCCTGGCCGTTGCTACTAAAATTAGCGCTTTGCCACTACTTATTCCCTATATTCTTTCCTTCTTCTGGTTTAACAAAAAATTGAAGTTAACGGGACTTTTAATTGGATTATTAATTTTCTTTATAATTTTCATTTTTTTGGGTATTCCGGATTTGATATTAGGGAAAGGTAATTGGAGTGAATTTCTATATTCAAATTTGACTTCCAGTTCAAGCGCATATGGCAATCTCCTGACAGGGTTTAATAGCTGGTGGCAATATATACTGCTCAAAATCTTTCCTATGGATTTTGGTTATGGATTTTTTATCATATTTGTAATTGGAATACTCTATTGGATAATTTTATTCCTGAAGAGGGTTTTCAATAAGAGACAATATTTATATAAAAATGAATTTTTTTTGCTATTTTGTTTTTTGTTATTTTTACTCAGTATAATTCCCTTAAAGCTTGGAGCTAATGGCAATAGACTGTTGGTTTTGTTGCCCTTTTTCGCTCTTCTTTCGGGTGCCTTTTTGCAAAGAATAAAAAACACTTTAATCAATTATAAATCAATATTAACCACGCTATTCATGCTAATTTTTACAATCCAATTCTATCAGTCAATAATAACGGTTTACGTTAAATGGTTGCCGGATGTAAGACAGATATCTTCTCAATGGATAGAAAAAAATATAGAAAAGGGTACATTAATCGGCATAGAAAATATTCCCATATATCAATTGTTACCAGATATTGTCGTTAAGGATTTTTATTCAAAAGACAGAAGTTATGACTATCAAATAATTGATGCATCAAGTAAGACTATCCCGTCACTAGTAATTGTGACAGGTAAAGAGCTTGATCTTAATTATCTTAAAGTATCAGCTAAAAAACGATTACTAAGAAGATTGATGGAAGAAGAATATAAGCAGATAATGGAATTTTATCCGCCTAAAATTTTATACTTATTCGCAGGAAATGAACTGAATTATTCTATTTCAGGTTTAGCTCCAATATCTACGATATCGATATTTAAAAAAGATAAATGAACATTATTAGCCATAAGGATATATAATTGTAAAATATGGGGTATTCGAAGCAAGCTATTATCGGAATTTCATGGATTGGGGCTTTTAGGGTGTTTTCCAGATTGATAGCCTTTTTAAGAGTTGTTGTTTTAGCCAGACTGCTTGTTCCTTCGCAGTTCGGTGTGTTTGGTATTGTTACGATGGCTCTTGCCCTTTTGGAAATATTGACAGAGACTGGGATAAACATATTTCTAGTGCAAGAAAAAAAAGGTATAGATTCATATATAAACGATGCTTGGTTTGTATCTATAGTTAGGGGGTTATTAATTACTATTTTTATAATTTTAACGGCTCCTTTTGTTGTTTCATTTTTTAAAATTCCTCAATCTTATGGTCTTATGCTGTTAATTAGCGTAGTTCCCCTCATAAGGGGATTTATAAATCCGTCAATAGTTAAATATCAAAAAAATTTGCAATTTAATAAAGAATTTTTTTTGAGAACAGCAATATTCTGTTTTGATTCGCTGGTTGCGATTGTAGTGTCTTTGATTACTCGAAGCGCCATAGGTTTAGTTTTTGGGCTGATAGCAGGATCTATTCTTGAAGTAATTTTGTCGTTTATATTAATCAAACCTACGCCACGCATACAATTTAATCTTCAAAAAATTAGCAAGATATTTCATAGGGGTAAGTGGGTAACATTATATGGAATTTTAAATTTCGCTGCTTCAAAAGGGGACAGTATCATTATAGGAAGAGCGCTTGGGTCAGGTCCACTAGGAATTTACCAAATGGGATACACGATTTCTACAATGCCGGTTAGCGAGGTATCAGATGTAGTAAATAAGGTAACGTTTCCTGTCTATTCAAAAATATCGGAGGACGTTGTTAGATTGAAGAAGGGGTTTATAAAGACCATTTTGTTTGTTTCTGCTATTTCCGTCTTGGTGGGTACAGTGATATTTTTCTTTCCAAAAGAATTATTCGTTTTGATATTTGGTCAGAAATGGGCAGATACAATGATTGTATTGAAACCGCTAGCGGCATATGGAGTTGTCAGAGCGATTACAGGTACTACTTCCTCATTGTTTTTATCGCTAGGAAAACAGAATTACGTTGCGGGAATAACGTCTATAAGATTTCTTGCGTTAATTATTACAATTGTACCCTTAACTCTTGCATATGGCATAGTAGGTTCTAGTATTTCAGTTCTCTTGTCCGGAATTGCAGAATTGCCGTTGGTTATTTATTACATGGTATCTATATTTAAGTCAAATAACAAGGAGATAGGATAGTGAAAATTGCAGTATTCCATGAACTATCTTTTGGAGGGGCAAAAAGAGCATGCTACGAGCTTAGCAAAAAGCTTAGTAAAAAGTTTAATGTTGACCTGTATTATGTTGATATAGAGAAAGATAAGGAAGTAAAAAAGTATTTTCGAAATGTATATTATTATAATTTTTTGCCAAAACACTGGATAGGAAATGATTGGAAGAGCAGGTTGTATAAGGATACAATTGAGCTGTTTAATCTATATAAACTTCACAAGAGAATAGCAAAGGATATATCTTTAAGAAGATACGATTGTGTTATTGTCCATCCATCAAGATATACTCAAGCCCCCTTCATCCTTAGATTTTTGGTTTGTCCCACTATATATTTTTGTCAGGAGCCATTAAGGATTGTTTACGATAAACACATAAATCAAATGCCATCTATGTCTTTTTACGAAAAATTATACGAAGCTATCAATAGAAAGATACGTAAGATAATTGACAAGTCAAATATTGGAAAAGCAGACATGATTTTAGTTAATTCTCTCTTTTCAGAAGACTGGGTAAGAGCTTCTTACGATTTACAATCAGAAATTTGTTATTTAGGAGTGGATGAAGAAAAGTTTAAACCGCTTAATCTTAAAAAGGAATACGATTTGCTTTTTTTTGGGAGCAAGAATAAGCTTGGTGGCTATGATTTATTAAATGAAGCCGTAAGGTTATTTAAGATAGAGCCAATAATAAAAATAATAATAAAAGACTTAGGCGAAAAGGATAGGGTATCGGACAAAGAACTTGTCAGAGAGTATAATAAGTCAAAAATAATTTTGGCGTTAAGCCGCAATGAACCATTTGGCTTGACTGTCTTGGAAGCAATGGCAAGCGGTGTGCCCGTTATAGCTATTAACGAAGGAGGTTTTGCTGAATCAGTTGTGGATGGAAAAACAGGATTATTGGTAAGTAGGAATGCCATAAGTTTACGTGATGCAATTAGGAGTCTTCTTAGCGACAACAACTTAAGATTAAGTATGGGAAATCAAGCAAGAGAAAATATTGCGTTAAATTGGACATGGGAAAAAAGCGTTGAAAAATTAGAGGAATATATAAAAATATTAACTAAAAAATGAAAATAAAACTATCGGTCATTTACGTTTATTACAACACGCCAGAGGAATTAAGCGCATCCATTAAATCTTTGGAGCAAGCCTGCGCAGAAATATCCTACGAAGTGGTCATTGTAGACAATAATTCCCCAAAAAGCATTACCGAAGAGATCTACAATAGGCCTAATTTAAGAATCATTAAGAATAAAGTTAATTGCGGATATGGCAAAGGATTAAATCAGGGTGCCAGCGTAGCGAAAGGGGAATATCTGCTTTTGGCAAATCCAGATGTGAAGTTTGCGGCAAATTCGATAAAATATCTTTTAGGCAAAATGGAAAGCAATTCAAAGATTGGAGTAATTGCCCCTCAATTAATAGGCGAGAAGGAAAATATTCTGCAAAGTATTAGCGGTATGCCTTACTTGTCCCAGAGTTTATTTGCATTTTCATTTTTAGGTAAAATATGGCGCAAAAATCCGTTTTCTGCCAAATATCACAATATAAATCTTGATAGGAACAAAGAACAGGAAGTAGATGTGGTTGGTGGAGCATGCATGATGGTTAAGAAATCTATATTCGATAAAGTTGGTGGCTTCGATGAAAGATTTTTTATGTATTTCGAAGAGGCTGACTTTTGTTTCCGAATAAAAAAAATGGGATATAAAATATTATATTTTCCGAAAACAAAAGCAACACATTCAGTAGGGAGAAGTACGCAAGATAAGGCGTGGATAGAAAAAACATTTGAACAAAGCAGATTCAAGTTTTTTAAAAAATATCACGGTTTAATCCCTGCCTTATTGGGAGAGTTCGCTTTGAGATTTTTTAAACCGGCAAATATTTTATTACTAACGATATTAGCTCTTTCCGCTTTTCTGAATTTATATAAATTAAATGAGCAAATGATTTTTATAGGTGATCAGGGATGGTTTTACTTATCGGCAAGAGACATGATTTTATCGGGCAACATTCCCCTGGTTGGAATTACGTCCAGTCATACTTGGCTGCATCAAGGGCCATTGTGGACATATTTACTTGCTTTAATATTATGGATCTCTAGTTACAATCCTCTTTCCGGGGGCTATTTTACGGCTCTATTGGGCGTAATTACCGTAGTTTTCGTATACAAGCTAGGAAAGGAAATGTTTTCAAAAAGAGTAGGCTTAATTTCTGCTTTATTATATGCAACATCCCCGTTGATTATTATTAATTCTCAAATGCCATACCATACGAGTCCAATTCCCTTACTAACTCTGGGTTTAATTAATTCAGTTTTTAAATGGATAAAAGGAGATGTACGCTTTTTTCCCATAACTATTCTTTTTATGGCATTATTATATAATTTTGAGCTTGCAACGCAGATATTCTGGTTTCCAACTGGGTTTATTTTTATCGTAGGCTTTATGGGAAAAAAACAATGGGCTAAAGCTGTGTTGAGAACAGGAATTTTACTTACATCTTTAGCTCTTTTTATCTTGCCGATGATTCCAATTCTTATTTATGATATTAATCATAAATTTGCGCAAACTTTAAAATTTTTCATATGGATACAGTATAGAACATTTAGTCAGTTATTGAATTTTAAAAATACATTCCTATTAAGCAAATCGCAAGAGTTCTTCTCTTCTATGATTAATTTCTTTTCAGTTAATTATCAGCAACTTATTTTTGCACAAAGTAATTTAGTATCATTACTTATTTTATCTTTAAGTATTGTAGGTATAACGTTTTATTTATTAAAGAATAGAAATGTAAACAATCTTTTTTCTCCAATCAGCCTATTAATAATATTTATTATTATTCCTTCAGTGGGATTTTTTCTTAACATGACGGCTTCAGGTGCATATCTTCCTATATTTTTCCCGAGTGTAATTATTATTACGGCGTGGATGCTTGATGGAATAATGCATAGGAAATATTTGTTTTTTCCTATTTTGGTTTTAGTTTTTTATATTGCAGCGTTAAACACTTTGTTCGTTTTAGATAAGGCTAAAAGTAAACCTGCTTATGGTATTTATTTTTCGGAGAGGTTAAATGCTGTAAAAACAATATTGAAAGAAACCAATGGGGAAGATTATGGAATAAAAGGAAATGGTTCCGGAAGTCAGTTTGAAAGCTTTACGATGAATTATGAATATCTTACCTGGTGGTTGGGTAAGCCTCCATCAAAAAATTCAGCAAAAAATCTATTCATAATCAGCGAGAGTAAAGATGGGATTGTTGTAGATAAAAAAATAATTAATAAATAAGATGACAAGCGCAGTAGTTCTTACTAAAAATGAAGAAAATAACATTATTGATTGTTTGGAATCATTGAGTTGGTGTGATGAGATAATCGTTGTGGATGATTTTTCTCAAGATAGAACGATTGAAATTATCAATAGCTTGAAAAATAAAAAAATTGCAGTTTTTAGACACGCTTTAAATGAAAATTATTCCAAACAGCGAAATTTTGGTTTATCGAAGGCAAAATATGAATGGATATTATTTGTTGACGCAGATGAAAGAATTCCTTTGTCTCTTAGAGACGAAATATTAAAAGCTACAAGCAGAAGAGATAACTATGATGGTTATTTTATAAAAAGAAAAGATTTTATATGGGGAAAAGAATTAAGATATGGCGAAACAGGAAATATTAAGCTTTTAAGGTTGGTAAAGAAAGGTAAGGGAGAATGGAGCGGTCACGTACATGAAAGATGGGAGACGGAAGGAGCAGTCGGGCAACTTAATTTTTCCTTGATGCATTATCCTCACCAAACTATTACGGAGTTTCTAAGAGAGATAAATTTTTATACGGAGATAAAGGCAAAAGAATTATTCGATAGTGGTATAAAAACTTCGTGGTTATCGATTATCTTATATCCGAAAGCTAAATTTATCCTAAATTATTTTTTAAGATTAGGTTTTTTAGACGGCATACAAGGATTAATAGTGGCCATTTTTATGAGTTTTCATTCCTTCCTAGTTAGGAGTAAGTTATGGAAACTGCGGCAAGAAAAATAGCTATTTCTATTATGTTTACAATTGCCGTTTCAATAGGAATCTACTCATATCTTATTTTCACTTTGGGACTACTGGGACTTTTGTATAGGGAAAGCGTTATTATTTTTTCGTTATTGTACGCTGCGGTTGTAGTATTAGCTTACAAAAGAAAAATAATTTATACTCTTAAGTTAATCCGTATCGGAAAAACTCCTAACGTAAATTTTGGTTTTGTATTAATTACATTAATTGTTTCTCTTGCACTGGTAAATTTAATAGGAGCTTTTGGTCCAGAGTTGGGATTTGACGCTTTATGGTACCACCTAACCTTGCCAAAAATTTATCTAGTAAATCATGATATTCTACATATTCCTGGTGGACTTTTATATTATTCCAGCATGCCAAAACTCACAGAGATGATATATGTCGGAGCGTTATCTTTTGGGAATGAACTAGTAGTAAAATTAGTACATTTTTCGTTTGGAATAATCTCGCTTATAGCATTGTATAATCTCTCAAGAAATTTTCTCAATAAGACATATTCCCTCATAACGGTTTTGATTTTTTACAGTAATTTAGTGGTGGCGTGGCAGTCGACAACTGCTTATATTGATCTTGCTAGAACCTTTTTTGAAATAATGGCATTGTTTGGTTTTATCAATTGGTGGAAAAGTAAAAATAAAAAGTGGCTTATGGAATCAGCTGTAATGATGGGACTTGCAATATCTACGAAGCTTCTTGCGATCGGCTCTTTAATAATATTTTCAGCTTTGATTGCATTATTCTTTTTCTACCATAAAAGATCTGCCATAAGTTTTGCTAAAAGCCTATCTGTTTATTGGTTTATTTCTTTACTAATTCCTTTACCATGGTTTGTCTTCTCGTTTATACATACAGGTAATCCTGTTTACCCCTTTTTTACAAATTTATATAAAATTGGCTTAAACTTGCAATTCATAAATCCCTTTATTCACAGATCGGATTCTATTTCGATTGTCTATATTATTATTCCGTTTGTTTTTCCCTTTGTTTTTACTAAATTTAAATCAGGAATGAGAATCGTTTCCTTATATTCGATTTTAGCATTTGCTATTTGGTATTTAACTCCTAAAACCGATTGGGGAAGATTTATAATGCCATATCTTCCGGCTTTTTCCATAGTCTGTTCTGCCATCATATTAACAATAAAAAAATATAACTTCTTGAAAAATCTAGCAATAGGATTGGTCATTTTATCGGCCTTAATTACGATGTTTTATAGATTGGTTGCTAGTGCAAAATATATTTCGGTAATTCTAGGAATAGAAACAAAAAATAAGTTCTTAACGGATCACCTCAATTTTTCATTTGGAGATTTTTACGATACTGACGGGTATTTTTCAAAAAATATAACACGAAATAATAAAGTGCTTTTATACGGATTTCACAATCTATATTATGTAGATTTTCCATTCATAGATTCATCATGGGTTAAAAAGGGAGACGTTTTTGATTATATAGCGGTTCAAAATTCAGTGATTCCCAAAAGATTTTCGTATTGGAATCTCGTATACTACAACAAGAAGACCAACGTAAAGCTTTATTCTTTAGGGGGGCAAAAATGGGTTTATTGAAAACATTTTTCATTATATTTATTTTTTTTCTGTTTCCTTTGGGAGAAATCGCTAGATATCAATTTGGTAACGGTATATCAGTAACTGGTATTGACATAGGAACATTATTATTAATTGTTGTTTGGTTAACGGTAAACATTATTCGTAGGAAAGAAAAGCGAATTCTTAAGTCTTCTTTGGCAAAGCCAATTTTTCTATTCATTGCCGCATGTATTTTGTCTTTGGTTATAAACATACCAAATCTTAAAAGTTGGGAACTTTTCGTATCTAGTCTTTATTTATTAAGGTGGGTTATGTATGTGGGGATATATTTTATAGTTTCAAACTTTGACAATAAGTTTAAGAAAAAGGTTCCAGCCTTAATGGTTATTTCAGGGGCTATAATTTTAGCCCTTGGATACGTTCAGTTCTTCTTTTATCCAAACCTTAGAAATTTATACTATCTTGGGTGGGATGAGCATTCGTACAGGATGTTTTCCATATTCCTGGATCCAAATTTTGCCGGTACTTTTTTTGTCCTTCTATTATTTCTTGTATTTGGGTTAGCGGTTTATTGCATAAAAAATAAAAGATTAATTTACGCACTAGCTTTATCGTTGCTGGCTAGTCTTACTGCAATAGGAATATTCTTGACTTATTCAAGAAGCGCATTTATTATGTTTTTCGTAGGCACATTTACTTTCCTTGTTTTAATAAACAGAAAAAGAATTATAGTTCCAATTCTTGCTATTTTTATAGTTGTGTTTATAATTTCTTCAAAAAATTTCAATATAGAAAATACAAATCTTTTAAGAATTTCTTCTAGCAAAGCAAGATTATACGTAGCAGATAAAGCACTTACTATAATTAGAGATCATCCGTTGTTTGGCGTTGGATTCAATGCTTATCGGTATGCGCAAATAAAATACGGATTTACTGGACGAAAAGAATTAATACTAAGCCATGCAAATGCAGGAACAGATAACAGCTTCTTATTCGTATTGGCAACTACAGGGTTAATTGGGTTTGCCGCCTACATTTATCTTTGGTATAAAATTTCAAATAATTTATATATACTTTTTAAACAAAATATAGGTTTGAATAAAATCATACCCTTAGTTTTACTTTCTTCCCATATAGGCATTTCTTTAGCAAGCCTTTTTATAAATGCTTTATTTTACCCTTTTATTATGGTGTGGATGTGGACATTGATGGGGTACTGCGAAAAAACTAAGGATTATAGCTAACTTTTAAGTCTATCTCTTTTTTGTTCCCTGCCTGATCGGTTGCGACAATCTTAATGGGATTCTCACCGTTTTTAAGAGGTAAATTGTAAAAGAAATTGTTGTTTTCGTCAACTATTACCCAGAAGTCGTTAATTGTAACTTTTACATCACTATCCGTTTTTCCTTTAATTTGCGCTACGTTTTGGTCTTTTGAAAATACTTGACCGTCGGATGGGGAGTCTACGGTAAGAGAAGGAATAGCGCTTTTGAAAACAACGGTTTGCGTTTCGGAAAAACCACTAGTTTTGTCATCAAGAACTGCGTTTGTTTTGATTGCATTGCTTCCCGGAATTAAAGACTCGGCAAAAGTAAAACTTCCGTCTGATTTTGTCTGTATTTTATCTATTAAAGAGTTATTTATATATAAATTTATAATTTGATTAGGCGAAGAATTTCCGGAAATTATTATATTTGCGCTATTTGTTGCGGATAATAGTGGATTTATAATCGGTGGGGAAATAAATTTAATTGAATTGTTTTGCGTAGGTTCCTGGGAAGATTTAGATCCGGATAAAAACAAAGTTAGGTTAACCATAAGCGGAAGTCCGAATTTAATGACAATAAATATTACGATTGCTATTCCGGCCAAACTTAAAAACAAGTTTCTTCGGATTCTTGTTTCTTTTAAGTTTGATAATCTGGATCTATTTCTATTTATTCTAGCCATAATCAAAAGAGAAATGGAGCCGATGGCGGGAATCGGACCCACGACCTAGTGTTTACGAAACACTTGCTCTACCACTGAGCCACATCGGCATTTTATTAGTATTATTGTATGAAATTGCGTAGTAAAGAGCAAACGTTTCTAGTTTTTGTTTTTCGATTCTAAATATTTTTTACCGTGCCCAACAGAAGTATTTATGGGAATCTGTTTTTTGCATAAAATACAGTTTTTTTCCTCATAAGCTACAACTGGTAATGTTCCGAGAGATTTGAATTTTGCAGTTAAAAACTTTTCGTTTACTTCTTTCGGATTTCGATTTATCATAACTCCAACTGCGATTACTTTTCCGCCTGCTTCTCTTACGCTGTCGATAACTTTCTTGACAGATCCTCCTGTTGTGGTTAAGTCTTCTATTACCAGAACTTTCTTTCCCTTAATCAGTTTATCGTAACCTCTTGTAAATATTTGATTTTTGTCTATTGTCTTTTCCGTATAAACGCTTAGAATTTCTTCCCCCTTTAGCTTAGAAAGATGATATGCTGTCCATTGAGAGAGAATAATGCCTCCTAAGGCAGGGGCAGCCACAATATCTATTTGAAGATTTTTAAATTTTTCCGCAAAAAGCTTACCAACAGCAGACGCTTCTTGAGTATGAATATATATGGCGTCTTTATTTATATAGATCGGCGAGTGTTTTCCAGACGTTAAAACGAAGTGGTCGTTATCGATTAAAGCCTTAGTTTTCTTAAGAATGTCAAAAATATTTTTTTTCATCTATATTTATTTATCCCGTTTCTTAATTGCAATGCGGCTGTTCTTGGGTTTTCTGCAAAGATTATCCCACGGGAGGAATTTATTATCAAGCCCGACTTATCTTTCCTTAGCCCTGCTTTCAAGGTTTTTTCCAAATCTCCGCCTTGCGCACCAATGCCTGGAACCAAAAAATAACGGTCCTTAAAAATTTTTCTCAAAATTCCAAGGTCTTCAGGATATGTCGCTGGGGCAATTATTCCAAAATTTTCTTCGTTCCATTTTGATACTTTTTCCGCCATTACCTGAAAAAAAGGTTTTCCATTAACATTTATATCCTGAAAATCTGAAGCGGAAGGATTAGATGAGCGAATGTATAAGAAAGAATATTTATCTTTGTATGAAAGAAAGGGGATAACGCCGTCTTTTCCTGTAAAGATGTGAAGAGTTACCGAATCTGCTTTCCAAAAATCAAAAACAGATTTTGCGTACATCTCTGCCGTATGTCCTACCGATCCTCGCTTTGCGTCAAGAATAATTGGTATGTTTTTGGGTATATGTTGAATTGTTTTTTGTAGAGATTTTAATCCAGTAATACCATCTGCTTCATAAAAAGCAGTATCAGGTTTGTACGCACAAACAAGATCGTAAGTTTGGTCAATGACTCTTTTATTTAATGAAAAATCACTGCTGTCTAAGCCAACACAAAGAAGGGAATTATTTTTCTTTATCGCTTTTTCAAGTTTTTGTATAAATGTCATTTTATGTTTAATTTTTCGAAAATCTCGTACGCAAGATAGGGGTTCCACATCGCTCCTGTTGCGGATTGTACCAAATCTGCTCCTGCTTTTCGATAATCAAAAAAATCTTTTGGGGTCATAACTCCGCCTATTCCAACAATTTCATAATTGTATTTATTTCCTTTCTTTATTTTTTGTAGTTTTTCGACCATTTCAATTCCAGCCCATTTAATCGCACTTCCGCAAACTCCGCTCTTTAGCCTATTTTTGCCAGGAAGTGCTTGATTGCCATCTTCGTCTACGATTTCGACCTGCAAAGTATTTATCGCAGCTATCGCATTTGCGTATTTATTTGCAATTTTTGCCAAAACCTTAACATCTTTAAGATCTTTATAGTATCCAACTTTCAATATCAGAGGCGTATCGCCAATAGCTTTTCTTATTGCCTGGCATACTTTTTCAGTTACTTCTAAGTTGTAGCAGACCAGACCTTCGTTTCCAATATTAGGACACGATAAATTAGCTTCGAGAATTTTTGCCTCTGTTTCTTTTGCAAGTTTGGCTGCAATAGCAAAATCTTCTATAAATTCCTCTTGGGTTTGGTTTGGTTTTACCGTGCCCATAAAACTCAATATTAACAGTTGTCCGTTTCTTTCATATCTTATTGCTTCTTTTACATCTTGTTGCCAAATCGCGGGTTTTTTTGACGGAACGCCAAAAGAATTCGTTATCGTAAGCTGTTTCTTGTTTGCCTTGCTTTGAACGATAAGCCGTGGTGTTTTGTAGGGAAATAATTTTTTTGGCGCTTTTACGTACATTACGTTTGGATAGGGATGGCAAGGGAAGATATCTGCTCTGACTGTTTTGTATGTTGAAACTGAAAAACCAAAATCAAAAGATCCTTTTATAAATTTACTATTCAAAAGAGGTCCTGCAGGAATACCAAAAGGAAGATTAACAGGAAAACCTAGAAAATTATATCGGGGTTTTGATTTCTTAAAAAGAGGTTTTTTTAATTTGCTAAGCCCAATTGGACCTTGTTTGAAATTACCATCATATGTTTTGTGAATATCATATAAAAGGGAATCCATAAATATTAAACTAATCTTCTCTTGTGTTTTGTGGCTACTCTTAATTCGAGAATGGCTTTTCTAAGTTCTGCTTCGGCAATTCTGAAATCTTTTTCTGTTGATTTTTCTCTCATTAGCCGTTCTGCTCTTTCTTGCGCTTCTTTAGCTTTGGCAACTTCAATTTCTCCGGCTTTTATAGCATAGTCTGCCAAAATACTTACACCGTTTTTATTCACATCCAGAAAACCTCCGGTTATCGCAATTGATTCTGTTTTTTCGCCTTTCTTGATGATTAATTCTCCGGGAATAATTTGAGACAACAAATTCACATGGTGGGGAAGTACTGCAATCTCACCATTAACAGTAGGAATGATAACTTCATCAACCTCGTCTTTGTATACGATTTTTTCCGGCGTAATTATTTCAAGAAGAAGACTCATTGTCCTTTGCCTTTAGCTACGGCATCCTCAATGGTTCCTACCATGTAGAATGCCTGTTCAGGTAGCTTATCATGTTTTCCTTCCAAAATTTCCTTAAACCCTTTTACGGTATCTGCGACTTTAACATATTTTCCTTTTTGTCCGGTAAATACTTCTGCCACAAACATTGGTTGGCTTAAAAACTTTTGAATCTTACGCGCTCGTGATACAGCAAGTTTATCTTCCGCGGACAGTTCGTCGATGCCCAAAATTGCAATTATATCTTGAAGCTCTTTGTATCTTTGTAAAATCTTCTGAACTCCTCTGGCGACATCGTAGTGATCTTTTCCGACCACATTTATATCGAGCATTCTAGACGTGGAACCCAGTGGATCAACAGCGGGATATATTCCTTGCTCTGCGATTGATCGCTCAAGAGTTATGGTTGCATCTAAGTGCGAAAAAATAGTAACAGGAGCAGGATCAGTGTAGTCGTCCGCAGGAACATAAACTGCCTGAACTGAAGTTATTGATCCCTGCTTGGTGGATGTAATTCTTTCTTGTAATTCGCCCATCTCGGAAGCAAGTGTGGGTTGATATCCAACTGCCGATGGCATTCTGCCTAAAAGCGCAGACACTTCGGAGCCTGCTTGGGCAAAGCGGAACACATTATCTATAAATAGCAAGACATCCTCACGTTTTTTATCCCTGAAATACTCTGCCATCGTTAGAGCTGTTAACGCTACTCTAAGTCTATTTGCAGGGGGTTCATTCATCTGCCCGAAAACCATAACTGTTTTGTCTAAAACGCCAGCTTCTTTCATTTCCAGCCATAAGTCGTTTCCCTCTCTTGTTCTCTCTCCTACTCCTGCAAAAACCGAGTGTCCTTTGTGTTCCATAGCGATGTTGCGTATTAATTCTTTGACTACAACTGTTTTTCCAACTCCTGCTCCGCCAAAAACCGCGACCTTCCCTCCCTTAGTGAAAGGAGCGATTAGATCTATAACCTTAAGACCTGTTTCTAATATTTGCGGTTTCGTGGATTGATCTACCAGTAGTGGCGGGCTATGGTGGATAGCCTCCATGTAAACATTTTTTTCTTTAGCATCGAAGCTCATTCCGTCTATCGGTTCACCTAATACGTTGAATATTCTTCCTAAGGTTTTAGCTCCAACCGGAACTTTTATCGGAGAAAGAGTTCTTGTTACCTTTAGCCCTCTGTACAAGCCATCCGTTGATCCCAATGCAAGTGTTTTCGCCTCGTTATTTCCAATTAGGAATGCAACTTCCAAAATCAATTTTTTCCCATCTTTCAATTTAACATATAAAGCTTCATGTATGAGAGGCGCGCTGTCAGGGAAAAGTACGTCAACAATCGGACCGGAAACCCTTATAATAATTCCTTCGTTTTTATTATTCATAATTTATGGCAAAAGAAGCGCTGCCAATATCCAGTATTTCATTGGTAATCTTTTCCTGTCTTTGTTTATTGTATTCTAACTTTAAATCACTGGCTATTTCAAGCGCATTATCCGTGGCGCTCTGCATGGCAATCATTCTTGCGGCTTGTTCGGAAACATAACTCTCAAGCAAGTGTTGATAAATTGACATCTCAAGATAATGCTTAAGGAGAAAAGGAAGTAAATATGAAGAGTTTGGCTCAAATAGAGTGAAATCGCTTTTTAGCGGTAAAACATTATCGTTAGGTAATTCAATGGGAAGAAGAGTCGAAATTCTAGGCGTTTGCATAAATAGACTTGAAAATACAGTGGAAAGTATTTTAACATTCTTAACTTTTTTACCAAGAAAGTAATCATTTACCAAGGCGGCAATCGGATATATGAAGTCAAATGACGGCAGCCTTGTGCCAAATGGGAAAGCTGCAGATATGTCTTTACCTAAAGAGGACACTAAGGACTCTATTTTTTTTCCGACCGTTATGTATTTAACCTCTTTTTCGTGAGAATCAAACTGTAATAATTCACGCGCAAGATTGGAAACAAGCCCACCACATAAGCCCTTGTCGGGAGCTAAAACGATAAGAAGGGTAGATTTTGCCGTTGAGTCTGTTTTCATATAGTCATGTATGTCTTCCTCCTCTAGCTTATTGGAAAGAGTTTTGGATAGTTGGGTAAGTTTTTCAACGTACGGTCTTGATGATAAAGCTGCATCTTGAGCTTTCTTAAGCTTAGAAGCGGCTATCATTTGCATTACATGCGTAGTTTTGGAAACATTCTTAGCAGAATTTATTCTTCTTTTTAAGGATAAAATATTAGCCATATTTTTTACGCGCCAAACGCTTTTTTAAAGTCTAAAATTGATTTTTGCATTTCCTTAATTATTTCTTCAGAAGGTTTTTGTCCTGTCGAAAGAGACTCAATTATTTTCGGAAAGCTTCTTTTTACAAAGTCATGATATTCTGTTTCAAATTTTTCGAAAAGCTCAAGTTTTATGTCGTCCAAATACCCATTTGCAACTGCAAAAATGCTTAAAATTTCTAAACTTTCCTCAAGAGGATGATATTGTGGCTGTTTTAGGATTTCGATTGTTTTTTTCCCTCTTTCCAGCTGGGCTAATGTCGCAGGATCCAGTTCGCTTCCGAATTGAGCAAAAGCCGCCAATTCGTTATATTGCGCAAGCTCCAGTTTCATTTTTCCCGAAACAGACTTAATTGCAGGCGTTTGGGCTGCTCCTCCAACTCTTGAAACAGAACTGCCTACATTGATTGCGGGTCTTATGCCATTATTAAATAAATCCTGTTGCAAATATATTTGCCCATCAGTAATAGAGATAACGTTAGTTGGAATATATGCGGAGATATCGTTGGCTTGAGTTTCTATAATTGGAAGCGCGGTTATAGATCCGCCTCCGTTTTCTTTATTTAGCTTAACAGCTCTTTCCAAAAGTCTGCTGTGAAGATAGAATATATCTCCCGGATAAGCTTCTCTTCCTGCGGGACGTTTCAGAACCAGAGAGATTTGTCTATACGCCCACGCATGCTTAGTGAGGTCGTCATAAACAACTAGGACGTCTTTCCCCTTTTCCATAAAGTATTCGGCGATTGCAGATCCGGCATATGGCGCAAGATATTGTAAGGACGGAGAGTCAGAGGCTCCTGCAGCAACAATTATTGAATACTCTAATGCACCCTCTTGGTCCAGCTTATCTATTACTTGGGCAATAGTGCTTTGTTTTTGTCCGATAGCAACATACACGCAGATTACTGGTTTTTGTTTTTTATTTCTTTCAGCCATAGGCTGATCGGCCTTTGGCCGAGGTTTTTGATTGATTATGGTATCAATCGCGATAGCTGTTTTTCCGGTTTGTCTGTCGCCAATAATGAGCTCCCGTTGTCCTCGTCCTATTGGGATCAATGCATCTATCGCTTTTATTCCTGTTTTTAACGGTGTACTTACGGGTTCTCTGTCTACTACGCCTGCTGCAATTTTCTCAAGAGGCATATCTTTTCCCTTCTTAATCGTTGATTTGCCGTCCAGAGGTTCTCCTAAAGGATTTACAACTCTTCCGAGTATGTCATCGGATACGTTTATGCTTAGTATTTTCCCGGTTGTCTTTACAGTATCTCCCTCTTTGATGTCGTCGCTTTTACCCAGGGTCAATATTGCGACATTGTCTTCGTCTAGATTCAGCACCACGCCCATCTTATTCTTATCGAAAGACACAAGCTCCCCCATAAATGTTTGGGATAATCCGGAAGCAACGATAACTCCGTCTGTATTTTTTTCGACTATTCCGACGTTTTGGGTTTTGGCGCTTCCCTGAAACATTGCCAGTCTTTCTTCGAGCTGTTTGATAATTGTATCAGCGTCAATCATATGCAAGACCAATATGGGTAGCGATATCTTCTAGGGTATTTTTTAAATCATGTTCATAAACAATGTCGTTATTTATAATCCTAACTCCGGCAATAAGGCTTGGGTCTTCTTTGTAGATAATTTTTTTACCTCTAAACATTTTATCAAATATCTTTTTATCAGTATACATGAAAGGCAAGTTTATTATAACCGTGTTTTCCTTCTCGTAACTTTTTAATACTTTTACATATGCTTTCAAATCTTTTCTTGTCAATAATCTCGCTATCTTATTTACCCTAATGAGGTTTAGCTTTTTATGTACATAACTTAATAGAACCAGTTTTTTTATCTTCTTGATGTCCATAACTTATTAATATTAGATTTTCATTTCTTTTAGAGCCTTTTTCAGAATTTCTTTTTGCTCTTTTTCAGAGAAAAGCTGCTCCAATGATTTTTTTAGAAATTCAATTGCAACTTTACTTACTGTTAAAGTTAATCTTTTTTCTGTTTCAATGGCTTCTTTTTTAATCTGCAAAGATGCATCGGCAAAAATTTTTTCAGTTTGTTTTTTAGAAATTTCTTCAATTTCCTTAGCCGTTTCTGTTGCATGGCTCTTGGCATCATCGATAATCTTTTTCGCATAGGCTTCTGCTCTTTTCAGAACTGCTTTTTCCTCCGAGCTAGCCTTCTCCAAAAGAATGCGCACCTCTTCGTTCTTCCTAACACCTTCCTTAATTGCGTCTTCTCTTTTTTTCAACAATTCCAATATCGGTTTATAAAGGAACCTCTTAAGAACGTAAAGAATAATTAAGAAATTAATGACTTGAGCAGCCAAAAATACAGGATCAAGTCCGAAATTTTTGATAATTTCCATATTGAATAAGAATATCTAATCTTTAAATAAGAACAAACTTATTTAAGAAATGCTAGGATCAGGGAATAAATAGCAATTGCCTCTGCGAATGCCATAGCTAAAAGCATGGCCGGAAGAATTCTTCCGGAAGCTTCAGGGTTTCGACCGATTGCCTCCATAGCTTTAGCTCCGATAAGTCCGATTGCCAATGCGGGAAATATACCGCCGATAGCTATAATTAACCCTCCTGAAATACTAAAGTTCATACTCTGCTCACCTCCTTAACCGTTTCTACCTCATGATGAGGTGTTGTAAGAATTGCCATAAAAGTCATAGTGAGCATGCTAAATACCAAGGCTTGTACGAAACCAACTATTATTTCCAAAAGAAGAAACGGTATGGGGAAAAGAAATGCAATCATACTACTTGTTGTGGCAAGAACTACTTCCCCCGCAAAAATATTGCCAAAAAGCCGAAACGACAATGATATAACTTTTGTAATTTCTGAAATTATTTCCAAGATTCCTATGAACAGATTTATTGGGTTTATGGAAAAATAGCGACCAAGATAACTTTTTATTCCTAAAATTTGTATGCTAAGGACATGGGTGGCAACAGCAGATACCAAAGCAAGTCCCAGTGTGACATTTAAATCACTGGCGCCGCTTCTTATAACGGGAACTAATTTTTTGCCTTCAAAAAAACCTATTGTTCCAACACCCGGTATAAGACCGCTCCAGTTTACGATAAGAATAAAAAGAAAAAAAGTGATAAAAAAAGGAAAAATCCTTCCTGCATTTTTATTGGAAATTGACTCGGTTAAATTATAAAATCCCTCTATTAGAAATTCTACAGCGTTTTGCAATAATCCGGGGATCAAAGATAGTCTTTTTTTTACAACGAGCGCGAGCGTTATTAATATGGAATCTACCAACAATATGTCTAAGAGAGAGTTTGTGATTTTGAAAGATCCTATGTGTGCGATAACTTCTGGGGAAAACGAAATCATATAACTTTATAATTCTAGATATAATTTAAACATAAGTCAAGAAGAAATTAATTAATTGTTGATATTTTTTCTGCAATTATAGTCGGTCTCTCATTTTTTCCGTCTATATATCCCTCAACTATAACCACAGAGTCTTTAATTAATAAATACTTATATCTGCTAAAAATTTTAGGGAATACGACACATTCTATAGATAAACCTTTTTCGTCCCCAATAGTCAAGAATGCCATCTCGTTATTGTTTTTCTTTGTAAATATTTTTCGGGAATTCTCTATAATTCCGCCTATTTTTACTTTCCCGCCTTCTTTTTCTTCTCCTGCCAATTCAATCTCATGAGTGATCAAAGATTTCAATGAGAGAAGTTTGTCCGCATGAGGATGAGACGTTAGATAAAATCCAAGAAAATCTTTTTCAAACGATAATTTTTCCAAATCAGAAAAATCCTCGATGTCGTTTTGCAGCAAATTTTGAGGTTTGGAATCAATATCGTTATCTCCGAACAAACTTTCCTGTCCGACACTTGTCTGTTTTTTCTTTTGATGTAAATTTTCAATTATTTCAGAATAATTGATTAAAAGTTTTGCTCTATTGCCAAAATAATCCATTGCTCCGGCTTTTATCAAACTTTCTAGGGTTTTCTTGTTTACAGGACCCAAATCTACACGTGAACAAAAATCTTCTAAACTTTTAAATGTGCCCTTGCTTCTTGCTTCTAAAATGCTTCTCATTGCAGCTTCGCCGACATTTTTTATTGCAGATAAACCAAATCGGATTTTTGTCTTATCTTCTATAGCAAAGTCAGTATTTGATTTATTTATATCGGGAGGTAAGACTTTTACGTTTAGTCTTCGGCATTCCATTACAGCTTGAGCTATTTTTTCATTTTTGACTGGACCCGTAGTGCCCCTAGATTCGGCCGTCAGGAGCGCAGTCATAAACTCAACGGGATAATGAGCTTTAAAATAGGCTGTTTGGAAAGCTATTGTGGCATAACCTGCAGCGTGTGCTTTATTAAAACCATATCCTGCAAATGGCTCAAATAATACCCAGAGAGATTCGGCCTTATTCTTTAGCATGCCATTTTTTATGCAACCATCCACGAATTGATCGTGCTGCTTTTTCATTTCGGAAGTAATTTTTTTACCAATTGCCTTTCTTAACTTGTCTGCTTCAAGCCATGAATATCCCGCAACAGTAATCGCAGTTAAAAGGACATCATCTTGAAACGTAATAACTCCATAGGATTCTTTTAATATATCTTTAAGGCGCGGATCGGGATATTTAATAAGAGAGGGGTTGTGTTTCCTCCTTATGAATTCAGGAATATTTGCCATAGGTCCGGGTCTATAAAGCGCAACCATTGCCTGCAAGTCGAATATAGAAGTAGGTTTTAATTCTTTTATGTACCTTCTCATACCGGAAGATTCAAGTTGAAATATCCCGGTAGTTTCTCCGGACGATAATAATTCGTATGTTTTTTTATCATCAAGCGGGAGTTCGGACAAAAATATTTTTACTCCCTGATTTTCTTTTATGAAACGTAAAGCTTCTTGAATAATAGTTAAATTTCTAAGGCCTAAAAAATCCATTTTCAAAAGTCCGACTCCATCTTCACCTACAGTATACATATCGTATTGGGTAATTATTTTTTCGCCGTTTGTTTCTTTTTGAAGCGGCGTATACTCGATAAGAGGTTTATCTGCGATTACAACTCCTGCAGCATGCATTGAGGCGTGCCTAACAACTCCTTCTACTTTTCTGGCAAGATCAAGTAGTCTTTTAGTCTCGGATTCGATACTATAGGCAATTCTTAAATCGGAAGATTGTTCCAACGCCTTATCTATTGTCATTGCGTGACCTTGCCATCCCTGGGGTATCATTTTCGATATTCTATCCGGGGCAGAATAAGGCATACCAAGAGCTCTTCCGACATCTCTGACAGATCCTCTTGCCTCCATGGTTCCAAATGTTATAATTTGCGCTACCTTATCTTTACCGTATTTTTTGGTGACGTATTCTATTACTTCGTCGCGTCTGTTATCTGCGAAATCCAAATCTATATCGGGAGGAGACGGACGCATTGGGTTTAGAAATCTTTCAAACGGTAATTTAAAATACAAAGGATCCACGTCCGATATGGCCAAAGCGTATGATACTATCGATCCTGCGTTGGAACCCCTGCCAGGACCTACAGTAATTCCATGACTTTTTGCCCAGTTAACAAAATCAGCGACAATTAGAATATACATTTCATAACCCTTCTTTAGTATCACTGACAGTTCGTAATCAGCCCTTTCTTTAATTATCGGCGTTATTTTTTTATAACGTTTTATTAATCCCTCGTCTACTTTTTCTTTTATATATTCTGCGGAAGTTTTTTTGTTTGGGACTTCAAATGCCGGCATAATCCACTTGCCTAAAGTTATTTCTACGTTGCACATTTCGGCAATTTTAACCGTGTTTTCAATTGCTTCAGGCGTTTGTATAAAAAGTCCCTGCATCTCATCTTGGGTTTTCATATAAAAATCAGGCGATGATATCATCGAAAGCCTTCTATTTTTTGTTTGTAAAGTTGTCTGCGTCTGTATACAAAGCAACACCTCTTGGGCTTCGGCATCTGTATTATTTACATAATGATTGTCATTAGTCGCAACCAGCGGAATTCCAAGTTTTCTGGAAAGAGCTATTAGCTTTTCGTTTAGAGAATCTTGATCTTTTACATCCGTATGTTTCTGAAGCTCCAAATAGAAATGATCTTTACCAAATATTTCCGAAAGCGTTGTTGCTCTTTTTATTGCTGTTTCCTCCTGTCCTTGGATGAGCGGTTCTGACACGTATCCGTTCACGCAAGCAGATAAACAGATTAATCCTTCATGATTTTCCTTCAAAAGCTGCATATCCGATCGAGGTTTGTAGTAATATCCTTCAAGATTGGCAATAGAGATTATTTTCATTAGATTTCTGTATCCGGTGTTATTTTCTGCCAGAAGAATAAGATGGTTGGAGTCAGTGTCTAGGCCTGCTTCTTTATCGTGTCTGGAGCGCCTGCTGATATATATTTCGCAGCCGATGATAGGTTTTATTCCTTCTTCAAGACAGGTTTTATAAAAGTATATCGTGCCGTACATATTTCCATGATCTGTGATGGCAAGCGCTTTCATCCCCAGGTCCTTAGCACGTTTTACCATTAGGGGAATTTTGGACAAACCATCCAAAAGAGAATATTCGCTGTGATTATGAAGATGAACAAACTCCGCCATAATTAAACGTGCGTATTATTTCTGCCTTTTTTCGCTTCTATTAATTGCTGACCGGCTTTATCTAAGAGTTCCTCCATCGTCTCACCTTTCCAAATGGATCCTCCGATGCTAACCGTTAATGGAATTTGTTTACTTGAGAATGGTATATGGAAAGGTGCGGATTCCATAGACACTCTTATCTTGTCCGCAACCAGACGTAAGCTTTCTATACTATCAATTCCTGGTAAAATAATTGCTGTTTCATCTCCACCGTTTCTAAATGGTATATCTTCACTTTTTGCATCCTCATATCCTCCTCTAAGTTGCTCAGTTATTCTCAGAGCTGCTTGAACGATTACTTCATCTCCAGCTGGTTGCCCGTACTCTTTATTTATTTCACGAAAATGATCAAGGTCAGTAAAAAGTAATGCAAACGGTTGCCCAAGCTTAATCCTTTTTTCGATTTCAGGTCTTAGATGTTCTTGTCTGTATAAACCTGTTAGTCCGTCTAATGCGTTTTTTTTATTTGCCTCTTCAATTTTTCTTTCTCTTTTTAAAAATGCAAGCGCAATAATTCTGTTTTTTTCTTCTTTACCTATTGTTCCATTTTCTGCTCTTGTATCTAAAGAGCTTAGCCAATCTTGTTGTGTCCTAAGATATAGCTCTCTCCTCAACCTTTCAGGGCTTCTTCTTTCAACAGTGAGTTGCTCTTTACCCTGCGTATTTTCTAATCCCGCTCCGTTATCTAATGCCATTACCGTAATCCCTCCATAATTAAAATTCTTACTTTTTCGGCATCAATTTTTTCTTTGAAATTTTTCATTACTTGTCCCATCAAAAACATTATCGCATTTTGCTTGCCGCTTTTGTAGTCGGAAACTGCTTTTGGGTTTTCTTTTAGAACTTTATCGATTATTTTTTCCAATTCTTTTTCGTCTATTTGGTCTGTTTGGGTTGCATTTAAAATAATTTGTATTAGTTGGGCGGGGAGAGTTAGATTAATATCTATGTCCCTATTAATTAGAAAATTAGCGATTTGTTTCGGATTAACATTATGTTTTTTGCCGACTATTATTGTTTCCTCGAAAAAATTTGCCATTGGCTTTTCTCTAGTTAGAATTTCCGCATCATAAGCAGATAGGCCAAAACCCGCTTGAAATCTTTTTAGTTTTTCTTCTGGCAATTCTCCTATTTGAGATTTAATTTTTGATATTTGATCTTGAGTGAAACGAATCGGCGGGATATCCGGTTCTGGGAAATAACGATAATCATTTGCTTCCTCCTTAATCCTTTGGGAAACAGTCTGTCCTTTTTTTTCATTCCAGCCCATGGTTTCCTGCGCCGGAGTTTCGCCATTATTCAAAATTTCTTCTTGTCTTTTTATCTCATATTCAATAGCCTTTTCAACAAAGCGGAACGAATTAATATTTTTCACTTCAACCTTATAATTTGGTAATTTACCAATTAATTCTTTATCATTTATCCTTAACGATATATTCGGCTCAAGCCTCATATTGCCTTTTTCCATATCTGCGTCAGAAACACCAAGATAGCGTACGATCTGCTGAAGTTTTTTAAGATATTCGACAACTTCCTGCGCGCTTTCAAAATCCGGCTGGGTAACAATTTCCACCAAAGGAACACCGCTTCTATTAAAATCAATCAACGAATCTTGCCCTTGATGTATTAATTTAGCAGTATCCTCTTCCATGTGTACGCGTCGTATTCTAATTATTTTTTCTTCATCAATTTTTAACTTTTCATCCGTTCGACTTTGCTCAGGATGACCTCTTCGAGCCTGAGCCTCAGAGCCGAAGGCCTGAGTTTTATCGAATGGGTCATTTTTAATTTTTAATTTAAGCGATCCGTTGATCGCGAATGGCTCATCGTATTGGCTTATTTGATAACCTTTCGGAAGGTCAGGATAAAAATAATTTTTTCTGTCAAATTTGGAAAAAAGGGGAATTTTGCAACCCAAAGAAAGTCCAATCATTACGCACCATTCAATTGCCTTTTGATTGGGTACTGGCAATGCACCGGGAAGACCAAGGCAAACAGGGCAAGTATTGGTATTTGGTTTTTCGCCAAAATATTCTGCTTTGCATGAACAGAACATCTTGCTTTTTGTTTTAAGCTCTACGTGAACTTCTAATCCGATTACCGGAATATATTTATCATTTTTCATATCATTTACCCTCAAATACTTTAATAATATATATTATTAAAGTAAATTTAGAGTTTGGGTTTTTGTTTATACCATTGCGTTGCTTGTTCATATGCGTATCCAATTTGAAATAGTCTAGCTTCCGAGAACTGCGGACCAAGGATTTGCATTCCGACAGGAAGACCATTAGAAAATCCAATTGGAACAGATAATCCCGGAATTCCGGCTAAATTAGCAGTCACTGTAAAAATATCCGATAGGTACATTTTTAACGGATCATTAATTTTCTCCCCCAATTTCCATGGGGGAGTTGGGGAAACAGGCGTTATTATTGCATCGACTTTTTTAAAAGCATAGTTAAAATCTTGTTTAATTAGAGTTCGTACCTGCATAGCTTTTTTATAGTATGCATCGTAATAACCAGCAGACAAGGTATAAGTTCCTAGCATAATTCTCCTTTTTGCTTCATCGCCAAAATTCTGCCTTGCGGAACCATATCTAATTCCGTCATATCTTGCCAGATTGGATGATACTTCGGAAGGTTGAATAATGTAATAGCATGCAGTTGCATATTGCGTGTTAGGTAAAGAAATATATTCTGTGTTTGCTCCTAGTTTTTTCAATTGTTTATCTGCATTATCAAGCAATGTTTTTAGATTCTTATCGATTCCCATAAATGAATATTGTGCAACAATTCCTATCTTCATTTTTTTTAACGGTTTAACTTCGTGCTTTTTCTCAAGAGTAGTTGCGTCCATAATGTCTTTGCCGCCTGTGACGCTTAACATAATCTCCGAATCTTCGACTGTTTTGGTAAAATGGCCGATTGAATCCAAAGAAGATGCCATAGCAATTATTCCATATCTACTAACTTTACCGTATGTAGGTTTTAGGCCAACGACATTATTAAAACTTGCAGGAAGCCTGATTGATCCTCCCGTATCCGTACCGGTTGCGGCAAGACACATATCAGACGCTACGGATACAGCGGAGCCGCTGGAAGATCCGCCCGGAACATATTCTTTATTCCACGGATTTTTTGTCGGACCAAAATCCGAATTTTCTCCACTGGAGCCATGCGCCCAAGCATCTAAATTAGTTTTTCCGACAATAACTGCACCTGCATCTTTTATTTTTTTAACAACAGTTGCATCATATTGAGGAACATAATTTTCCAAAACTTTTGATCCGGCCGTAGTTTTTATACCTTTTGTTGAAAATAAATCTTTAAGGGCAATCGGAATTCCCAGAAGGGGCAGATCTTGTCCGCTTGAAATTAATTCATCGGCTGATTTAGCTTGATCCAAAGCCTCTTTTTCGGTTACTGTAATAAAGGCGTTTAAATCTTTATTATGTTTTTTAATTTGTTCAAGACATGCTTTCGTCAATTCAACCGACGAAAACTTTTTGCTTTTTAAGCCTTCTCTCGCTTCTTTTATCGTTAACTCGTTAAGCTTCATAATTAATCATTAATCCTTCATCATTCCGTGAGTATTGCTTTGACTTTGAAAAATCCATTATGTTGAGATTTCGTGTTGGACAAAGCGTCGTCTTGAGACAGAGAAGGTTTTGCTTCATCTTTGCGTGTTACGTTTTCAAGTCCAGTTACCTGACTTGTAATTTCCACATTTTCCGTATTAACTTCTTTTAGTTTTTCAACGTAGGACAAAATTTCTGATAATTGTTTTTCGAACTTTTCTTTTTCTTCTGATTTCAGAGGAAGATTTGCCAATTTTGCAACGTGCACTACATCAATTTTCATTACTCTATTATAATTCAATACTTAATCTTTTAGCAATCGATTTTCGTGCTTGGGTTTCTAGAGAATTGTCGAGAGGGGAGAGGTTGATGGGGGAGCCGTACTTTTTTTCAAGAGCAAGTTTGATTAATAAGTCAGCAAAACTTGGGTTTTTGGGGAGAATTGGACCGTGCAGATAGCTTCCGAAACTATTTTTATAAATTGCTCCTTCTGTTTTATCAATCCCATTATTCCCAAATCCTTTAACTACCCTTCCCAATGCTTTTATGTTTTTTCCAAGATAAGTTCTTCCTCCGTGATTTTCAAAACCGACCAACGTTCCTTCATTGTCATTCTGACGAAGGTCAGAATCTCGTTTTGATTGAGATCCTGAAATAAATTCAGGATGACATTTAATAATAATGTTCCCAATAAGGCGCGGATGATTTATTCCGGGATTTTCAGTATAAAGGTCCAAAATTCCAAGGCCTTTGATAATAGTTCCATCCGCTTCCTTATAATATTTTCCCAGGAATTGGTAAGCTCCGCAAATATAAAGTCCAGGAATGCCTTCATTAATTATTTTTTTTAATGTTGATGCTTTTTTCTGCAAATCTTCAGCGACAATTTTTTGCTGTTGGTCTTGGGCGCCGCCCATAAAAAGCAAATTGCACGTGGTTAATAGCTTATGGTCGAAACCGATATCAAGGCGTTTTACTTCAACGCCAATTCCCCGCCATTCACAGCGTTTTTGAAGGGTAATAATATTTCCCCTGTCTCCATAAGTAGACATTAATTCTGGATAAAGCCAGCCGATAACTAATTTATGATTCATAATTTATAATTTTTAATTAGATTAAAGAATCTTTTTGCCTGTTAAGATTTTGCGAACTTCGAGCATTGCCGAATAGGTTGGCAATATGTAAAGCGTTTCAGATTTAGGAGTTTTTTCCAAACTCATTGCGATTGCCTTTTCAAGATCTTCTTGAATTATGAATAAAGAATCATGAATTATGGACTGGGCATATTTTATTCTTAAGCCCATGTCGTAAGCTCGATCACCGGATATTGTAATATTTTTAAATTTACTAACGATTTCTTCGAAATCTACATCCCAAATCCAGGAAACGTCTCTTCCGTCAGGAATTCGGTCGTTTAAGACTAATAATAAATTTTCGGCTTTTAAATCAGAAATGGTTTTCAGAGATTCGTTAAGACTGGTGGGATTTTTGGAAAGAAAAATCTGTACTTTTTTCCCATTTATATCTAAAGTTTCCTGCCTTCCAAACGCAGGCTGGAAATCTTTTAACGCAGAAATTATATTATTTTTATTTATGCCAACCTCTTGGGCTAAAAGTATTGCTGCAATAGTATTGTATCGGTTATAAATTCCCAAAAGCGGAAAGACAGACGAAGTTGAGATATTTAGTTTTGGCCGCGAGTTACCGCATTTCAGACACGCCCAAGCCCCCAAATGAGAATAATAAATTGCCGAATATGAAAGCTTAAATTCACAGTTGGGACAGTACGTTGAATCGGCTGCGTGTTGTGCCTTCGCAGTTGCCAAATTCATGTCGTTCAGCCCAAAAAACTTTACGTTTACACCTTCGAGGTGTAATCTCAAACTAGCAACCTGCGGATCATCCGCATTTAGAATAAGAGTCGTTTTTTCGTCGAGTTTCTTAAGCGCATCAGCCCACCTTTTTGAAACTGCGTTTACTTCACCATAACGGTCTAATTGGTCGCGAAATAAATTTAGAATTATGACAAAATCCGGATTCGTAATTTCTTTTAAAATAAGCGACAATGTATTTTCATCAATTTCAAAAATTGCAAAATCTTTATCTATTTGTCCATCAATATCGGCATTCGAAATTAAAGCAGAGGCTATTCCGTTTAGTAAGTTAGCTCCCGATGTATTTTCGAATATTTTTTTACCATTTTCCTGAAGTATTGACCTTATTAATTTAGTAGTAGTTGTTTTACCGTTTGTTCCGGCGACTAAAATAATCTTTAACTTTCTGCCGTTATTTTTTAAAACGTCTTTTATAAAATTTTTATTTGCATTTAAAGCAATATGTCCCGGCCACGTCGACCCAGATCCGAGATTAAGCATTCTACTAACAAGCGAAATACATTTTCCCAAAAAGATGATTAAACTGTTAAGCATCGCTCTATTATTATACTTCAAGTAATTGATTAATTGTGATTAATTATTCTGTGGGTACGTTGGTATTCAGGTTAGTAGTTTCCCGAGAGGATCTCTGAGGTGGTGCTTCAGTCATTATGATTTCTCCGGTCTCGATACCTTTTAGCCATTTTTCTACTAACGAATAATCGTTTTCTTTTATAGAGGAATCCATAAACACATTTATGATATCAGGTTTTATAGATATTCTAGGATGTCTACTCTTAAAGCCTCTCGGCGGAGGGTTTAAGCTTTCAGCCTCAACGATTTTTGTTCTTTTAACTCCTTGACCAGATTCGTTAAAAAGATATTGGATGTAGATTTTATAGATTTTTCCATCAACTCTATTTGTAAAAAGGAAGGGGAAGCTATTTAACGTTAGAGCATATAAGGGAGAATTAAGGGCATTTTTTGCCGAAATTTTAGGAAAACCATCATTTTTACTTTCTAAGACGAAGATGGCCGCAGGATCTCCTAAAAGTCTTCGATGGCTTAGGGTGGTAAGTATCATTACGTGTTTCCGATCGTTTCTCCCCTCCTGATTAAATAAGACTTTTAACCCACCTGCGATATTGCTGTTCCTGATTTTTTCAGCTTCAGAATGAGGCTCAAAAAAAGCACCTTGTTCTAATTCTGTTTTGGCACTTCCGTTTTCTGCCTTCGCCATATGGCACCGATTATAGCACTTTTGATTGCAGATGCAAGCCGAAGCAATAGTTACTACATTGCCCTAAGGATTTTGATACGTTCTTCAATTGGGGGGTGGGTGTTGAAAAGATTCGCGAACCAGTTCCCGGATATTTTATTTTTGAATGGATTGGCGATGTATAAATGTGCGGTTGCATTATTCGCAACCTCTAAGGGCTCTTTGTCTTTGGAAATTTTTTCAAGAGCAGACGCCAAGCCTTCGGGGTATCGCGTAAGTAAGGCGCCTGACGCATCTGCTAGAAATTCTCTTTTCCTTGAAACTGCAAGTTGAATTAAGGTTGCGATAATGGGAGAAAGTATTGCCAGAGCAATTCCTATAAGTAAAAATATTCCTTGAGCGTTGCCTTCCCTATTCCCCCTATCTCTTCTGTCCCCCCCATACCATAAGCTTCTCATAAAAAAATCTGCAAGAAGAGCAACTAATCCCACCAAAATTACAACAATTGACATTAGCCTTATGTCATAGTTTTGAACATGAGATAATTCGTGGGCAATAACTCCTTCAAGCTCAGCCTTATCTAGCTTTTCCAAAATTCCTGTTGTTACGCAGACAACCGAATGCTTGGGATCTCTTCCCGTTGCGAATGCATTTGGCGCGGAATCTTCAATAATATAAATCTTAGGTATCGGAATTCCTGCTCCAATGCATAAATTTTCTACAATTCTAAAAAATTGCGGATTATCTTTTTTAGCAATTTGTTTTGCCTTAGACATTCCCAAAATCATCCTATCGGAATAATAGTAACTGGCAAAAGTTATAAGACCTGAAATAATAAGTCCGATTCCCGCATATGATAATCCATATCCGGAAGTCTTACCGTACACAAAAATAATAGTTGTTATGAATAAAACAAACAAAATAACTATCAGCCAAGTTTTAGTTTTATTGGCTGAAATTTGAGAATAAATGTTCATACTTTATCAGAATTTTACCTTAACAGATTCTCTTTCGGAACTTTTTGCTTCAAAGAATTCTTCCGATTTATAGCCAAACATATTACCCACTGTTGATCCTGGAAATTTAGCAAGTGTTTCGTTATAACTTGCGACATTTGAATTATAAAATTGTCTTGCATAGGCAATTTTCGCCTCAATGTCAGAGAGTTCTTCTTGCAGTTCCAGGAAATTTTTACTTGCTTTAAGATCAGGGTAGCTTTCCGAAATCGCAATCAAACTCTTTAAAGCACTTGAAAGCATATTGTCAGATTTGGCCTTTTCCGAAGTCTCTGTTGCATTCATAAGAGACGCTCTTGCTTTGGTAACATTTTCAAGCAAATCCTTTTCATGTTTGGAATATCCCTTAACTGTTTCAATAAGATTAGGTACTAGGTCAACGCGTCTTTTGAGTTGAACATCAATTCCGCTTAAGGCTTCCTTTATTCGGACTTTACCTGTTGCTAAAGAGTTATAGGTAGTCCAAACAAATAAGACGATGACAACGACCGCAATTATTAAAATAAGAGTTGGAGACATAATATTATCACCCCGCTTTCAGCCATTCTGCAAATTCAGAATAGCTTAACGTATTTATTATATCATTTTTCGTTGCCCAACCCCGTCTTGCCATCGCAACTCCGTATTTCATAAGTATCATTTGTGAAGATGCGTGACTATCGGTGTTGATTGCAAGTTTTACTTTATTTTCTATAGCTTGTCTAGCTATAGTGTCTGTTAAATCTAGTCTGTTTGGCCAGGCATTAATTTCCAAAGCTTTGTTATGCTTTCTGCAAAACTCAAATATCTTCTGGAAATCTAGATCGTATCCTTGGCGAGTACCTATCATTCTGCCTGTGGGGTGAGCTAGTATTTTGGCCTTGGGGTGGGATAGTCCTTCAAGTACCCTTTTAGTCATATCTTCTTTATTCATGTTGAAAGAACTATGTATAGATACGATGGCTCCATCCAAGAGATCTAAACACTTGTCATTAATCGCCAGGCCTCCATTGACAAGAATGTCAATTTCGAGTAATTTTAGTATGCGTACATTTTTCATCTCCGATTTAATTTGTTCAATATAGTCATCTCTCCTCTTAATTAAAGTATGAATATCATTTTGACTATGCTTCGAAACACTGGGGTTATGTTCGGAAAGCCCTATATATTCGTAGCCTAGTTTTACCGCAGTTTCAGCCATGTCTTCGATTGAATTATGGCCTAAGTCATGGCTTGGCTCAATTGAGAAATTAGAATGCGTGTGTAAATCTCCTTTCATATTTTTTAGTTCTACTAATTGAGGGAGTTTGTGTTGTGCGGCTAGCTCAATTTCTCCTGTGTTTTCCCTGATCTCCGGCGGAATCCAATCTAGTCCTAGTGCATTGTAGAATTTTTCTTCATTGTCATATTTCGAAAGAGGTTGATTTTTTTTAGTCAAACTTCTTATGCCATACTCGGATAAAGAAAGACCTTTCCTTAACGCATATTCCCTAAGGTGAACATTATGATTCTTACTTCCTGTAAAATGTTGCAGAAGAGATCCGAAGCTTTCAGGCGGCTGCGTCATTAGATCGACCTGAACGTCACCTGAAATAAGTATGGATGCTGTTGCTATACCTTTTTCCACAAGCCTTTCTTTATGGGGGTAAGAAGTAAAGTGCTCAATTGTCTCTTTTGGATGATTAGTTGCAACCGCAATGTCGATATCTCCTACAGTGGCAGTCATACGCCTAATGCTTCCTAGCACTATAGCTTCTTTGACGTACTTAAGCCCTTTAAGATATGACACTATTTTTTCTGAAACTTCATATGCGTAGGGTAAGACCATTCTTGTAGTTTTACCTTCCCCTTGTTTGTACTCGGAGAGAGCTCGTATAATGTCTTCCTGAGATTTTTCTCCGAAACCTTCAAGTTTGGCTATCTTTCCCGCCCGAGCAATCTCAACTAGATCATTTATTACGGTATCGGGATTATTAAGCTTGAATTCTTTTATCAGCTTGTATGCTTTTTTAGGCCCGAAACTTGGAATATCAATCAATACGAAAACAGAGGCTGGAATTCCTTTAAGAACCCATTCAAAATGTTTTACTTTTCCAGATTTGAAAAGCTCGATAAGGTGAGATGTTATGGTTTTCCCAATGCCGGGTACCAACTCAAGCTTATTTTCTTTATAAAAATCCTGTAATTCGGAAGTTAGATTAGAAACTGCGTCTGAAGCTTTTTGGTAAGCGAGAATTTGAAATCGGAACTTTTCTTCGTTTTTGATAACATAAGCAGCTGCAACGTCCTTAAACAGCTTTGCTATTTCCCGATTGCTCATCAGTACAATAATACCAAACGGTTGATACTTCAACAAGATTCAGTATCAACCCTGAGCTTGTCGAATGGGTTGACGGTAGTTCAATAATTTGTTAGGATATGGAAGCTAACACAATATGGGGTGGTAGCTCAGTTGGCTAGAGCGTCTCCCTGTCACGGAGAAGGTCGCGGGTCCGAGTCCCGTCCATCCCGCATTTTACCTGCCTATCATTAATTTCTGCTCAGAAAGGAGAAAAGTGCCAAAAAGGAAAAAGTTTACATCAAATTCTAAACACACGGGTCTTTTCTTGGGGATAATTGTAGTAGTTGTACTAGTTGTTCTTGGAATAATATTTATAAAAGGCAAAGGGAACATAATGCAAACAAGCTCGATTTCTACTCAAGATTTATCGCAAGCAGAACAAAATACGGAAAATACGCAACCATCGTTTTATATTGTTAAACAGGGCGACAGTCTTTGGAGCATTTCCGAAAACATATATAAATCAGGATATAATTGGGTCGATATTGCAAAGGCAAACAAATTGGAAAACCCGGGATTGATATACGTAGGAACAAGATTGGAAATTCCAAAATTGCAAGCAAAAACGTCTGAAGCGAACGCAGAAAAATCTTTTGAGCAACCTGCAAACAGTTCCATTACGGGCAATACATATGCTGTTGTAAAAGGCGACAATTTGTGGGAAATTGCAGTTAGAGCGTATGGAGATGGATTCAGATGGGTTGATATTGCAAAAGCAAATAATCTTGTTAATCCAAACCTTATCCATTCAGGAAACATTTTCAAAATCCCGCGGTAAAACTAGCGTTTAGTTTTTTGATATACTCGATGTGTAAGTTTGCGCTTGCGCTCTTGCCCTGAGAGTTTAGTCGAAGGGGAAAAGCGTAAGCTTTGAAGCGGGATTAGTACACTGGCAGTATGCTACCTTCCCAAGGTAGAGAAGCGAGTTCGATTCTCGTATCCCGCTCAAGATTACCTAATAGGATTTTAATAAAAAATACCTCTTTAAATAAATATCAAAACCTGATACATTGTTATTTAGAATTTATTTTTATATGGCTGGCAATAGCAAAAAGCCAAAGGTTTCAATTGTAATTCCTGCGCGCAATGAAGAAAAACATATTACAGAGTGTATATCTTCGGTAAAAAGGCAGACAACAAGTTTCCCATACGAAATTTTAGTTATTGATAACGCCTCAATAGACTCAACAGCGAAAATAGCAGAAAGTCTAGGAACTAAAGTTGTTTTCGAAAAACGCAAGGGGTTAAGTTTCGCAAGGCAAAAAGGATTGGACTGCGCAAAAGGAGAATTTATAGTATATATAGATGCCGACACAAGGTTACCAGAGGATTGGATTAGCTATATGATTGGATATCTTGAAGAGCATCCGCGTCTTGTCGGCGCATCATGCAGTTTTCATTTCTATGACGGAAAGCCTATGGATGGAGTTGGAGTTTTCTTTTTCAAACAGATAGTAATCCCTATTGCCAGTTTACTCGTAAGGACTTTTAAACGGACAGACATTATTTTCGGCTGGGCATTTGTCGTAAGAGCCAACGCTCTAAGAAAAGCAGGGGGAATAAATAAAAAATTCATTTTTTACGGTGAGGATACGGGAATAGCGTACAGACTTCGCAGTCAGGGTAGGGTTAAGTTCCTTAAAAATAAGTACGCCCTAATTAGCGCCAGAAGGTATCAGCAAAAGGGAATAAAGAAATTTAGTATAATTTTTGACTGGACAATTTTCGTTTTAATGCTTTTGGGAATGCATAAAGAAGCAGAGCAAATATCAAAAGCATACTTATTTAGTAAAAAATAAAATTTGTCCTTGACGGGAAAAAATTATTCTGATAATATAAATCGTGCACACTAAGTATATTTTTGTTTCCGGAGGCGTAATTTCCGGCATAGGAAAAGGCACTACGGCGTCTTCCATCTCTCTTCTTCTCAAATCCGCAGGATATAGGGTCGCACCGATTAAATTCGAAAATTATCTGAATGTTGACGCAGGAACGATAAACCCCATTGAACACGGGGATCCTTTTCTCTGCGAAGACGGAACAGAAGCAGATATGGACATAGGAAGTTATGAAAAATTCTTTGACGAAGATATGGGGAGAAATAATTTCGTCACAATGGGACAGATTTATAAAACAGTAATCGATAAAGAAAGAAAATTTGAATATAACGGCGAAGATGTGGAAGCGATTCCTCACATAACAGATGAAATTACGAGAAGAATAAACCTAGTTGCTGAAAAAAGTAAAGCGGATATCGTCGTAATAGAATTAGGAGGAACAGCAGGTGAATATCAAAACATTTTCTATTATGAAGCCTCAAGAATAATGACTTTAAGAAATCCGCAGGATGTAATCCATATTCATGTGAGTTATGTTCCAACTCCTTCGCATATCGGAGAACCGAAAACCAAACCAACCCAGCTTTCAGTAAGAACGTTAAACTCAATGGGCATTCAGCCGGATTTTATCATCGCCCGTTCTGAAAAATACCTTGATCAGAGAAGAAAAGACAGGTTTGCGCTGTTTTGCAATATGCAGCCGGAAGATATTATTTCCAACCCTGATCTTCCTTCTGTTTACGAAGTGCCAATCGTTCTTCATAAACAGGAGCTTGATAAAAAAATTCTGCAAAAACTTCATTTATCCGTAAGGCAACCAAATCTTAAAAATTGGGAAGGATTCCTAAAAACAATTACGGCTAAAAAAGCAAAACAGATAGAAATTGCCATTATAGGCAAATATTTCGGCACAGGTGATTATCAGTTAAGAGATTCATATGCCGCTCTGTTTGATGCCATAGATCACGCAGGATGGAAACTTGGTTTTTCTGTAAAAACCAGATGGGTAGACGCTCAAAAAGTAGAAAAAGAAGGCGCTATGTCGCAGATAGGTAAACCTAACGGAATTATCGTGCCAATTGGCTGGGGCGAAAGGGGTGCGGAGGGAATGATCAAAGCCGTTTCATACGCAAGAACAAATAAAATTCCTTACCTTGGACTTTGTTATGGCATGCAGCTTGCTGCTATATCTTTCGCTCGGGATATGCTGAATTTCAAAGATGCTAACACAACTGAAAATAATCCTAAAACAGCACATCCTGTAATTCATCTGATGCCGGCTCAAGAAAAGTTTATGAAAAATAGAGCGTATGGGGGTACGATGAGGCTTGGGACATGGGATGCAATTGTTAAAAAAGGAACACTTGCGTTTGATCTTTACAGCAAGTACGGCGGCCCAATAAATAAAAACACCGGGCTAACAAGCGAAAGACATCGGCATAGATATGAATTTAATGATAAATACGCAAAGCAATTTGAACAGCAAGGTTTAATAATCAGCGCCAGATCCGTAAAGGAAAATTTGGCAGAAATAATAGAATTGCCAAAAAACCTGCATCCGTTTTTTCTCGGAACACAGGGACATCCGGAATACAAAAGCAGACCATTAAAACCACACCCGATATTTTTAGGCTTCATAAATGCCTGCGGATTAAAATAAAGCAACTCGGGTGTTGAGAAAAATCCATTCTTATCGTATAATACCAATATGATTGCGAAAATTAATTTTGTACCGGGAGATATAATCAGAGTATACGAAAAAATAAAAGAGGGAGAAAAATCCCGTATTCAAGTTTTTGAAGGTACGGTTTTGGGAATTAAGGGAAGGGCGGAAAATAAAACTTTTATGATTAGAAAAGTAGTTGGTGATGTTGCAGTTGAAAAAATATGGCCAATTATGTCTCCAAATATAGAAAAAGTAGTAGTGAAAGAGCACTCAAGAAAAAGAGTCCGCAGGGCTAAATTATATTATTTAAGAAATAAAATACAGTAAACAGCTTAGTGAAGATTAATCAAACTACAGGAAAGAAAGGTGAAGACCTCGCAGAAAATTTTCTAAAAAAGAACGGTTTTAAGGTTATAGAAAGAAATTTTAACGGAAGGTACGGAGAACTAGATATAATTGCCCTGGACGAAGATGTTCTCGTTTTCGTAGAAGTTAAAACAAGAACCTCAAGCCAATTCGGTAATCCTCTGGAAGCGATAACTTCTTGGAAATTAAGAACATTAATTAAAACCGCGCAATTTTATAAATTAACCCACCAAAACCTTCCTGATAGTTTGAGGATAGATGCTGTTGGCGTAGAGCTTTTCCCAAGCGGAGAATTAAAAAATATCGAACTTGTGAAAAACATCAGCGGTTTTTAGGAAATTGTTATTAAGATTGAGGTGGAGTAGGAGGTTTATCTTTCCGATCGGAGGTCATAGCACTTATTACTAGATTTCTACCGCCCAGTAAGCCTAAGACGACACCTGCGATAGAGATCAATACGTTTTTAACAGACGCATCATCATGAGAAAGCTTAACTATCCCATCTATAAAAAGGGCAATCCCGATCCCAGTGGATAAAAGATTTGGTATGCTTTTTTTGACAAGCTGTATGGATTCTTTCATATGTCTTACTGCTGTTTCTTTATTCATAGAAAAAGATTATATTGTAAGCTAGACTAAAATGCAATAATTAGCGGTTTTTAATTAAGAGTATGTGATCTCTTAAGAGAGCGGCTTTTTCGAAGTTTAGATTTTGAGTGGCGATTTTCATTTCCTTCCTCAATTTTTTAATCAAACTTTCTTTTTCATCGGGAAGCAATACTTCTTTTTGGGAAAGATTAGTTAGGAAATCCAAACTATCTTTATATTTTTTATTTTCCGTAATCTCTTCATCGATTAATTTTGCCCTTATTCCTTTAAGAATTCCTACTGGTTTTTTATGGTATTTTTTGTTGTAAGCAAGTTGAACTTTCCTTCTTCTTTCCACTTCATCAATCGCATTTTTCATTGATTTGGTAACAACATCGGCATACATAATAACTTGAGAATCAATATGTCTTGCCGCCCGTCCCATTGTTTGAATAAGTGAAGTCCGGCTTCGCAAAAAACCTTCTTTATCTGCATCCAAAATCGCAACCAGAGAAACTTCAGGCAAATCCAAACCTTCACGAAGTAAATTAATTCCAACCAGCACATCATATTCCCCTTTCCTTAATCTATCCAGAATATCTTGTCTTTCCAGAGTTTGGATGTCAGAGTGGAGATAGGCAACCTTAATATTTTGTTCTTCCAAATACGAAGATAATTCCTCTGCCATTCTTTTGGTTAAGGTAGTTACCAAAATTCTTTGTTTTTTGGAAACCCTTTGGTTAATTTCGCCAATCAAATCAATAATCTGACCTTTCGTTGGCTTAACTGTTACTTTTGGATCAACAAGATTAGTCGGACGGATCAACTGTTCGACGATCGCATCTTTTTCATTTGCCAGGGATAATTCGTATTCATCCGGAGTAGCACTAACATAAACTATTTGATTAAGTCTTTGCATTAATTCTGCAAATTTAAGCGGCCGATTATCCAGAGCCGAAGGAAGACGAAATCCATAATCTATCAATGTCTGTTTTCTTGATTGATCGCCGTTATACATTCCTCTTAATTGGGGTAAAGCTATATGAGATTCATCAACGATAGTAAGAAAATCTTTTGCCGCATGATTAAAATAATCCAAAAGAGTATAAGGCGGCTGGCCTGGCGCTCTCCCATCAAAATATCTTGAATAATTTTCTATTCCGTTTACGTAACCAACTTCTCTAATCATTTCCAGATCGAAATTCGTCCTCTGTTTTAGTCTCTGGGCTTCCAAAGTTTTGCCGGACTGCTTCAGCAATTCAACTTGTTTTTCCATATCGCTTCTAATCATTGGAAAAACACTGTTGTAGGTTTGAGGATCAGTCATGTAATGTTTAGCAGGATATATCACAGTACCTTTCAGAATAGCGATGGTGTCTCCGGTTAAAGGACTAAATTCCGAAAGCTTGATGATTTTGTCGTTTTTGAGTTCGATTCTTATGCCTGTATCTTTATAAGCAGGAAAAAGATCTATTGTTTCGCCTCTTATCCTAAAACTCCCTCTCTCAAAAGCATATTCGTTACGATCGTACTGTAAATCAGTAAGGCGCAGCATAATTGATTTCATGCCAACATTGACTCCGGGCTTTAATTCAAGAACAAATTTTCCATACTCAACAGGGGAGCCTAAATTGTAGATACAAGAAACGGATGCGACTACAATAACATCTTTTCTGGTTAGAAGATTAGTTGTCGCAGAAAGTCTTAATTTATCAATCTCTTCATTTATTTCCGCCTCTTTCTCTATATAGGTATCGCTTTGAGGAATATAGGCTTCCGGCTGATAATAGTCATAATATGAAACAAAATAAGATACGGCATTCTTGGGAAAAAAGTCTCGAAACTCCTGATAAAGTTGCGCAGCCAGAGTTTTATTGTGCGAGATAACAAGCGTTGGCTTTTGGATTTTTTGAATAACATTGGCCATCGTAAAGGTTTTTCCGCTGCCTGTAACTCCAAGAAGCACATTATTTCTGATATTTTTGCCAATATTATTAACAAGTTTTTTTATTGCTTGGGGTTGATCTCCGGTTGGTTTAAAATCCGAAACGAGTTTAAATTGCATAGTGACCTATTTTATCATACGTTTGCATATCTTTGTCATATTGACAAAATACTCGAATTTTTCGTATAAAATATACATGCCTGGAGTTATTTATAAAAAAGAAAGGGAAGTTATAGAATTTTTAGCCCAATTTCAAAGGCAATACGGCTATTCTCCAACTTTGGCTGAAATTGCAACTGCAACTGGTCACAAAAGCAACTCAACAGTGCATGCGCTTATAAGATCCCTTGTTGAGAAAGGGTATATCCAAAAAGTTGACGGCAACACAAGAGTGCTGAAAATAATAGATGAAAAGATTACGTTCAGCATGCTTGGAAGTTCAGCATCCATAGAGCTACCTTTGATGGGATATATAGCTGCAGGCAGGCCTCTGGAACCGCATAGCGACCCGAATGCTTCGTTTCATGTCTCTGCCTCCTTGCTGTCGGGTAAAAGAACAGCATACGTACTGCAAGTGAAGGGAAACTCAATGATAGAAGATGGAATTTTCGAGGGAGATTATGTGGTTATCGAGAAAGCAAATCAAGCTTCCAACGGAGACATTGTGGTTGCGCTTGTAGATAATAATCTCGCTACTCTTAAAAAGTTTTATAACGAGAACGGCAGGATTATTTTAAAACCGGCAAACGCGCAAATGGAGCCCATTTACCCAAATTTCTTGAGCATTCAAGGAAAAGTAGTCGGATTAGTGAGGAAATTTCAGTAATCTTTTTTTAGTCGTTTAAGCCCTCTTTTTTAAATGTCTGTTGAATCTCTTTATATGAAGTTTTTTCCTCTATTTTTTTCATATGTCCGGAGGCGTATTTATGCTTTACAAATTCAATAAGTATAGGAAGAAGAGAAATGAAGACAATTCCTACTACTGCGTATTCAAAATTTTCTCTTACAAAGGGTATTTGTCCGAAAAAATATCCGGCAAATGTTAAACTTGTCACCCAAATAAATCCTCCAACAACGTTATATGACAGAAATGTTCCGTAATGCATCTTGCCTACACCGGCTACGAAAGGCGCGAATGTACGCACAATAGGAACAAAACGGGCAAGTATAATTGTTTTTCCGCCATACTTCTTATAGAATTCATTTGTCTTCTCAAGATAAGACTTGTTAAATATTCGTGAATTCCCCTTGGTAAAAACGCGTGCGCCTAAATGATGACCAACCCAATAATTAACAGTATCGCCTAAAATAGCAGCGATTAATAATATAAAATATATGATTAAAATATTCAAATAGTTGCCTCCCGCAAGAGTTCCTGCGGCAAAAAGAAGAGAATCTCCGGGCAAAAAAGGCGTGACAACAAAACCTGTTTCCGCAAATATAATCAAAAATAAAATAATATAAGTAAAAGGACCAAATAGATTAATTATGGTTGCCAAAGACTCATCAACATGAAGAATGGAATTAATAATTTCCATTAAAAAATTATAACATAAATACATAGGTTTGGTATAATAGCATGATGAATGGTACTCTTTTTCTGGTTGCGACTCCTATTGGAAACCTACAAGATATTACTCTTAGAGCGATAAAAGTTTTACAAACAGTTGATGTGATTGCCTGTGAGGATACCAGGAAAACAGGATTGCTTATGCAAAATATTCTTAAAGGAGACAGAAAGCCTCGTTTAATATCATATTACGAGCAGAACGAATTATTGAGGATTCCGGAAATTATTAGCGCATTGAAAGATGGAATAGATATCGCGTTGGTTTCAGACGCCGGCACTCCTGCTGTTTCGGATCCGGGATTTAAATTGATTAGAGAATGCATAAAAGAAAGAATAAGAGTCGAATCGATTCCCGGCCCATCTGCTGTAATATCGGCATTAGTTTCATCCGGTTTGCCAACAGATAAATTTTTATTCCTTGGTTACCCTCCGAGAAAACCTGGACATAGAAAATCTTTATTTAATAATGTAAAGTCAGCATCTGCTCTTATAAAGTCAACAATTATTTTCTTCGAAGCCCCTCATAAGATAATAAGAACCCTAGAGGAATTAAGGAAAATATTTGGAGATATAGATATTGTTATTGCTCGCGAATTAACGAAAATTCACGAAGAAATAAGGCGAGAAAAAATCTCAACTTCAATCGAACATTTTTCAAAAATAAACCCCAAAGGTGAGTTCGTAATCCTATTTAACACAGGTAACTAATCTCCGGCGTTGACGACTTTTTTTGACGATACGTCTCCTTGAGGACTTATCTCATAAAAATATATTTGATCAAAAAGAATTTCTAGATTTTTTACTTCGTCATCAGAAAGGTTTTCTAGGTATTTAACTAAAGCCCTTAGAGAATTACCGTGCGCGACGATGAGGATATTTTTGCCCTCTTTTAGCTTAGGCAAAATTTCAGCTTCATAATAGGGGACTACTCGATTGTAAACGTCTTTTAATGATTCTCCATTTTCAATTGGTACATCCCAACCTCTTCGAATATTTTGAAATTGTTCGTCTCCTACTTCTTTTTTTATCTCCCATTTATTCTTACCTGTATAAATTCCATAGTCGCGTTCATTTAAAGCTTTATCTTCAAAGGTAGGGACATCTATTCCCAAAACACTTTTTACTTCATTAAGTGTTTGTTTTGCGCGTATCAATACGGATGTGAAAGCAAAATTAATAGAAAAACCTTTTAATTTTTCTCCAACAAGCCTTGCCTGTTCTTTCCCTTTTTCGCTAAGGCCTATATCCGTAAGACCGGTCCAAATGCCTTTAGCGTTCCATTCCGATTCGCCGTGTCTGACTAGAATAAGTTGTGACATAAATTATAAAGATTTTATATTTTTTTCAATTTGCAATAATCTATTATATTTCGCTATTCTTTCTCCTCTTGCTAAGCCTCCGAACTTAACGTAATCAGCAGAAATAGCCGTAGCAAAATCCGCAATAAAATCATCATTTGTTTCCCCTGTTCTTCCTGACACAATAAGTTTTAATCCCGAATGTCTTGCCATTTCGGAAACAGCAAGAGCTTCGGTAACGGTTCCGATTTGACCTAATTTTATGACAATTGCCGTAGCAGATTTTTTATCCAATACCATCTGGAGCCGATAGGGATTTGTAGATATTAAATCAGATCCGGCTATAATAGCTTGGTTTGATATGTTGGTATTTATATCTGCCCAACCATCCCAGTCATCAGAAGCGAAAGGGTCTTCAAGATACAGCAAATCAAATTCTTTTTTTAGCTCTAAATAATATGAAGTGAGATCGTGGGAAGAAAAAGACATTGAGGCGTCTTTTAGTAAATATTTTCCATTATTCCAGAAAGTTGATGCTCGGGAGTTTAATCCGAAAAAAGCATCAAATCCTATTTTCTGCGTCGTTTTATCAATAGCTTCTTTGATGAGAACAAGACCATCCCTATTGGATGCTATGTTAGGACTAAATCCCCCAATGTCTGAGATAAGAGAAGATAAATTATGGGATTCCAAGACGTCTCTTAACGACTTGAAAATAGATGTACCCATCAGAAGCGATTCTTGTAGCGATTTTGAGGAGGCAGGTACGATTAAAAATTCCGAAAAATTCATTTTCCCCATATTGCTCTTGGCAATAAGAGTGAAAATAGGGGTTGGAATTTTAAGGCCTAAATTCTCTTTTTGAATAAATTCCCTAAGATAAAGAAAAAGAGGAAGTACAGAGCTTACGGATGAAGCCTTGGCAACAGCCATTGATACCGAAAGCATTGCATTTGCACCAAGTCTGGACTTATTTTGCGTTCCGTCTAGGCCAATCATTATTCTATCTACTTCTTGTTGTCCCGATGAATCTTTTCCAATTAGGTTAGGTTTTATCTGATCCTCTATGTTTTTTACGGCAGTTAAGACACCTAGTCCATTAAAGCGGTTTTGATCGTGATCTTTTGCCTCCGCAGCCTCATAAATACCAGTTTGGCTATCGGTTGGACTGGACGCAGTTCCCGAAGATCCGTCGTTTAAAACCACAGTCGTTTCAACCGTAGGAATTCCCAAAGAGTTAAGTATTTCTCTTGCGATGATATCTTTAATTTTCGCCATATTATCCTATGCGAAACTTCCTTTATAAACTTCTCCCAAAGAGCAATTTATTGTGATTGCAATTCCATCTCTTAGTAATTTTGTAGCTACCTTCGTATCTGTTACGACAGGCATCGAGGATAATTTAAGATATTTATGAATTTTATTTTTTTCTATTGTCCCATCAGTTACTAAACCTTTAGTTTTTAATAAAAATGGCAACATGTCCTCGCTAATAAAGGACGCTACAGCTATATCTCCACTTTTCAAATTATATATATCTTTTAGTGCAATTACTTTCTTAACAAAACCTGTTGTTACTCCCCGGCCAAAAGAAAAACCTTTCAGTAGGGGAGAGCGAAAAACTTTTTTATTAGCATTTTTAATAAATGTCATTGGTTTTATTTTAGTAAAATAAACTTTATTTTTATAGATAGACCAATTGATTTCTTGAGGAAAATAAAGATGTTTTTTTAGCTTCCTTCCAAGCAGAACTAACTCCATAATTTGGCTATCGCTTATAGAGTATTTTGAAAGACTAAAATCATCGGTAAGCATTACGCCCGATATGGAATTTTCCAAAACTTTTGAGACTACAATGGAGGGATATTTCTCCGGAGAAAAAATAGAGGACCAAATTAATTTTATTTTTTCCAGAAGAGTTGATTCACCTTTTATATTTTTTAAATTCTTACCAGATAAATGTTTATCGAAATATGAAATTTCCAAATTAACAGCGCTATCTTTTAATATTCCCCCAAGCTGTCTATATGCCTTAAATATCTTTTTGCTTAAATATTTCGATATCTGTCCGGCTAAAATGTATTTTTTTATATGCGCTGCAACATCCTTTATCGATTTTGGATCATTGTAATTAATGCTGTTTAAAAGATGTTTTATTTTTATTTCAAGATTATTATATTTTAGAAACTCTGTATATGCATTTGAAGTTATAATAAACGCAGGCGGAAACGGAAAACCTAACCTTGCGAGATCTGCCAAATAAGCTGCTTTTGTTCCGACAAGATATTCGTCTTCAGCCTTTACGTCGTCTAACCAAACTAATACGCTTGAGAAATCTTGCATACTATTTTATTATGGGGAGTTTTTAAAAATTTATCAAGAAGCCTAGGAAAAACTCTCTATGTAATTAACGAGTTCGTTCTTTTTCTCTTCCATTGTTTTTTTATCGTAAGATTCTACGTTTAGCCTAAGAAGTGGCTCCGTGTTTGAAGTACGTAGTGAGAATCTCCAATTGGGATAGTTTATGGCAACACCGTCCAAAAGATCTAGTTTTCCATCCCCATACTTCTTTTTTGCGGCTTCGATAATGGAAGTAGCGTTGGAAACTTTAAAATTAATTTCACCAGATTCAAAACTTTTTTGTAAATCCTTTACCACTTCTGAGAATGGCTTTCCTAATTCACCCAAAACTTTTAATACGACCAACATTATTGTTACTTGAGACTCAGCATTACCGGTTGCTTTGAAATAATAATGAGCAGAAGATTCTCCCGCAAATATAGCTCCTGTTTTCTCCATCTGTTCCGTAATAAACGCATGCCCGACTTTTGTTATCCCATATTTTCCTCCATTTTCCTCAATAACTTTTTTGGGAGTAAGGATATACCGAATGTCAAAAAGTACTGTTGATCCCGGATATTCTTTTAGTAATTCTCTCGCGACAAGAGCTGTAATTACCGTTGGCGGTACAGCTTGCCCTTTCTCGTCAATAAAGAAAAGCCTATCTCCATCTCCATCAGGAGCAAGACCTAAATCCGCTTTCTCTTCCAAGACTCTTTTTTGCAAATCAACAAGATTTTTTGGTTGAAATGGATCCGGTTGATGGACAGGAAATGTGCCATCCAGTTCAAAATTCATTCGTACCAAATCCGTAGGGTATTTTTCTACAAATGCATCAATATATGTTCCTCCCATCGCATTCGCAGGATCGGCTACTATTTTAAATTTTTTAATTCGCGGATTTCCTAAAATTTTAGCGGCGTTTTCGACTTCGTCTTCCAGGACATGGGTTTTTACAGCTATTGCGCCTTTTTTATCTGTTGGCAAATCAACACCCGAAATTGCATAATTTTTAATATTCTCCATTCCGGTTTCTTTACCGATTTTGATTAATCCATTGGGGCTATACATAACAAACTTTGCCCCGTTGTATTCTTTCGGATTGTGGGAGGCAGTAATTTGAATTCCGCAATCATACTTATAATTAAATACCGCAAAATAAAACGTAGGAGTCGACATAAGACCCATATCTATAACGTTTGCGCCAAGAGATACTAAAGTTTCAATTGCAATTTTATAAAAAGCAGGGGAAGAGATACGCATGTCTCTTGCCAGAGCTACGGTAAAATTTTCTTTATCTATTTTCGTAGTGAAAAATTTATAAATAGCCTTTATGATTTCAGATATATTTTTCTCGTTTATTTGGTCGGGGTAGATAGCACGGATATCGTATGATTTAAAAATACTAGGATTAATATTCATTTTTTTATCTTATATTCCGAGAAGGAAAAAGTCAATGGATTGGATAAGCGATAGTGACGAGCTTCCTGTTTTTTGAGCAAGGTCTATATAATAAAGTTTCTGGTATATACTTTTCAATTGTTCTTTGGAAAAATAACTTGCCTGCTTTTTCAATTTACCTTCTTGCCAGGGTGCCAAACGCGATAGTTCCTCTATGGGAGTTTTTGCTTTACTTGATACTGCTATTAAAAATCTAAATTGTCGGACTAACATAAAAAGTAGAATTTCCGGTTCAGAAGCCTGCAGTGCCTGATGGAATAAATCAATAGCTCTTACGCCGATATTGGGTTTTAATGAATCTAGGAATAAGAAAATTGCTTGAGGAATCTTGAAAGTTTTTACAAGCGCATTTTTAAATAATGATAGTGTCCTTTTGGAAATTTCTTTTCTCTCCCAAAAAAATAATTTCGCATCTTCTTCATGCTTACTTACGAACGCTATGATTTCTTTGGCGTTAACATCAAGTTTTCCAGCTTTGGATAAAAAGTTTTCAATAAATATAGTTTTTGTGTCGTTAAAAAGCGCAGACCCTTCTATGTTTTGGGCAAAATCAGATAAAGCTGCTTCCGCTTCCAAAGCAACAAATTCTTTGATATTTTCTTTTTGCTCCTGAAGATATTTTCTGGATGCCACAATGTCATCTCCGTGAATGATGGTAATCATATTTTGCTCTTGTATTCTTCAAATAATTTGTTTACGAGCGAACCGATGTGCCGGCTTCTATTTCTGTGCGGGAGAAGCGCGCCTGAAAAGTTTTTTGGAATATGTAATAGTTCATGGATTAACACTTTTTTCTTTTCGTCATCGCTAAGTTTATCAAAATGACTAGACAAAACCTCAATTACGTATGCCGGTTTTATATTTAGGACTGTTTGGAAAATTTTAGGGAACGACCAAATTCTGGCATACGATCTTGATTTGGAACCATTTGTTCTGTAGCAAAATATTCTGGAGCAATTAACATGGGGGAAATCCAAAACGCTGATTAAAGCTTTGATTAATTTTCGTACATCTTTTGCCTCCATCCACTCCATATTTTTATGTATGTTTGTCTGCAACGTATGATGCTCCGTAAGCTTCCGGTTTGGTCTTGGCAACGAATCCATTTCCCGTTACCATTCCTACCACTTCTTTTATCATATCACGGGTATCTCCGTGTTCTCCAACATCAATATGAATCTCAAGATTATAACGCGGAGAGTGTCCATTTAGACTTTTTTTAAGAAGCGGAACAAAACCCGTCGCAAATGTAAGAGAACTCATTGTTTCGGCGTAAATTTTTTCTCTTAAACTATGTATGTCCGACATCTCATTGCTTTTCCAAAAATATTTCCCTCCGAATCCTTGGCGATGTACCAAAACCGCAGTTACAAGATTAATATGAGTTCTGGTTTTTCCAAACCCGTTTTTCTCTCTCGAATCCGTTCCAATAACGAGACTGTACGTCGCATTCGGCTCTTCCTCAAGAAATGTCTTTATTATTTTTATTACCTCTTCTGTCTCCAAAACTCCGTGAGTAAAACTTTGCAATAAATTCTCTGAAGGTTTATCCATATATTATTTGGGGATATAATTATATCACAATCAATTTCTAAAAAGCCACTTCATGAAAGATTTAATTATATTAAGCTCCGACGCGTATATCGTAGATACGTTACTTGAATCTTCGTGTAAAAATCTTTTTTTTGTCAGATTTTCTTCTTGGAGATTTTGATTATCTTGAACCAGTAATTTTCCCGGTAATGCCGGTTGTCCTTTATTTTTAGGAATCGCCTGGAAAGATTTATATTCTTCGTTGGGATTATTATTTTTATCCAAAAAGGAAAATTGTAAAAATGGTTCAGCTTGAGCGCTAAACAAAAACGGTGTAACTGCTACTATACCATTATCTGACCAAACATTGGTAAATGCATCCTTGTAAAAAGAAGCGGATACGTTATCCGAGATTTTGTTTTTGGACCAACCTGTTTCCGTAATAAATACCGGCAGAATTCTTCCCGACAGACCATAAATCATATCCCTTTCATATCTAAAACTCGCTACGCCTGTAAGACTGTTACTCCTGGGACTTTGGCTAAATCCGGGGTTAGGATAAGCGTGACTGGCGAATCCATCTATAGCGCTGAATATATTAGGATTTTCATCAGACATTCTTTTCAAAAACGTGTATTCGTTTATGCTTTCTTTGGAATTTTGGGCAGCATTATCAAGTCCTGCGGAGATAATAAAAAAATCCTGATTTCTTGATTTGAATGCAGATGCGGCAAAGTCAAGTATTTGGGCGTACTCTTGCGGACTTGAACTGCCGCCCCATTCGTCGTTTCTGTTAGGTTCGTTAAATACGACAATATATCTATTTTTGATTGGCCAGTCCAAAGAGTTAAGAAAGTTTGCAAAATCAACTACATCTTCCTCTGTAGGCTTTTGCCAAAATTTTGTTTGAAAATAGTCCCCGGCAGTAGCAAGACGTATTATTGGGATAAGATGCAAGCTAGCTGCTTTATCCATAAATTTCTGCCACTTCTCTAAATCTCTATCTCCCGCCTGAATGGGAATAGTCACATAGCCCCAATCTCCGCCTGTTGAATTAACAAGTCGTGACGCATCGTCAATTTCGGAAGGGAACAAGATATGAATTCCAAATTTATTATTTTGACTTGCAAGAGGATCAACTACCGCATCTGCCACATTAACATTCAAAACGGTTATTGTAATGGCTAAAATAGCAGCTAAAATTAATTTTTTCATGCAGTATATTATACACCCAAAAAGCCAGCAGAAATCTAAATTATGAAGCCCAAGATGAGAAGAATTTTTCTTAAAGAATGTTTTGATATATTTTTGCGTTTTTCAAAAATCAAAGAAAGAACGGCAGGAGTATTCATATCATTATTCATTAAGTTTATGAATTTAGTCATATAAGCTTTATCAATCTTCGGATCCTTATTCGAATTTTCTTTTACTATATTCTCAATTATTGTCCAGCTTTTTTCAGCCAAAATTATATCATTTTCATAAAATTCCCAAGGCTTCCTGTAATGATGAGAAAGGAGCATCCATTTTATTGCGTTTGAAGAATATTTACGTAAAAGATTAGATACCATTACGAGATTACCTAGAGATTTGGACATTTTCTTTCCACGATACGACACGAAAGAAGTATGTGCCCAATATTTGGCAAAAGGTATTTTGTGGCTTGCTCCTTCCGATTGAGCAATTTCACTTTCATGATGAGGATAAATTAGGTCAATTCCCCCTCCATGAATGTCGATTTGATCGCCTAGTGAAAACATGGACATTGCAGAACATTCTATGTGCCAACCCGGTCTTCCCGGACCAAAAGGGCTTTCGAAGGAGGGGATATGTTTGGATTGACCTGAAGAGATCGCTCTCCATAATGTAATATCCAGAGGATGTCTCTTATCGAGATTTTCTATATCTTCGTCGAACTCTTTAGCCAATTTCATCATCTGTAAAGCATTTAATTTGGATAGTTTTCCAAAATCTTTCTTCTTTGAAATATCAAAATAAACGTTCCCGTTTTTCTTGTAAGCAAAACCATTATCTAATAATTTTTGGATTAAATTTATCATTGAAGGAATATTCTCGGAAGCTTTAATATAATTTGTTGGCATAATCCAATTAAGGCTCTTCATGTCGTCCAAAAAACGTTTGGTCCAGAAATCTGCTAATTTTTGCCAAGGAATATTTTGTTCTTTTGCACGCTCAAGGATATCTTTATCTCTATCATTGATATCGGTTACGTTTTGCGTATACGTAACTTTATGTCCTTTAAACGTTAGATATCTTACGAGGACGTCGTAAGAAATATATGCAAAAGCATGACCAAGATGAGTTGTGTCGTATGGGGTAATACCGCAGACGTAAATTTTGACCTCTTTATTTTTCAGCGGAGAAAATATCTCTTTTTTTCTTGAAAGCGAATTGTATATTTTGAGCATAAAATTTATTTTACCATATTGATGTATAATTAATTTGAAATGCTTAAGAAGCTAATATTGATATTTTTGTCGTGGCGGATATTTTTATTTATTCCTCTTATTGCAAGTAATTATTTCTTGCATCCAAGAGAAGGCTTTGGATATACCTTAACATTGCATTTCCTAAGCGATAATAGTCCTATATCTAACTTTTTTTTATATCCCTGGGGAAATTTTGACGGCATATATTATTTACTTATTGCCGCACAAGGCTATACTGTAAACGCAGGATTTTTTCCGCTTTTCCCTTTATCCATAAAAATTGCAAGTTCAATTTTCGGTCCGTCAGCTGACGGATTACCATTCGATCCGCGACAATATTTTACCGCCTTAATTCTTATCTCCACCTACTTCTTTTTAGCTATTGTTGTTATGTATAAATTAATTTTAATTGATTTTAAGAAAAATATAGCATTTTGGAGTATTATTTTTATGTTGGTTTTTCCAACTTCTTTTTTCTTTGCTAGCATATATTCCGAGAGCTTATTTTTACTTCTAACTTTACTTTGTTTTTATTTCGCCAGAAAGAAAAAGTGGCTTACGGCTTCAATATTCGGAGCCTTACTTACCGCAACGCGAGTTGTCGGTATTGCTATAATTCCTGCTTTATTATTTGAGTTTCTAAAAACAGAAAAAACCTTTTTTAAGGTAAAAGCTTTGTCGCTAATTTTAACTACGTTAGGAATACTAAGCTACATGTGGTTTAATTTCATTAAGTGGGGAAATGCTTTATATTTTGTTCAGGCTCAAGGCAATTTACAGAATAATAGAACAGTAAATTCAATAGTACTTTTTCCTCAAACAATATATAGATATGCAAAAATTCTCACAAGTGTTTCGGTGGCTCAATACGAATGGTGGATAGCGCTTCTTGAAATTTCTGTATTTATTTTTGCCGCAACATTGCTTTTTGTCGCATGGAAAAAGAAAATAAGATTCTCTTATATTTTGTTTTCCATAATCGCACTTCTTATCCCGGCATCTACGGGTACATTCAGCGCTCTTCCAAGATACGTTTTAATACTTTTCCCAATTTTTATCGGGCTTGCTCTTGTGAGAAATAAAACTGTGAAAATTTCTTATACTATTATTGGTTTAATCTTGCTATTTATTTTATTTATGCTGTTCTCAAAGGGGTATTTCGTTGGATAAGTAGTTTTCGACTTAAGCTATTCCGGCCTTCTTTGATCTTTGCAGAATTTCCAAAAATGATATTACGGCAAGTAAGGACATTGCCAAGAACAAATATTCAAAACCAAGCTTTGCGACAATTAATCCTCCTAACATAGTTCCTACAGCAGTAACAATGTTTGCAATTAGCCTCCAATCGGCATATTCCTGAACATGATGGTTTTTATCTAAGTGTTCTGCGAAAATTGCACTAAACGATGGCGATCCCAAAGCCTCGCCAATACCTAAAAATATCTGTAGAGCTATTAATTGAGGTATGTTACCGACGAATATATAACTTAACCAAACAATCGCTCTTACTATAAAACTTGCCATAAGCATGTCATCTTTTCGTATTTTGTCACCAACACGGGAAATTAAAAATGTGAATAGTGTAGTTGAGATAAGAAATGCTGTCCAGGATATGCTTATTGCTAAAACTCCATCTGCAAATTTCTGGACAAACACGGCATATAAAGGGCCTAGGAGGCTGTCTGCGAATACGAAAATTCCATTAGATATAAATAAAATTTTAAGCGCTCCGTCTTTCATTTTTGGTTACTTATTTAACAGTACATTAAAAAGGAAATGTTAGCAAGAAAAATAAAATAGCCTTGACAAAATAGAAGAGATGGTATAGAGTTAATTATGGAGCCACTAAAACTTACATATCCGCTAGGTCTAACTTTCGATGATGTTCTTCTCGTTCCAGGTTATTCGGATTTTACCCGTTCCGACATAAACCTTTCTACTCAACTTACAAAAAAAATAAAACTATCAATTCCTCTTGTTTCAGCACCTATGGATACGGTTACGGAAAGTAAGCTTGCGATTGCCCTCGCAGAGTTGGGAGGCATAGGCATTATTCACAGAAACCTAACCGTAGGGGATCAAGTAAAAGAAGTCAAAATTGTAAAAAGCACCCATTCGGCAAGCTCAGGGCAAGCGCTTCTTGTGGGAGCGGCGATTGCGGGAAAAAATTTCGAGGAAAGAACAAAAGCTTTGCTTCATGCACAAGTAGACGTTGTTGTTATTGACTCTGCTCATGGCTTCACGAAAACAATTATTGAAGCTGTGAAATTTCTCAAAAAGAAATATCCAAAACTTGAAATTATTGCAGGAAACGTGGCAACATACGACGGAGCTATAGGACTAATAAAGGCGGGGGTGGACGGACTAAGGGTTGGTATGGGACCGGGCGCAATTTGTACAACAAGGATAATTTCAGGCATGGGGGTACCTCAAATAACAGCAATAATGGAAACATCTAGGATTGCAAAAAAGCTTGGGGTTCCTATTATTGCAGATGGAGGAATTAAATATTCCGGTGATATCGTAAAAGCATTAGCTGCAGGCGCATCAACCGTAATGATGGGAAGTTTTTTTGCGTCAGCTCTTGAAGCTCCGGGAAAAATAGTTAAACTTAATGAAAAACAAGTTCCTCATAGGTTTAGAAGTGTTTTTAAAACAGCGAAAAACAAATATATTTTCAAGGAGTATAGGGGTATGGGATCGGTTGGCGCGATGGAAAAAGGAACGAAGATAAAATCAGAAGAGGAATTCCATGGGAAAGATTACGGCGATAGAATTTTAGTTGCAGAGGGAGTCGAGGGCTTGGTTCCCATAAAAGGAACCGTTAATGAAATTGTTAGTCAAGTATTGGGGGGGATAAGATCAGGTATGTCCTATGTTGGGGCAATCAATATTAAAGAGCTTTGGAAAAAAGCCCGTTTTATTAGGATAACACAGGCTTCTTTGATAGAAAGCCATCCCCATGATATTCTGATTACAAATCCTGGAAAAAACTATGCGTAAGCTTTATGATATTTGTTGTTGATTTCGGTTCCCAAACCTCACATTTAATTGCAAGGCGCATAAAGGGTTTCGGAGTTTTAACAAAAATTGTTAATCCGCAAGAAGCATATAGAAGAATAAAGGAGGAAAAACCTCAAGGTATTATCCTTTCCGGAGGCCCATCATCTGTTTATCAGAAAAAATCCCCAACAATAAATAAAGAGATATTTGATTTACGAATTCCCATTCTCGGAATTTGTTATGGATTCCAATTGGCTACGAGCCTTTTGGGCGGTAAGGTAATACCAGGCAAGAAGGAGTATGGTCCTGCGTCACTAAAAATGGGAAATGGGAAATGGGAAATGGGAAATAAACTGCCGCAGCAGTTTACCGTCTGGATGTCACACGGCGATGAGGTGATTGAATTACCTAAAGGTTTTAAGGTGATTGGTTCATCCGACGGGGTACCTTTTGCATTCGTGGGAAATGAAGAAAAGAAAATCTACGGAGTTCAATTCCACCCGGAAGTTGAACATACGGAATACGGTTCACGGATTCTCAAGAATTTCATTAATCTTTGCGACGCGAAAATACAAAAAAGAGAAATTGACATAGAAAAAATACAAAATAAAATAAAAGAAGAAGTTGGCAGTTCGTATGCCATAGGCGCGGTTTCAGGAGGAGTTGATTCGACAGTTGTCGCAGTTTTAGTTGCAAAAATAATTGGTAAAAAATTTATCCCCATTTACGTTGATAACGGTTTGATGAGACCAAAAACAGACGTATACATTAAAAAGATTTTCAAAAGCCTAAGCATTAAACCCATCATTGTAAACGTAAGAAAAGAAATGCTAAAACTCCTAAAAGGGGTTACAGATTCGGAACAAAAACGTAAAATTATAGGGAATTTTTATATCAGAATTTTTGAAAAGGAAATGCGTAAGCAGATAAAAAAGGGCAACGATGTGAGATTTTTGCTGCAAGGAACCATCTATTCTGATGTTATAGAAAGTCAAGGAACAAAACATTCGGCAAAAATAAAAAGCCACCATAATGTCGGAGGATTACCTAAAAAGATGAAATTGAAATTACTCGAGCCAATGAGGAGTTTTTACAAAGATGAGGTTAGGGAAATAGGAAGGAAGCTAGGTTTACCCGAAGAATTTATTAACAAGCAGCCTTTTCCGGGTCCTGGTTTTGCAGTTAGGATTAGGGGAGAGGTCACAAGAAAAAGATTGGAAATGGAGAAAAAAGCGGATGAGATAGTGCTGTCGGAGCTAGAAAAGACGGGAATTTTGCAAAATGTTTTTTTGTCATTTCCTGTTTTGACAAACGCGTTTTCAACGGCTGTAAAAGGGGACGGAAGGAATTTTGGTGAGGTTGTTGCCATAAGAATAGTTGAATCAAAAGATATAATGACATCAACATGGGCACGCATTCCCTATGATTTGATGCAAAAAATTTCAAGCAGAATTGTTAATGAAGTCGAAGGAGTTTCCCGAGTCGTCTACGATATTACTACCAAACCTCCGGCAACAATGGAGTGGGAATAGAAACTTGAAAACACATTTAATTTCTCTTATACTTACGCTGCGTTAAAATTATTTACATTTATGCCAGAAAGACGGTCAGAACATATCATTCCCCAAGACGTTGATCAAGAAAATAAACAGGGTTCTTCTTTCCGAACTACAGATATTCTCAGCGTGGCACGAGCGCTTTGGCCTGATAGAGTTGTAATTAAGTTTGGAGAAAGAAACATTACGTATGAAACTCTCTATGAAAAGTCTACTAAAATAGCTCATGGTTTGTCTAAAATTGGAGTTGGGCGTGGCGATCGAGTTGCGATGCTGTCAGGGAATTCTCCCGAATATATACAAGCATATTTTGCAACAGCTTTACTTGGAGCGGAATTCGTTCCACTTAATTTTAGAAGTAAACATGATCAGCTAACTTATATGCTTAATATTGTACATGCAAAAGTATTGCTTTATGCAGATCGAAATAGACAAGACGCTCAGGCTATAAGAAAAGATATTAATCCAAATATACAATATGTTTCCCTTGGAACAGACATGGAGAAAAAACTAGAAGGAGAATTAAGCTATCAAGATTTCATTAACCAGGAGGAAGCAGATGAAATTAATGATCCAAACGGAACAGATGAAGATGTAACAGTTATTATGTTTACGTCTGGAACCACGTCGTTTCCAAAGGCTGTCGAACAACAACATAGAAGTTTTACTGAGTTACTTTCGTTTCCAGAAGATCTTGAAAAACAGGAAACCATTCTTATAACAACGCCACTTTTCCATGTAGCTGCTTTGCAAGGAGTATTTTCGTCTATCGCAGAAGGCCGAACCATGGTGCTTCTTCCGGACATTAAACCAGAGAGTTTATTGCAAGCACTTGCTAACGGCGTACAACGCGCAACACTTGTTCCAACACAAATAGAGCAAATTATTAGTCACCCAGATTTTCCCAAACATGATTTAAGTAATCTTAGGCAAATAACCTATGGTGGATCTCAAATGCCTCTCAATGTAATTCTTGAAGCAATAAAAAAATTATCACAAGTGTCATTCGTAAGGGCGTATGGATTAACAGAAACAGGAGGAACGGTTGCTGTGTTGGGTTCAGAAGCCCACAAAATAACAGGACATGAAACAGAAGCAGAGCTACGGAAAAAGCAATACGTGCTTACCTATGGAATTGGAAAGCCAATAGAGGGAGTAAAGATAACAATCGTTGATGATGCAGGGAACGAGATCCCTCCGCGAGAGGATGAAAACGGTGGAGAATTAGGACGGATAACAATTAGAACAAATCGAGTCATGAAGGGATATCTCGGTAGGCAGAAAGAGACAAAAGATATTCTTGATGGAAACACGTTAACTACTAGTGATCTTGGGTGGATTGACAATGAAGGAAATGTTTACTGTATGGGAAGGGCTGACGATATGATAATACGTGGCGGAGAAAAAATTCCACCCGCAGAAGTTGAAACGATACTTTTAGGTAATCCTGAAATTGCTGATGCAGGAGTAATTGGGATTTCAGACAATGAATGGGGGCAAGCTGTCGCAGCTGTTATTGTGCTCAATACAGGAAGCAAGGCTACTCAACAGGAAATTATTGAATTTTGCAGAGAAAGACTTGGGAGTTCGAAATCTCCAGCTAGAATCATATTTACCAAAGAACTTCCCAGGAATGCTATGGGAAAATTAGTGCGTAAAGACCTCCAAAGATTATTCGTATCCTCTTAATCCACCCGGCAACAATGGAATGGGAATAAGAAATTTACTCCTTGTTTTTAGAAGAAATTAGTCCTGTTCGCTTGAATGCAACATCGATATTTTTAAGATAGAAGCTTGGATCGAAAAGTTCGGTAATTTGGTCCTGCTTCAGAAGTCTTGCGATTTTTATATTGTCCGACACGAGCTTAGTTAATGGAGTTTCCGTATCTATTGCCTTTTGAGAAAGTTCTTTTACTAACTCATAAGCTTCCGTCCTTGAAATCTTTTGGGTTTCTAGTAAAACATTCAACAAGCGAGAGCTATAAATAGCCCCGTGTGTTTTGTCCATATTCTTGACCATCCTATCTGCATTTACTACTAATCCGTCCATAACAAGTGTTGTTAGCTTAGCTGCGTAAGATAAGCACCCAAATAAATCAGGGTAGACAAAACGTTCACTTGATGAATGACTAATATCTCGCTCAAGCCATGTTATAGCTGTGTCTAACTCTGTTGCAACTTTTTCCCTAACCTCCCGATTTAATCCTACGACACGCTCTGTTAATTCCGTGTTCCTTTTATGGGGCATTGCGCTTGATCCTTGTTGATCTTTTGGGTCAAAAGGCTCTCGTACTTCGCCTATATCAGTCATACCCAGAAGCCTAATGTTTGTGGCAATTCGGGCAAGCGTTGTTCCGTTTATCCCCATTAAGGCGACCACTTCTGCGTGCCGATCACGACTGATAATTTGAGTTGGTGCTTCGTCCGGTTTTAGACCTAATTTGGCTAGTGCTTCTTCCTCCAATTCCGGAGAGATAAATACATGAGTTCCGATCTCGCCAGACAATTTTCCAAAAGCAATTACTTTTTTAGCACGATCAATTCTTTCAATTCCGCGTTTTACTTCCGCATACCATCCCACAATTTGACGACCAAAAGTTTGAGGTATTGCATGTTGACCGTGTGTTCTTCCAATCTGCAACGTTTCCTTATGTTTAAGCGCAAGTTTTTTTAAAGATTTTCCCAATTGATCAAAATCATTCCCTACGATATTCAAAGATTCTATTATTTGCAAGGAAAGGCTTGTATCCAGTACGTCGGAACTGGTGTTTCCTAAATGAATAAAATTTCCTGCTTCAGGAGAAAGTTTAGTTTGAACTTTTCGAAGTAATTTATTCGTTTCGTGCCCTTTTGCTTCATTAAGAGCTATTATGTCCTTGGGAGTTAGCTCTAAAGCAGCGAGAATTTGTTTTAATTGTCTTGCCGTTGGCTTACCATAAAGTTCGTGTCTGGCTTCACTTTGGGCTTCCCAAATTTTAGCTTGAGCCCGAAAATACCCCTCCGGTTCCCAAACTTTTATCATATCGGGAACTTGCCCTGCATAACGTTTTGGTAATGGCATATTTTTACTTACACAATGTCAATATAACTTGATTATCTCACTTCTTTTCTGTCCGGTTGAGATTAATTTTATTTTAACTCCAGTTAAATCCGATATTGCTTTTAAATATTGCTTTGCTTGCATAGGCAGATTGCTATATTTCGTAATTCCTTTTGTTGATTTTTCCCATCCCTTGAATGTTTTGTAAACCGGTTTTACTTTTGCTAAAAAATTTGCGTCTCCGTCATAATAGGAAACTCTTTTCCCATTCAAAGTATAATGAGTGCAGATTTTTATTTCTTTAAAAGTATCAAGAATATCTAATTTGGTTATTGCCAGTTCTGTAAAGCCGTTAATTTCTCCTGCGAATTTAATTAGTTCGGCATCAAACCAACCGCAGCGTCTAGGACGGCCGGTAGTCGCACCAAACTCTCCCCCTACAGTTCTTAATTTTTCTCCTATTCCATCTAATAATTCTGTTGGGAAAGGTCCTTCTCCAACTCTTGTTGTATATGCTTTAACTACACCGATAACGGATGTTAACTTTTGCGCCGGAATTCCAGTGCCCGCTGCAATTCCTCCGGAAAGAGATGTGGATGCGGTAACGAAAGGATACGTGCCCCAATCATTGTCCAGGAAAACACCTTGCGCTCCTTCAAAAAGAAGATGTTTTTTTTGCTTAATAACTTTTTGAAATATTGAATAAGGTTCTTTAATAAACGGCAGCAATTTCCTAAAGCACGCAAGAATATTTTTTTCTATTTCTTTTTGCCGCAAAGGTTTTTCCCCAAGCGCTTGAAGAATTTTATTTTTTACCAATAGTTGTATCGAAAGTTTTTCTTTAAATATTTTTTGGTCGAAAAGATCAGCAAGTCTAATTCCGTTATAACTGACTTTATCGGCATAAACCGGTCCAATGCCCCTACCGGTTGATCCGGTTCTACTTTTTCCCTTAGCTTTCTCGTAAACTTTTTCCAATAATTTATGGTAGGGCATTATAATATGGCAGCGGGGAGAAATGATAAGTCTATTGGCAAGATTAACTCCAACTTTTTTCAACATTTTAATTTCGTCAACCAAAACTTGCAGGTCCAAAACAGTTCCGTTGGCAATTATTGCTGTTGTGTTTTTGTAAAAAACTCCGGAAGGGATAAGGTGCATGGCGAATTTTCCATAGTCATTAATAATCGTATGTCCTGCATTGTTTCCTCCATGAAAGCGGATTACGTAGTCGGAGTTTGCGGAGAGATAATCAATTATTTTCCCTTTTCCCTCGTCGCCCCATTGCGACCCAACGACCAGTGTCATTGCCATACCGATGAATTTTAATATAACGCTATTGCAAAAGCAACAACATTTTTTAATTTTTTCCGATATGATTCCCAGCATGTCAAAAAAATATAGGGTAAGCAGTTTGAGGTTTTATGAGGTTTATGATATACTATCGTAATGGCAGAACGTAAAGAAAAATCAACAATTCCAGGCTATGTATCTCGTATTATATACGACGAAGTAGTAAGACGCGAACTAGATGAAAATAAATCAGCTACGCTTCTTAGGGCGGAAAATATTGGACTGAAAAAGACTTTAGGGAATATTGAACGCACAGCTGTAGACATAGGTCTAATTGGATTTTGGAAAAAAAGGAGACTATTAGAAGACACTCAAGCAAGAAATAGTTTGGGTGAAGTAGGATATACAGCACGACTAAGAGAAGCAGAAGAACAACTCCATGCAGCGCGAAGGATTTATGCGCTTTTAAAACCAAACGATAGCTTAGGCCAAATTTACAATAAAAGCGTAAAACTTGCCTTGGAAGTAAGTAAATCACTTGACGCTAAAACCCCAGCAGATATAGGAGTATCTCAAGCACAAGTCTTCAAACGATAAATTTTATCTACATCGTGCATAAAATCGATATTAAATGCAGATATAGATAACCTGTATAGATAACCTGGGAGGTGGACTACGTTGACACCTAGGGAAAATCTGTATATTACTCCCACCATAATGTCACAGCCAGTACAATAAATAGAATTTTATTTGTAATTGTGATACTGTTTATATATGGAGCCAATTGTCTTTTTCGAAATTGAAAAATGGGAAATAGAACATATCCAGAAGATTGATCCTCAGATACAAGCTGTATTTACTGATGAAAAAGCACATGACGGGAAAGACGAATCGTTATTCAAATCCACAATTATTTCAACTTTTATTTACTCTGAATTAAATCAAGAAACTCTTGATAAATTCCCAAACCTCAAATTTATCGCGACCCGCTCAACTGGTTATGATCATATTGATCTTGATTATTGCAAGCAAAAAGGAATCACAGTAGTAAATGTTCCATCTTATGGAGCGCATGCAGTTGCTGAACATACATTTGCATTGATTCTTGCACTAAGTCGCAATTTAATACCAACTATTGAGCATAGTCGTAGAGGTGATTTTAGTCTTGAGGGGCTTCGTGGATTTGATCTTGCCGGTAAGACGATTGGTGTTGTTGGTGTCGGGAAGATTGGCAGTAAAGTTGTAAAGCTTGCATTGTCTTTTGAAATGAATGTCATGGTTTTTACAAAATCGCAACAAGCAAATACTTTTTCTCCTGAAAATGTTAAATATGTTTCCTTTGACGAGCTGATTAGTAATTCGGATATCATAACGCTTCATATTCCTCTTACAGCTGAGACAGAACATCTAATAAACAAAGACAATATTAAAAAGTTTAAAAAAGGTAGTATTCTGATAAATACTGCACGCGGTCCTCTTGTTGAAACTCAGGCAATTTTGGATGGGCTTGAGCTTGGAATTCTTAAATCCGTTGGACTTGATGTTTTGGAGGAAGAATGTTCTCTTAAAGAAGAACGGGAGTTACTAAGTGATGAATTTTTGAAAAAATGTGATATCAAAACCCAGCTTCTTAATCACGTGCTATTAAATAGAAATGAAGTTCTATACACAAATCATAATGCTTTCAATAGTAATGAAGCAGTCGGACAGATTCTTGATGTGACAATTGAGAACATTCGCTCTTATCTTGCGGGTGATGTGCAAAATAAAGTTGATGCATAAATATGGAAGGGAAAAACAAAAAATTTATTCTCTGGTTTGATGAGGTAGATAAGAATGATATTTCGCCTCCCAGGTGAGATACCGGTGTTTATTAGCAGCTGCTGTCATGGGGGTTTTTTATGTGACGATACTAAGAAAATTGAAAATATAACGCAATTAATTATATTAAGCGTACAGCGAGAAAATGGAAAACACTTCCCAATAAAACGAATAAATGCCAAATTGCGTGACTAAATGGAATTTTTTTATAAGCGAAGGAAAATATGCCAAAAGAATAACAAATGCCACCTAAAACAAGAAGGGAAAGCATATCGGGTTTTAATGATACCCAAAGAGGTTTGACTACAATTGGAGCAATCCACCCAAGCAACAAGTAAAAAACCAGTGTCAATAGTTTCAGTTTTTCTAAGAAGACTGCTTTAAGTATTATCCCAAGTATTGCAAGTAACCATACTATGCCTAACAAAACCCATCCAAGCCTTCCTTTTAAAACGAGTATCATAAAAGGAGTATATGTCCCAGCTATAAGAAGAAAAATTGACGAATAATCAAAGGCCAGAAATACCTTTCTTGCTTTTGTAAAGGTTAAACTATGTGAAAGAGTTGACGTTAGATACATTAGTATTAAACAAGTTCCAAAAACGCCAAAACCTATAATTTTGATGGAAGTATTTGTTTTGGCAGGGTCCAAAAAAAGAACCACTAAGCCAATAATTGAGAGGATGATGCCAATACCATGTATAAAACTATTGAGAATTTCTTCTATAATTTTCTGCTTATTGTTTAAAACCACGGCTTTAGCAGTGTAGCATATTTGTAGCCCCTACCGGATTCGAACCGGTGATTCTCTGGCTGAAAACCAGATGTCCTAGGCCACTAGACGAAGGGGCCAAATTACGCGTGAATAAATTTTACCACAACAAACACTTCGTAGTATTATATCTAAAATACCCACATTAGACAATTACTACTTCTATTTTAGCTTGTTCTTGATGGCATCCAATATGCCTTTGGCTACATCTTTGCCGCCTAAACCGAAGGATATTCCCCCGGCTATTGCAACCATTGCAACAAAACCGGTAAATAATATCCTGATTAGGTCTGTTGCAACTCCCAGCTGATTTAGAACTGCCAATATAACAAATACATTAACAGCCCATTTGGAAACACCTGCGATTGTATTGGCTGTTTCCGACGAAACTGTTTTGGCAGACGCCAAAACTACATCGTGAGCGAGTTTGGCAAAGACAAATCCTACCAAGCCTATGATTGCCGCCACAAATACGTTTGGCAGATACATTAAAAACTCATTTAGAACCGTAAATACTCTTGATAGTCCCCATACATCGACCGCTGGGATTAAGAAAAGTATAAATACGAACCATCTGGCTATTTCTGCCAAGATATTTGTCCATGTAAATTCTTCTTTTGCTTCCGGAACGCTGTATTTCCTAAGCAAGTTCTCAACTTTTAAGGCTTTGAGAACTCCAATAACCAATTGCTTAAGAAGGGACGAAACTATAATGCCGATAATGATAATGATGACTCCGGTAAGAAGTTTTGGGACAAATATTGCAACTCCGACAATCCCGTTGTTAAGGGAGGATATTAAAGTCTGACCAATGTCATTACTCATTTTCTCACCTCCTTTCGTTTTTAGCTAAATCCAGTGTACGCAGGTTTTTCACGCCTTGTCAAGCAAAAGGTTTTGTTGATATAATTGATAAGTTTAAATACGGTCCGGTAGCTCAGTGGTAGAGCAGGAGCCTTTTAAGCTCTTGGTCCTGGGTTCGAATCCCAGCCGGATCACTGCGTCGTTTTGCTCCTCCCCTTCGGCTAATTCTTAAGGTAAGAATTTAAGCGCGTTAGGAAGATTGGGGGATATATAGGTGGTTATTGTATCTCGCAATTCTTTGAGAGATTTCGATAACATTATTTTTTCCCGTAAGGAAACTGCGCCGGAAAAATTATTGACATACGTCTTGCAAAATTTTTTCAAAGTAGCAGGATTCTTGCTTTCTCCCCATGTTTTTGAAAATAAATCAATGTGTTTTAGATAAAGATTTAATCTTTCTTTGACCACAATATCTTCAAGCTTCACCGAAGAATTAAATAACCAAGGATTTGCGAAAATTCCCGTACCGATCATATAACCATCGCATCCATATAGCTTATGTTTTTCCTTAACTTCTGCAAGAGACTTAATATCGCCATTCCCTATGATGAAAGTTTTCGGAGCAATTTTATTTCTTAATTCCATAATCTTCGGCATCAACTCCCAATGGGCCGGTACTTTGGATAATTCCCGTACGGTTCGTAAATGAATACTAATCGCAGATAAATCTTGCTTAAGGAGAAAACCAATCCATTCTTCGATGTCTTCAGCATGAAAACCTATGCGCGTTTTGACACTTACAGGCAGTCCGTCTGCGCCTTTCTTGGCCGCCTGAATAATTTTTTGGGCAAGATTTGGATTTTTGATTAATCCGGCACAAGCTCCATCCCTAATAACTGCTCTGTCCGGACAGCCCATATTTATATCTATTCCTGCAAAACCAAGTTTTCTTATATATTGCGCAACTTTACGAAAACTGTCCGGCTTAACTCCCCAAATTTGCGCGACAATAGGCTGTTCATTGCGAACATATTTCAAACGTTCTGCTACTACCTTTTTCCCTGCAGATAATAATCCTTCGCAATTTACGAATTCGGTAAAAAACACATCGGGCCGTCCGATACTATTAATTATTTGGCGGAAAACCGTATCGGTTACTCCGTCCATCGGCGCCAAAACAGTAAAAGGTTTAGAAAGCTTCTTCCAAAAATTTCCCATACTTCGTAGTATACTACTTATAGTATCTATGAGATTTATTGATAATTTCCTGGACAGAATAACCATGTACCGCCTGGTACTATATTATCTCATCGCGCTTCTTTTTAACGCCGCTGTGCTTAGTCTTTTCGGAATTCTATCTTTCTCTGTATTCTCAATTATTTTTTCGGTAGCAATTCTTGTAACCGTATCCTGGATAACCAATAAAATATTTGCCAAAATATTTAATGCGCCGACCAATGTTGAATCCGTTTATATCTCTGCCCTTATCCTGACGCTTATCATCACCCCCAGTCAATCCATTCAAGGAGCTGCATATCTAGGGCTGGCTGGAGTTTTGGCAATGGCGTCAAAATATATTCTGGCAATTAATAAAAAACATATCTTTAATCCAGTGGCAATTGCGGTTTTCTTAACAGCAGTAGGAACTAACCAATTCGCTTCTTGGTGGGTAGGAAGCTTCGCGATGATACCTTTAACTATTTTAGGAGGATTTCTTATTCTTAAAAAAGTTCAAAAGGTAAATCTTGCTTTTAGTTTTTTGGCAACGACACTTTTCGTAATCATTACTTTTGCCATTTTTAACGGGAGTAATCTGCTTGCAATTCTTAATCAAGCGCTTTTGCATTCAGCGCTTCTTTTCTTTGCATTTGTGATGCTTATTGAACCTTCAACAACTCCTCCGACAAAAGGATTACAGGTTTGGTATGGAATTATGGTGGGATTATTGTTTTCTCCGCAAGTACATTTCGGAAGCTTGTATTTCACCCCTGAAATGGCATTACTAACTGGCAATATTTTTTCTTACATTGTCAGCCCCAAACAAAAACTTATTCTTTTCCTTAAAGAAAAAATTCAAATTGCTCCTGATATTTTTGATTTCGTATTTACGCCAAAAAAGAAACTCTCGTTTGTACCCGGACAGTATGCGGAATGGACATTTGAACATTCGCGCACCGATTCAAGAGGAAACAGAAGATACTTTACCATAGCGTCTTCACCTACGGAAAATGATTTGAGATTCGGACTAAAGTTTTATGCCCAAGGAAGCAGTTTCAAGAACGCACTGGTAAATATTAAACCTAATACTCCTGTAGTTGCCTCACAACTTGCTGGCGATTTCACTTTGCCAAAAGACCCGAAACAAAAACTTGTTTTTATAGCCGGCGGGATTGGAATAACTCCATTCCGAAGTATAATCAAATATCTTATTGATGTTCACGAAAAACGTGATATTGTCCTTTTGTATTCAGATAAGCAAGTTTCAGAGATCGTTTACAAAGACGTTTTCGACCAAGCGCAAATGGAGCTTGGGATAAAAACAATTTATGCTTTAACAAGTGAAAATTTGCTCCCGCAAGGTTGGCTGGGAAAAGTCGGAAGAATAGATGGGGAAATGATACGAGGGGAAATACCTGATTTTCAGGAACGGATGTTCTACTTGTCCGGTCCGCATTCAATGGTTAACGCGTTTGAAAAAACTTTACTCGATATGGGAATTTTCAAAAGTAAAATAAAAACCGATTTTTTCCCCGGCTACGCATAGTTCTACTATGGAATTTATTCAAGAGAAATATCAATACCTCTTAAAAGATCGTTGAATTTGTCTTTAGCTATTTTTTCCCGCTCTTTTTCGTCTGGAGCCAATTTTATTGGCAAATCACTACCCACCTCAAAGAACTTAAAGGTTCTTAAAAAAGCAGGATGTGCTTCGGGAGTTACATGGGATTGGATGTTGCCTTCTACGACTTGCAATATTGTTATCTTCATCTCCCTAATCCTTTTCATGAATTCTTCTTGCGTCATTGGCGGCTTAAGCATTCCTTTTCTTGAAAATCCCTTTGGCAAAAAAGGTGATTTAGTTCTATCACGCATCCAAGCAAAAACAACTAAAGCGTGACGAGTTGCTTCTCTTGTCTCCAAATCAACATCTGTATGGGATTGCTTTTGATCATCGTAGAGAACGGCTGATCCTTCTTCTGCTCTCGTTAGGTAAGATTGAAAAGTGTAGTCACGAAAATATTCTTTTGCTGGCCCAGGCTTACGAATTACACCTTTATTAAAAAGTTCTAGGAGAGCATTCGTCTGTTTTACAACAATCCAAGGAGATTTCTCAAACTCCCTATAACCAATTATTGGCTGAAACTCCGGGGATTGAGGCGCAGAAAATCTTCTTTCAAATTCTAGCATATTGTTTTAACAACGTGCCTTATGTATTGCGCAATACTATATTATAAAAAATTATCTGTCAAGGTAAAAACTTCGGAAAAAACCGCATGGCGGAAATGTAATTTATTTCGTAAAACTATCTGATCCTACAACCATAGTTTTAAATTCCGTTAGAGTGTCTATTGCCCCGCTAAGAGACCTAAACCCAACTACGCTTGATCGAACCGGATCAATTTGAGATATTCCCCTGATAGGTAACTCTCTAGGCCCCTCCGGGAATTTCCCCCTTCTCCACAAAGGATTTGAATTTTCATTAAACGCCAAAGTTGCAGATGCCAGGACTTCCCCTCCCAATGCGACAAGCGGAATTATAGTCCAGCCAATTCTTGAAAGCGGAACTTTAGAGGCTATTATGCCAAATTCCACTTTATTCCTTTTGCTTTCGTCCATATACCATCGTTCTTCTTCTCTCGGATTTTGCCAGTGGATGGAAGTTGTTCCCGAAGGCCACATTTTTATTTCTATTGCCAAATCTCCATAAGAACCACTCCATTTCAGGCAACATTGATTAGATTCGCTCCTTTGGATGTATTTCTTGCCGAGACCGAATAATTTTCTAGACAAAAACTGACCTGTTGGTAAAATATCCTGATTGCTTATCTGTTCTTTTAAGCGATAGTCTTCTATATATACTATCTTATTTCCTGCTGTTTCTACCATAGGCGTTAAATTGGATTTATACTTGCGGGGCTTTATTTGTATCTGTTTGCTTCCATAACCTAAAAATCCTACTGGCAAGTGTCCTACTTTGTTCACCCGTAAAAACACTCTCGCCTAAAGGCCGTACTTTTATATCTGGGCGTATTTTTTCTCCGGTTGCATACGACACGTGTTCGTCTTTATTGTAGCTTGGCGGATAAACAATCATACGATTAATAGCAATTACCACTTTATTTTCTCCTTCAGGACGCTTCGTAGCAACAACTTCGCTTAAGAAAGACTCTGTAGTTTCCGAACGTACAGCCTCACGTTCACGTTCCGGAAGTGCTTCCCATTTAGGACAAATATATACATTGGCTTCTTTGGTTCTATGGTATTTTTGTAAATATATAGCATGCCTGCTTTCTTCGTCCACTAGATATGGCGTCCTTATCGCAGGACCCTCTTGAGTCCTTTCCATTAGGGCAATCATGCTATGTACGAAGTATTCGAAATCAAGAGGAGTGAGTTCTGTTTTCCTAAGTAAAATTATGCAATCTGCTTCTAATCTTTCCTTGGCCCTTCCAGTTGCCGGCTCAAAACGCATAGCGGATGGCCCCCGCCTAATCTCTGCTGAAGTTGTCATGGGTGGATTTAATCACAATATAGGCCAAAAGTCAATGAATGGGTTGAAATGATACTTTGGATTTGGTACGATTTCAATATATGAAAACCGTACTAAGAAGTATATTCTTTTACTCTTTTTCTTTATTTCTTCTTACTCAAATTATGCAGGGCGTAAGGGTTTCGGGTGATATTACGTCATATATTCTCGGCGGATTTTTGCTCTTTATTCTGTTTACGATACTAAGACCGATTCTAAATATCATTTCTTTCCCTTTTAATTTAGTAACTTTAGGCATGTTTTCATTTCTAGTAAATGTAATTATTCTTTATATTCTGACTATTTTTGTTGCCAACATCTCAATTACTTCATTTCTTTTTAAAGGTCTTTCCTTCGCTGGATTCACTATTCCTAAGGTATTTATCAGCACATTTTTCGCCTACGTCCTTGCCTCATTTTTCCTATCTGCTATAATAGGTTTCCTAACATGGATAACAAAAAAATAGTTTGTCTTGGCGGCGGAATCGGAACTGCCAATCTCATAAAAGGCCTGAAAAAACATTATAAGAATATTACGGTTGTGGTGGCAATGACAGACGACGGCGGATCAGCAGGAAGACTTAGAAGATTTTACAGAATTCCGCCTCCCGGAGATTTAGTAAGCTGTATTGCTTCTATGTCAAATGAGGACAAAATAATGAAAGACCTCTTAACTTTCAGATTCCCTGGAGATAGATATGGCGCAGACGGTGATTTGCCAGGACATAAATTCGGAAACCTGATGCTTGTAGCATTAACTGCGGTAATGGGGGATTTCGGCAAAGCAGTAAGTGAAATGCAGAGAATTTTTAAAGTAACCGGCAGAATTTTTCCTTCTTCTTCGGAAAGCGTTTCTATTTGGGCGCTTACGTCAACCGGGCAAAAAGTAGAAAGAGAAGAAAATATAGATTTAGGCAGATTTACGGGAAAAATAGAAAAACTTTACCTTCGGCCTGAAAATCCAAGCGCGCCGAAAGAAGTGGTTGATGCGATTCTGGATGCGGATGTTGTAATCGGGGGGCCGGGCGACTTATACACAACTGTTCTTCCTGTACTTTTGGTTCCGGATATCATAAAAGCAATTAATAAATCCAAAGCAAAGAAAATATTTATAGTTAATGTTGCCAATAAGAGTTTCGAAACTCCATCCTATGAAATAAAAGATTTCGTTGCCGCTATAGTAAAACATTGTAAGTCCAACGTTTTTGATTATTTTCTGGTAAACAGCAATACTAAGCCAAAAATCCCGCAAAAATTCTCCCGCCAATACGATTATGTAAAATCAGATAATGCAAAAACAGGTTCCGACATTAAGATAGTTAAGCAAGATTTGGTGGATGAAAAATTTCCCATTTATCATGATTCCGACAAACTTGCAAAGGCACTAACCGAGATTATATAATAGTATAATGATTTTTATCATTCTGGAAATCATAGTATCAGCGCTTCTTATCGGTGTTATTCTTATTCAGATGCAAGGAAGCGGTTTATCGTCTGCTTTCGGCGGGGGAGAAGGACAATTTTATCGAAGTAAGCAAAGCATTGAGAAACTGCTTGTCGCTGTAACGATTACTTTATCAATCCTTTTTGCTGTTTTATCAGTAATTCTGCTTATCCCCCGATAATTCAACTATGATTGCTATAAGACGCAGGCTTATATTCTGGCTTTTTAAAGCATATTTAAGAAGATGGGGCAAAATTATCTTGATCTATTTTGCTCTTGGGCTTTTGGTTTTTTTCGTTCTAAGATCGATTCTCGGATTTGCCATAAACGAAATCACCCTTGCTAGAAAATCGACAATCGGAATTGTCGGAGCCTACACCATAGATGATCTTCCCCCTTCAATTCTTTATAAAATTTCAAGCGGACTGACATCTGTCGGAGACGACGGGGCACCTGTTTCTTCAATTGCGAAAAACTGGAAAATTGAGAATAATGATAAAACGTATACGTTTTATCTAAAAAAGGATATCGTTTTTAGCGACAATATTGCTCTTACTTCTGACCTGATAAACTATTCTTTTTCCGACGTTTCCATTCAAAGACCTGACAAGCATACAATTGTATTTACTCTTAAAAATAGTTATTCTCCGTTTCTTGTTACGGTTTCAAGACCGATTTTCAAAAGCGGGTTTATAGGAGTAGGGGATTACAAGATAGATAATCTGAAATTAAACGGGAATTTCGTAGAGTCGATTCGCTTGGTAGCTGTCAAAAATCCGAAAGATATAATTTCCTACCAATTTTACCCAACGCAAGATTCTCTAAAGACAGCCTTTGTTCTTTCGGAAATATCCAAGATTGCAAGCCTTGAGGATGTGAATTTCAAAAACACCAACTTTTATTTCTTTAGAAACGTTAGCGTTGTAAAGTCAACAAACTACCATAAGCTTGTCACTTTATTTTACAACACCAATGATAAAGATCTTTCTTCAAAAACCCTACGAGAATCTCTCTCGTATTCAATTCCCGATAGTTTTTCGCAAGGCCAAAAAAGCAATGGGTCCTTTTCTCCTTTGTCTTTCGCAAATGTTCCGGGCCAGGATTTATACCAACAGGACTTGGAACACGCAAAAACTTTGCTTGATAAATACAAGGAATCGGCATCGCAAAGCGCTAAATTGTCCATAACGCTGTTAACTCTTCCCAAATACAAAAAAACCGCCGAAAATATTTCTTCTATTTGGAAAGGCATAGGCATTGAAACCGATATAAAAATTGTTAATGAAGTACCTTCTGATTTCCAAGTATTTTTGGGAGACTTTAATTTATCCAAAGATCCTGACCAATATCCTCTTTGGCACTCTAGCCAAATTAGCAACATCACTCATTATAACAATTTAAGAATTGACAAAATCCTTGAAGATGGAAGACAGACAACAGATATAGAGAAACGAAAAACTATTTATGCTGATTTTCAAAAATATATATTTTCCGATCCGCCCGCATCCTTCCTCTATTTTCCATACGTTTACGAAGTTACGAGGAAATAAAACTTTTTGACCGTAATTTTTTATGGTAGGTAATGGCGAAACGGTGGGCTTCATCGCGAATTTCCATCATCAGTTTTAAAGCCCCTGAATCCTTCGGCAGAATTATTTCTTTAAAAGAAGATGTTATAATCGTTTCTTCTTTTTTGGCAAGTCCGACAACAGGAATTTTAATATTATTTTCATTAAGCGCTTTCAATGCCGATGAAACCTGGCCTTTCCCTCCATCCACAATAATTAAATTTGGGAAAGACCACTCTTTATGCTGAATTCTTCTTCGAAGAACTTCTTCCATCATCGAAAAATCATCCGGCAAAATGTAATTATTTTTTATTCTAAATTTTCTATATAAAGACTTATCTTTCCTGCCGTTTACGAAAACCGCCATTGACCCTACTGCGAATTTTCCTGAAATATTTGAAATATCAAAACATTCAATCCTATGAAGATCTGCGACATTTATCCCGTAAGATCGAAAAGTAATTTTCAAAGAATCTACACTAGATTTTTCCAAGTCTTCCTTCGTATTTGGATCGATATCCTGATCGAACCGTAGAGAATACGAATGGGTAATTAATTCTATGGCGTTAATTTTTTGCTGAATTAAATTCGCTTTTTCAAATTCTTCTTTTTTGCTTAAAACGCTTCTTTCCTTTTTAAGATCACTTATAACTTTTTTTGTTTTGCCGCTAAGAAATGCTACTAAGTGCTTTATATTTTTCTTATATTCTTTTTTAAACTCCAATGAATCGAAAACGCCAGGGCAAGGACAAAGTCCAAGATGATGATATAAACAAATTCCTTTTCCGTGGTTGGGAACGGATTGGAACGGGAAAATTTTTCTTATAATTCTAATAACAATCCTCATTGGTTTTGCTTGAGGATACGGGCCGAAATATAAGGAGTTTTTATCATCAGTTTTTCTGGCAATTAAAACTTTAGGATATTTATCTTTTATGGTAATTCTTATTAAAGGGTATGCTTTGCCGTCTGCCAATTTGACATTAAATTTCGGTTTGTATTTTTTTATATAATTTGCTTCCAGGAGAAACGCCTCTATTTCTGAAGACGTTTGGACTGTTTTTATTTTAGAAGCCTCGGAAATAAGAAGTTTGGTTTTCTCTAAGATGCGGGTGGCATTCGTGAAGTAATTGCTGACTCTTTTTTTTAGATTTTTCGCCTTTCCCACATACAAAACATCACCTTTCCTGTTCAAGAAAAGGTATATGCCTGGACCTGATGATAATAATAAGCGTGATTGCGATAATAATAACAATTAAAATCCCTCCTCCAATGCTCCATTTGTTGATGATAAATGGAGAAATTTTTATTTCCTGCGAAATTGATTTTCCGCCGATGGTTATTGTAGCTACATCTGTTTTGTTTGTCAAAAATGGAGTTTTGTTAAAACTAACCGGAACTGTCAGAAAACCAAAAGGGGGAATTCTAGCTAGGGTAATTTTCTGATATGACGGCTCCAAAAACTTTGTCTGGATTACAATGTCCTGCTCGTCAACAATACTTGCGCCAATGTTTGCAATTGTTACCTGTCCTTTTATCGGCATTCCCGACATGTAAATTTCGGAGAAATTTTTCGACAGACCTATTGTGGGGGCAATATTCCCAAAATCATCACCAAGGCTTACGTCTACATCCTGAACTTTTTCTTCTCCCTTAAATTTATATCCTCCTGCAGGCACAGGATAACTGCTATTTTGCCCTTTAATGACAAAGGCGAAATGATCAAAATCAAACGTATTGAAATAGTCAACGCCTTTAGTCGTATTGCCCCACGTTGGATCAACCATTATCCAAGTGCCTTTTGCGAAATCATAATATTCCGGCCATGCATGCAGAATATCCTTAACCAAAGACAATGGTCTTTCTGCAGGATTCTTCGTGTATGCGAATCCGTCTATTTCTCTTGCGGGAATTCCGGCTGCTCTTGCCAACGCTACGAAAAGATCCGTAAACTCCAAACAAACTGCAGAAGACGGGTCTTTTAATAAGCCTGCAGCTCCAACTCTATCTTTACTTGCTGTTACTCTGGAAAAATCATAATTTAAAGTCTTTGTTACATATTCATAAATTGCTTCCGGAGTCTTTAAGGTGTCCGCTAACTTTTTTATTGAGGCATCCGAAACCTGCCAATATGGCTGACTTTTCAGATAGTCGTTAATTTTATCCTGTGGCAAAAATTCCTTTTTGGGTGACAACGATATCCTAACTTTTCCTTTTACCACAACGTCTAACTTCTTGGATGGAGACAAAGAATATCTGGCGAGCCAGTTTCCGTCTTTATCTTCTGTCGCATTCATTGGCTTTACACTTATATCGTCTATTAAAACGTCTTGATAATTAGTTGATGGCGGAAGAGCTATTTCTGTTTGGATTGGAAAAAGATTGGGATTGCTAAGATGATATGTTAAATTAAACTTGTAAATTTGTTCGTCTCCAAAAGCAATTGATATTCCTGAACTGCCGAGCTGATCCTTGTTGAAATCCAAATTACCGTTAGTTATGGGTATTGCAGGCTTTATATACGTCGGGCTGCCCAAAGAGCTTGGAACGTTAACATGAACATTGAAATTCTGAAAGTCGCTTTGTTTTGCCAGACCGGGTATATCTATTTCCCATATTTTGCCTATCTTTTGAGCGATTTCCGGTGTGTCGAAAGATAAATTAAAGCTTAACTTATTTCCAAGACCGACAACTTTTTTATTAAATGTTAATTCTATATTCTGACCATTTGCTTCGCTTTTCAGATTTGGCACGATAGGTCCATCAGAATCATAAGCGTTAACATTACTTATATTTTTAAAACCAATCTGGATACTGTAGGACGAAGCGTAGTATTGAGCTGTCTTATTTGTAAGCGTTACGGAAAAATCTACACGGGTAATTGCATTCGTAGAAACTGTATAGGTTACTTTATAATCCGTATCGAAATTAGAAACAGCTAAAGTTTTGGGAGTAAACAAAATTAAAAAAGAAAAAATTGCTAACCAGAAATATAAAAAACGCTTCATAAAATCTTTTTCAAAAATTGGCCCGTATAGGATTCCGGAACTTTTGCAATATCCGAAGGCGTTCCCTTGGCAACCAGCCTTCCGCCTTTTTCTCCGCCGTCAGGTCCTAAGTCTATTATATAATCCGCATTTTTAATTATATCTAAATTATGCTCTATGACAATCACCGTATTGCCCGCATCAACCAGTTTTCTCAAAACCAAAAGCAATCTTTCCAAATCCGCGAAATGAAGTCCGGTTGTCGGCTCGTCCAGCAAATACAAAGCGTCTCTTCCTCTTTTGGACAATTCCGATGCGAGTTTTACCCTTTGAGCTTCTCCGCCCGAAAGTGTGGGAGCAGGCTGGCCAAGCTTAATATAGGAAAGCCCGACATCGTAAAGCGTTTGGAGTTTATGCGAAAGGCCGGGAACGAAAGAAAAGAAAGCCAAAGCCTGGCCAACACTCATTCCTAAAACATCCGCAATATTCTTCCCGTTAAACGCAATTTCCAAAGCCTCGTTATTGTATTGTAATCCGTTACAAACTTCACACGTTACGTAAACATCAGGCAGAAACTGCATTTCTATTTTGATTTGCCCTTCCCCTTCGCACGCCTCGCATCTGCCGCCTTTTACATTGAAGGAAAATCTGCCCGGCCCATATCCTTTAAGCTTTGCGTCTTTGGTTTTGGCGAAAAGATCGCGGATGTAGGAAAAACACCCGGTATAAGTTGCAGGATTGCTTCTCGGAGTTCTGCCGATAGGGGATTGGTCTATGAAAAATACATGCCTGATGTTTTCCGCTCCGGACATTTCTTTGAAAACCCCTGGTTTTTCTTTGTGATAAGGATTGAACCTAAGCATCAAGGCATGATACAGCGTATCTGCCACAAGGGTTGATTTCCCGCTTCCCGACACTCCGGTTACCACTATCAATTTATTCAGCGGAAATGAAACCGTCAGATTTTTCAGATTGTGTCCGCTTGCTCCGATAATTTTAATTTCTCTTACTGGTGCTTGCAAATTTTCTTTCGGTCTTAAAAACTCAATATTTTTTTTATTAGATAAGTACTGTCCGGTTAAAGAATTCTTGTCATTCTTTATCTCGTTTATGGTTCCTTTGGCAACGATTTTTCCTCCTTCGCTTCCTGCCCCCGGCCCGAAATCCACTATAAAATCCGACTCCTCCATCGTTTCCCTGTCATGCTCCACTACCAAAACCGTATTCCCCAAGTCTCTTAATTTTTTCAAAGTTTCTATTAATTTTTTATTATCTTTTTGGTGAAGTCCGATAGATGGTTCGTCCAAAACATACAAAACTCCTGTTAATCCGCTTCCAATTTGCGATGCCAAACGTATTCTTTGGGCTTCTCCTCCTGCCAAAGTCTGCGCACCCCTGGAAAGAGTCAGATAATCAAGTCCCACGTTAATTAGAAAAGAAAGTCTTTCTTTAATTTCTTTTATAATAATTTTTCCTATTTCTTTTTCTCTGTTGGATAAAACATTTTGCAAATTTTCGACAAATGAAAATGCGTCGTTTATAGACATATCTGTTAAGTCAATAATTGATTTTCCATCAACGCTTACTGCCAAAGATTCTTTTTTCAATCTTGATCCAAGACAGCTGGCGCAGACTTCATAGCGCATGAATTTCTCAATTCTTGTCTTTAGAAAAACCGAATCCGTAGATTGGTATTTTTGTTTCAAGTCCCACAAAAGTCCTCTGAACGGCTCCCGAATTTCCGTCAGGCGCCCCCACCTATTTTCTCCTTTCACGATATATTCCTTTCCTTCCGTTCCTTTAAGAATTAATTCTATTTTTTCCGAAACCATTTCCGAAAGTCTTTGATTCAACGATATCTCATTTTCTTCGCAAAACTTTTTGAAAGTTCTGGAAAACCAAGTATCATTTTCAAAAAGATTGGCAAACGGCATTATTCCTCCCTCCGCTATCGAAAGATTTTTATTAAAAACCATATCCTTATCAACCGCCAGAATAGTTCCCAACCCATTGCAGGTTGGACAGGCACCGTGAGGAGTGTTGAAGGAAAATATCCGCGGTTCAATTTCCGGCATTGAGATATTGCAGATCGGGCAGGCAAATTTTTCCGAAAAAAGTTCGTCCTTCATTTGTTTTGGCTTTTCGGGAATAGAAAAACTTTTGTCTTTAATCAAAGACACTATTAATTCTCCGTTGCCGAATTTCAAACCCTGCTCCACGTCTTGCGCAATTCTGGCTCTTTCGGTTTGAAAAGTCAGAATAACCTCGTCAATCACTGCTTCAATCGTATGCTTGTTGGTTTTAATCAGAACCAACTCTTCGTTCAGGGAAAAAATCTGCCCGTCAACTCTCACTTTTTTGTATCCTCTTTTTTTCAAATCCGAAAAAAGCTCGCTATATTCTCCTTTTCTGTCTTTAACGATAGGGGAGAGAATTAAAAGTTTTATTTTGGCATTTTTTACTCCCATCGGGTTTTGTTTTAATAAATCAAAAATTGAATCCGTGATTTGTTCTTTGGAAAGATGGGATATTTCCCGGCCGCACTTTGGACAATGCGGATGCCCGATTCGAGCATATAGGAGTCTTAAATAATCATATATTTCCGTGACTGTCCCAACTGTACTTCTTGGATTGTGAGACGTGGATTTTTGGTCAATCGAAATTGCAGGAGAAAGTCCTTCTATTGAGTCAACATCGGGTTTTTTCATTACTCCCAAAAACTGTCTGGCATAGGACGAAAGGCTTTCCACATAGCGCCTCTGCCCTTCCGCATAAATAGTGTCGAAGGCCAAAGAGGATTTTCCGCTTCCGGATAAACCGGTAAAAACAATCAGTTTGTTTTTGGAAATCTCAAGATCTATGTTTTTTAAATTGTGTTCGCGGGCGCCTTTAATTCTAATTACATCCATAAAATTTGCAAAAGTTAAACATACTATTATACTCAAAAACCAGAGGGTTGAGCAATAGGCTATATGATAGTATAATTACCAAAAGAGAATGGAAAACGATAAATTACTAAAAAAGGCTCGGAATTATCTCAAATACAATCAGATTAAAATTCCCCAAAAAGAAGACATTGCTTTTCTAGTGGACTCCGATATTATAGAAAAATTAATTAGAATTGCCAAAATTGGGCCAAGAGACAGGGTGCTGGAAATTGGTCCGGGACTTGGCTTTATCACCAAAGCAATAGCGAAGAAAGCCAAACATGTTTTGGGGGTAGAAATAAATCGGACATTCAAAATATACCTTAGCAATCTTGATAATAATGTTGATATTTTCTTCAAAGACATCAAGAAACTTCTTCAGGACGAAGTATTTTTGGCAAGAACGAAAGTTCCCACCAAAGTCGTCTCCAATATTCCTTACAGCCAGGCGCAGGATATTCTTCTTACCTTTGCGGAATCCAAATGGTACAAGGGAGATTTGGTCTGGATTGCGCCGACATCTTTTGCAGACAAAATAAATGCGGAACCAATTTTAAGCAAGTATTTTCAAGCAACAGTTATTGAGAAAATCCCCAATACCGCATTTTATCCCGTACCAAACACCGATTCCGCCATAATCCACTTCCGCCGCCTTCCTTCTTCCTAGCCAGAGAATTTTTCCCAACGTGTTATAATCTTAGGATGGCACAGATGTATAAACTTTCTCCTTCAGACTTCGCCTACCTTTGGGCTGACTGTAAGCATTGTTATTATCAAAAAGTAAAACTTGGTATTACATATTCCAGTCCATTCCCTGCGATGTTTGGACGGATTAATAAATTGCTCCAAGCTTCAATCATGGGAATGAATCTGCGGGATGTTCACCCTGACCTTCCGAGCGGAATTATAGAAATTCAAGAAGGCTATATGAAATCCAAACCAATTCCGGGAACCAACACTTATCTAAGCGGCAGGTTTGATATCTTAAGCAAGCTTCTGGACGACACATATGCACTTATTGATTTTAAGATTACCGCCCCTGATGAGGAAAAAATTCTCAAAAAATATTCCAGTCAATTGCACGCATATAAATTCGCCTTGGAAAATCCACAGCAGGGGATACCGATTAAAATTTCAAAAATGGGAGCTGTTAGCATAAATCCCGACAAGATGAAGTTAGCTGATGGAAAAGTAGTTTTCACTGCCACACCTACGTGGCACGAGGTAGAGGAGGATATGGATAGTTTTTACAATTTGACAAAAGAGATCTCGAAAGTTCTCGAGGGAGAATTGCCTCCGGAGTCGGAGACTTGCAGTTTGTGTATTTACAGAAAACGTTTCGTTCCTTCCACAACAGTTTCTGAAGACATCCCGTTTTAAAAAACTTACGCTTCGACGCAACAATCCACCCCACCACCGTATCTAATGTGAGCCACTTAGTACCTTAAACAGACTAAGAAAATTTCTGAAACTGTCAATTAAAAACCGCTTAATACGCAGTTGATTCTTCTTCCCAGAAAATATTTTCGCCTGCTTTCAAATCTTTTAGTTGTGCCGCCTTTATCCGACTTTTAAAGATGCTAAAAAAATCTTCTCCTGGATCGTACCAATCCTTTCTCTCTTTCCAATCCGCTGGCGATCTTGCGAATTCATACATCCATCTTGCGCAATTTTCATCAGGATAGAGATGTATGCTTGTTCTTTGTGAAACAGCTATTTTGGACTCATCTTCTAGTTCACCAACTATATCGGCAGCTTGTTGCAGTAATTTTGCATCTCTAGGAAATACAATCATTTTTACGCATCTTACGATTGCCCCTAATTGCTCATCGTAATATGCTTTGCCTAAATCGAGATCAAAGCTTGGCCGTACACTAAAATTCGCAATTCCAAATGGCTTCACCTCTGTAGGCTTGGTTTGAGTTAAAGTTTGAAGAATAGCTTGTAGTTTTTCCGGATCGTAAATGGGTGTTTTAAGCCCACAATATATATCAATATAGCTAGTTAATATTTTATTATAAGGAATATTATCTTTAGCGTTTATTAGTAGGGGTCTTCCCGAATAAATACCATCATTAGTTCCTTTAACAATGCCTACCACACTGATAATGGTATTCGCTCTTAGTTCCTGTTCAACCTGCCAAGAGAGGGGAAGATTCCTAGGTTCCTTAGACTGCTCACCTAGAGCCATTGCCTCATGATTCATACTAGTTAATTATAATAACAGCCTACTATTGATAAGTAAAATTGATATCTGTTATGATATATAAATTAAATTTATGATTCTTGAATTAATTAGATTTAAAAGAATAGCAGATTTGGGCACAATTACTAGAGCCTCCGAGACATTGTGGCTTACTCAACCTGCGTTGACACAGTCAATGCATCGTCTTGAACAGGAATTAGATTTCAAACTATTTAAACCATCAGGAAAACGTATATTCTTAACGGAACGAGGGAAGATTGTTTACGAAATATCTAGAAGGATTATTGAATGGTGGGAAAAAGCAAAAAACTTAAAAGACCCGACTAACTTTCCACCCTCGTACTCTATTGGAGTGTTTGATAACGCCGCTTTACAATTATCAGAATACTTTCAGAAAAAAATTAAAAACACCAAACTGGAAATAGACATCGATAGATCCGAAAACTTATTAAGAAAGTTGCAATATGGATTATTGGACATCTGTATTTGCGTTTTGCCAAAAGATGTATCTTTATTTACCAATGTGTGGCTCATCAAAACATACAAAGAAAAACTTATACCAGTTTCGGGAAATATATGGAAAGAGCCAATATCTAAAATCCCATTCATTTTATATAACCATGACTCGCAGACCCAACAATATGTTAATGAGGCATTTTCAAAATCTGAAATTAAACCAAATGTTGTTGCTGAATCTATAAATCCACTCTTCATGAAGGAGCTTGCTATAAAAAACTTTGGTGTTGCGCTCTTACCGGAAAATATGGTTGATAAAGATATTCAAGAAAAAAGATTATTCGTGCAAAAGCTTCCAATATCATTTGAGCGCATATGTGGTATTTTCCTGAATAAAGAACACATTACGAAAGATGTGGAAAAAATTGTGAGAGAAATTATTACCTATCTACCTAATTTGCCTAAATAGACATTAATACGCCACCACCTTTTTTACTCAACTTCTTATGCGTAAGCAACGAAGTCTGTGGTTTTTCCAACCGAAACAAATTATGTTTGTCGACATAAAAATACAAGATAATGTATTCTTATTTTTATTTGAATTTCTAGGCTATTGTAGTATACTAATGGATAGTTTTAAGTACCGGGCCGCTAGCTCAACTGGTAGAGCAATTCCCTCTTAAGGAATAGGTTCCGAGTTCGATTCTCGGGCGGCTCACTGCGTCTGACGTAATAACTTTGCGCCTGTAGCTCAGCGGATTAGAGCATCTCGCTTCGGACGAGAGGGTCGGGGGTTCAATTCCCTCCAGGCGCACATTATTTTTAATTTTGCCCACTTATGAAAAAACTCTTTCAAATAGCGAGATTTCTTTTGGGTTGGCCTATCTCCTTAATCGCTTTAATTTTCATTAGCCGTCTGTTTTTATCTCAATCCAAAAATATCATCCAAGATATAAAAGATTTAAACCTGCTGTTTCTCTCCTTAGGACTATTATGTTTTATTCTTTTTTATTTCGTCCGGGCTTTTGTCTGGAAAGCTATACTCAAAGCTCAAGGACACGATATCCCCCTAAAAGAGGTTTCCATTCTGTGGGCAATTTCCGAACTCAAACGCTTTGCCCCAGGCAAAGTTTGGGGAATTTTGGGAAGAATAACTGCATTTTCTCAAAAGGGAATTAGTACCAAAACTATAACAAAATCTATGTTTATAGAAACAGAATTTATCCTTTTGGGATCAGTATTCGTTTCCCTTTTGTCTCTTCCTTTCGTTTTCAACAATCTAATTAAAATAAGTTTCCCTCTGGAAATTTTTGCGCCTCATATCATAGGATTATTAAGTTTTACTTTAATATTAATTTTCATTTTCTCCAATTTTTTTTATAAACGGCTTCTCAAACGGGGTTTTTCTTTGGCTGAAAAATTTCTGCCTACATTTTCGCCATTGATAAATTTAGAAATCTTTATAACTTCGTCTTTATATATGGCGATTTTCGGACTGGGTATGTATTTAACCGTCTCTTCCGTGAAATTACTGAATCCTGAAAATATGCTTGTTCTGTTAAGCTTCTTCGTTCTTTCATATCTTATTGGCTTCCTTTCTTTCGTTACGCCAATGGGACTTGGAGTAAGAGAAGGAGCTGTAGCTTTCGGATTATCAAAATTCCTCACATTGACCACGGCCGGATTTGCCTCTATTTATTCCAGAGTCGTTCTCATACTTTCGGAGTTTATTTTCGTATTACTGTCTTTCTTATGGCACAAAACAAAACAAATTCATATGGAAAAACTGCAGAAATATATATCGTCCCATAGACAGGTTCTTATTCTTTTCTTTTCCATAGTTTTATATGTTATTTACTTTACTACTGCTTCTTTCTTAAGACATAACAATTTTTATACCGGCAGATTTGACCTTGGGAATATGGACCAGACTGTCTGGAATACAATTCACGGAAGAATTTTTCAATTAACCAATCCCAATGGCACGGAAATTATTTCAAGGCTTGCGTTTCATGCGGACTTTTTGCTCATCTTGCTGTCGCCTCTTTATCTGATTTGGGCTGATCCGAAAATGCTTCTTTTAGCTCAAAGTATAATCCTTGGGCTTGGTGCAATTTTTGTATATGCAATTGCGAAAGATATTATCAGAAATAAGAACCTGTCTCTTGTTTTGGGAATTGCATTTTTGTTAAATCCGGCGTTGCAGTTTACCAATCTCTACGACTTCCATCCGGTAACGCTTGCCACAACGTTTCTACTTGGAGCTTTTTATTTCGTCAGGAAAAATAAATATATTTGGACATTAATATTTTTATTTCTCGCGGCAATTTCCAAAGAGGAAATTTGGCTGGTTACAGGCATTTTTGGTCTACATATGTTAATTTCTGCAAAAAATAATTTGAAAAAAATCATTGGAATGCTAATTTTTATCCTGTCTCCGATAATATTTTATTATCTTGTAGCAAAGGCTATACCTTCTGCTTTGGGACAGCAGCATTTTGCGCTTTCATATTATTCTGAATTCGGTGAGTCCCCGATAGGAATTATCAAAAATATCCTATTATCTCCCCAAAAAGTAGTGAAGATTATTTTTCAAAACGACCAGCTAGATTATTTATTTAAACTCTTTGCGCCTCTGGGTTTTGCTTCTATTTTTGCTCCTTTTTATTTAATTTTCGCTCTTCCGGATCTTCTAATAAATCTTTTAAGCAACAATAAGCAATTGCATGAAATCTATTATCAGTACTCCGCAACTATCACGCCCTTCGTCTTCATCTCTGCAATTTTTGGAATAAAAAGAATCTTAAAATTTTTTCCGAAACTATCTCTATTCATAATCTCCTTATGTATCTTATCAGCTACTCTGATTTCCTCTTATGCTTTTGGTCCTCTTCCCGGAGCCAAAAATCCCAATAATCTTATGTTCATCAAGCCCCAGAAGGATAAATTATTTATCGAAAATTTCCTTTCCCGAATACCCAGAAAATACAGCATAGCCGCAACGAATAATTTAGGTTCTCATTTGTCCCACAGGCAAAATATTTTTACAATTCCGCAAGGACTGGATAAGGCAGATGTAATTGTATTTTTACTTAACGACGCTTTCGCCCAGCCTTCTTTAAAAGAACAAAAGGAAATGACAGTAAGAATGAAAAAAGATAAAAACTATTCCCTTGTGCTGGAGAAAGATGATTTTGTGGTATTTAAAAAACGCAATCTGGCTTTGAAATAAATTCCCTTGCAAATTTTGTCTTTTGCTAATACCATATAAATATGGTCAATGTTATTAAATCAACAGGAGAAAAAGAGCAATTTAACGAAGGGAAACTGCGAACTTCAATCATAAGGGCAGGCATTCCAAAAGAAATTGAAAATCAAGTAATAAGCCATATCGAAACTAAATTGTATGATAATATACCAACCTCTGAAATTTATCGTCATATAAAAGAATTCTTGGGCTCTTCTTCTCGCCCATACTCGGCTGCAAAATATGCTCTCAAGCAAGGAATAATGGAGCTAGGTCCTACGGGATATCCTTTTGAGGATTTCGTAGCAAAGGTTTTGAACAAAGAGGGTTATGAGACCGAGGTTAGATCTATATTGCAAGGTAAGTGCGTAAGTCATGAAATTGATATTATTGCCAAAAAGGACAATAAGAAATTCATGATTGAAGCCAAATTCCATAATGACTTGGGAACAAAATCAGACGTACATGTTTCTTTATATACCAAAGCCAGATTTGACGATGTCTCTGAAAAATACAACTTCTATCAGGCTTGGCTTATAACCAATACCAAAGTTACCACAGATGCTCTGGCTTATGCTTTATGTGTAAATATGAAGGTTATAAGTTGGAATTATCCGGAGCAAGAAAGTTTAAGAGATTTAATCGAAAAATCAGGATTGCATCCAATCACAGTCCTAACGACACTGTCGCAAAACGAAAAGCAAAAACTTTTGGATAGCCACCTGGTTTTGTCCAGGGATATTTGCCAAAATCCAAACGTTCTTTCTGATCTTCATTTGCCAAAAGATAAACTGGAAAAAGTTCTTGCCGAATCAAACTTCGTCTGTTCTTTGGGATAAAAATCCTTTGTTTATTAAAGTCCGTAATAGAGGAGGGGGCGTTGCCGATGCGGGTTTTGTGCTATAATTAGCTAGCAGCGCAGAAAATCTCTGGCTGTTTTTATTATGGATAATTTTAAACCTGAAAATATCAGAAATGTTGCTGTTATCGCTCACGTTGATCACGGGAAAACAACGCTTGTGGATTTTATGCTTAAGCAATCCCATACGTTTAGAGAAAATGAGCCGGAAATGCAGCAGACAACCATTCTTGATTCCAATCCGTTGGAACGGGAACGGGGAATTACAATTCTTGCCAAAAATACCTCTATTTATTACAAGGATTACAGAATAAATATTATCGATACTCCGGGTCACGCGGATTTTTCCGGAGAAGTTGAAAGAACTCTCAATATGGCAGACGGAGCCCTTCTCATAATCGATTCTTTTGAAGGACCGATGCCGCAGACGAAATTTGTTTTGAAAAAAGCACTGGAGCAGGGACTCAAAGTAATTGTCATTATAAATAAAGTTGATAAGAAAAATGCCGACATAAAATCTGCTTTTGAGAAAACTAACGATCTTTTCCTGGAACTTGCAACAGATGCCGAACAGCTAAACTTTCCTGCACTTTATGCTATCGGCAGAGAAGGAAAAGCAGCGGAAAAGCTAGAAGATGTCGCCGCAAGCACCAGCCTTAGTCCCATTATGGACACTATTGTTAAGCATATTTCTGCACCCAAAATTGAAGACGGACCATTCAAAATGCTTGCCACTGCCCTTGATTTTGATCTGCATAAAGGCAAACACGTAATAGGAAGGGTAAGAAGCGGCAGTATCCAAAAAAGTCAATCCGTAGTTTTGATAAAAAAAGACGGCAAACTAACGCCTGCGAAAATAACCAATATGTATATCAACGAAGGACTTAAGAAACGCGAAGTGTCCTCTGCTTCTGCAGGAGAAATTGTCGAACTAACAGGCATCGACAACGTAGAAATTGGAGACACGATAGCGGATTCCTCCGTATCAGAACCCTTACCAAGAATCATCTTGGAAGAACCAACCATTAAAATTGCTATGTTTGCCAATACTTCTCCGTTCGCAGGAAAGGAAGGAAAATTTTCTAACTCAAGACAGGTTTACGAAAGACTCTTGAAAGAACTTGAAACTAATATAAGCTTAAGACTTGAAGTTAAAGATGACAAGTTTATCGTTTCCGGAAGAGGAGAACTGCATTTATCTATTCTTATTGAGACCTTAAGACGTGAAGGGTATGAATTTCAAGTTGGAAAACCCGAAGTAATTACGAAGGTTATAGACGGAAAAGAAATGGAACCTGTTGAAGATCTTATTATTGATGTTCCCGATGAGTTTATAGGAATTATAACCCAAGAGCTAGGAACGAGAAAAGGTAAGATGACCAATATGGTCTCCAATGGGAAGGAAAGTACCAGATTTGAATACAAAATTCCTTCAAAGTCGTTATTGGGTATAAGAAGTACTCTTTTAACCAACACCAAGGGCACTGCGATTATAAATACTATGTTTGATAAATACGAACCCATTACTCCGCCTCTTCCAAAAATAAGAAACGGAGTTCTAATCGCTTCGGAAACAGGTACGGCAGTTGCTTTTGGTTTGGAAGCGGCACAACAAAGAGGCATCACCTTCATAGAACCAGGTACGAAAGTTTATCAAGGAATGATTGCCGGATTAAACTCAAAGAGAGATGACATAGAAATAAATGTTACGAGAGAAAAAAAGATGACAAACGTCCGCTCGGAAACTGCGGATATTAATATCCCGCTAACTCCCGCGGTGATAATGAGTCTTGAACAATGTTTGGATTTTCTGGAAGACGACGAATTAATGGAAGTTACACCCCAAAATTTAAGACTGCGAAAAAAATTTCTAACCAGACTTGAAAGAGTCCGCACCGCCAGAAAATAAAAGTTTTTCTGAAGAGAAATTAGTGCTACAATAGGCTTGCAATGAATCTTGCTTTTAGGATGCGGCCAAAAAATTTCGAGGAGTTTGTCGGACAGAAACACCTCTCCTCCGAAGATGCTCTCTTAAGAAGGATCGTAAAATCGGATAATCCTTTTTCTATAATTTTCTGGGGACCTCCGGGCAGCGGCAAAACAACGCTCGCCCATATTATTGCTAGCCAAACTAAAGCAGACTTTTATGCTATTTCTGCTGTTGAGGCAGGAAAAAGTGATTTAACCAAAATTATTAAAAAGGCTCAAGAAAATTTAAGTAAAACAAAAACCATACTTTTTGTAGACGAGATTCATAGATGGAATAAAGCCCAGCAGGACGTTCTTTTACCGTATGTTGAAAACGGCATAATCAATTTAATTGGCGCGACAACAGAAAATCCTTCTTTCGAAATTATCTCTCCGCTCTTATCCCGTTCGAAAGTGATGGTTTTGAAAAATTTAGAACCGCAAGAACTTGAAATCATACTTAACAACGCTTTAAAAGACCAAAAAAGAGGCCTTGGTAAATACCATAAAAAAATTGAGAAAAACGCAATAGAACTTCTGATACGGCTTTCGGGCGGAGATGCAAGAATTATGTTAAATGCTTTGGAAATTGCAGTAACTTCCTATAAACCAAAAATTATAAACGAGCAGATAATTAAAGAGGTTTTCCAGACAAAGAGTGCCGGGATTTACGACAAGAAAGCAGACGAACACTACAATACAATCTCTGCCTTTATAAAATCCATGCGGGGAAGCGATCCTGATGCAGCGCTTTACTATATGACAAGAATGCTTGAGAACGGGGAAGACCCCAAATTTATTGCAAGGAGAATGATAATTTTCGCCGCAGAAGATATTGGACTGGCTGATAGAGGAGCCTTAATTCAGGCAAACGCAGCCTTTGAAGCAGTACATAAAATCGGCATGCCGGAGGCTCAACTAATCTTAGCTTACGCCGCTTTATATCTTACTACAACCAAAAAATCTAGAAGTGTAGTAAATGCGCTGGACGAAGCAACATCCGCTGTCTACGAATTTCCAAATGAACCAATACCGTTGCATTTGCGTAACGCTCCGACAAAACTTATGAAAGATCTTGGATATGCAAAAGATTATACTTGGGGTAAAAATTACGTCGGGCCAACCCATTCGACAGGTCATTCGACCGTGAGCTCAGACCGAATCGGCTCAGGGTCTTTTTTGCCGGAGAAATTAAAAGGCCGCAAATTCTTCAAACCAGAGGAAATAAAAAAATAAATTTGTTCTTACTTTGTTATTCTATTTATGACGATTTCATCGGGAGAAAGACCTGATGTTTCTGAAAGATATACGACTATTTCTGCAACTTTTGTCGGATCCATGTACTTCGACAAGTCGGGCTTTATTGATAGTTTGTTATACAAATTTGTTTTTATCCCACCAGAATGAATGCTTATAACCCGAATGTTGTGCATTTTAGCTTCCTGTCGTAAACTTTGAGCAAATCCTGAAAGACCGAACTTAGTCGTGGCGTAAAGCGTATGGTTAGGATATCCCTGTTTTCCGGAAGTAGAATTGATAATGACAATTGTTCCGGATTGCTGCATTTTCATGGTGTCGTAAAGTGCCTGTGTAAGTAATATGGGAGCTTTTAAATTTATTTCCAATATTTTATCTAGCTGTTCTTCTGTATTTTCTTCAAAAGGCTGAATAAGTCCAATTCCTGCATTATTTATAAGGATATCCAATCTTTTGTATTTATTTCTTACCAAATCGACAAGCTTGTTTCTCGTTTCTTTTAAGGTTATATCTCCTATAACTTTTTCTATGTTCGGGCTGTCAAAATCTTCAAATCCCTTTTCGTTTCTGCCGGAAAGAATCAGAACATAATCTTTTGCTTGAAATAGTTTTGCTATCTCTTTTCCTAACCCACTTGAAGCGCCGGTAATAAGAACAACTTTCCGCATATGAAAATTATAGCACAATTTGAGAAACTGAATCCGGAATTGCTATAATGCTATTGTGATAAGACAAAAAGAAAGAATTTCCAAACCAGACAGTCTTAGAATTCCTGAAAAATTGCTTGGGACAGATATTAAGTTTGTTTATTTCGACGTTGGCGGAGTTATTTTTGATTTTGAACAAGGAATACATAATTTGGCAAATCTGTTAGGCGTTGATTTTGAAAATTGCGAACGGATATTTAAAAAATACGATCCAATTATCTGTCGTGGGAAAATTACTCCGCAGGAATTGTGGAATAAATATAAAACGGAAACAGGCTATAAAGATGCAGACATAGATTTTGCTGATTTTTGGACTGACCAATTTGTTCCCATCCCACAGATACACAAATTTATTAGACAATTGTCAAAAGATTATGCGATTGGTTTGCTTACGAATATTTATCCAGGGGTATTCCCTCTGATGATTAAAAAAGGAAAAATACCAAATATACCTTATGCCGTAGTTATCCAATCCTGTGAAGAAGGATTAATTAAGCCTGAAGAGGGATTTTTACGCATAGCAGAAGAAAAGAGCGAAGTAAAACCTAATGAAATCATCCTAATGGACGATGTGAAATCCAATATTCTTGCCGTTACTAAAAGAAATTGGAGCGGGGTATTGTTTGATAGAAACAAACCGGAAGAAGCAATTGACAATGTAAAACTCCTCCTCGGTATTTCAAATACTTAATTGTTGGGTGGCATAGCGGACTCGAACCGCCAACCGTCAGGTCCACAACCTGATGCTCTAGCCATTGAGCTAATGCCACCATGAATTTACTATCTCATCTCTTATTTCCCTACCTGCTCCGCTTTTAAAATATTTTTCAAGTCTTCTTGCTTCTATTCTGTCATTGACGGTTTCAACATGCACTAAGTCAAATGGCCCTCTTTTTAAAGTCGAAGAAGTCGAATGACTCCCTCGGTTATGCACGTATAATCTCCGTTCAATATTATTAGTTATCCCTGTATAGAATTTGTTATCTTTCTGACTTTTTAGTATATAAACAAAATACATTATCGCAACCTGATGCCCTGCCTACCTGCAGGCAGGTCTAGCCATTGAGCTACGCCCACCATCTCGCACTACGAACAAAGTGTGTTTGCGCTGAACGAAGCGAGGTGCGCCCGGAGGGAATCGAACCCCCAACCTAATCGTTAGAACCGATGTGCTCTATCCGTTGAGCTACGGGCGCTTCAGAGTATATTTTACACTAAACTTGAGGATAAAGTAAATTATAATAACGAAAGAGCTATATTTGGAGCAGGTAATGAGTTACTTATTTTTTAATAAAATATTCCTTAAGCTTTCTTCTTCCTGCGCCACTTTTCCACCATGATTCTCTCTTTTTTGCTTCCCATTCAGCTTGAAATTCTTCAGAGAATAATAATTTGAGTGGTGCTCGATATTTAGTTGCCTTAACTCGTCCAGAATTATGGAGCTTAAGACGACTATTTATATTATTCGTATAGCCTACATACGTTCTGCCATCTTTTGAGCTCTGAAGAATGTAAATATAAAACATGAACAGAGAGCGGGCCGCCCTTTGGGCGAGCCTCGCTCATTTTGTTTTGCAAAATGAGCGGGTGAAGGGAATCGAACCCTCGTATCGACTTTGGAAAAGTCGTGTTCTACCATTGAACTACACCCGCACTTCGTCGCTTCGCTCCTCAGTGTCGGGGAGAGAGGACTTGGACCTCCGACCTCACGGTCCCAAACCGTGCGCTCTAGCCAACTGAGCTACTCCCCGGTGCCGCGGGAGAGAGTCGAACTCTCACACCCTTGCGGATAAAGGCTCTTAAGGCCTTCGTGTATACCATTTCACCACCGCGGCGCTTCCTCTCATTCTATCTTAAATCTCCCCAATCTTCAACTAGCCGTGCGCAGGTGGTTTTATCCCCTGAATTTTTAAGCCATAGTCTAAAAGTTCT
>JAUSEW010000029.1 GCA_030651475.1 Candidatus Levyibacteriota bacterium
ACCTGCCTGCCGGCAGGCAAGGCCAAAAGTAAAATTATCGGCATGGCTTTGAGCCACGGACATGAAGATCATATCGGTGCATTACCTTTTATTCTTCCGCAATTACCCCCTTTTCCAATATATGCATCACCTTTAACAGCAGCTTTAGCAAATGAGAAAATTAAAGAATTCGGAATCGTAGGCAGGAAAGTTAATACGGTTAATTTTTCCGATGCGCCGATAAAATTAGGAAATTTTACATTTTCTTTTGCCAGAATTACCCATTCTGTTCCGGACACCTCAAATATTTTCATAAAAACTCCGGTTGTTAATTTTTATCATGGTAGTGATTTTAAAATTGACGATACTCCGTCCGATGGTAAAAAAACAGACTATGAAAAAATAACCAAATTTGGGAACGAAGGAGTTTATTGTCTGATGTCGGATTGCTTAGGTGCGGAAAAAGAGGGAAGAACAGGTTCGGATATAAATTTACTGGATAATTTCCTGGAAGAGATGAAAAGATGCAAAGGGAAATTTTTAGTTACGACCTACTCCTCCAACATAGCCAGACTTAATCAGATTATCAAGGCTTCGGAAATGGTTGGAAGAAAAGTATGTTTTATCGGCAGGTCTTTGACGAAAATAAAAGATGTAACCACAAATTTAGGTTATATGCAATTAAAACAGGGAATTGAAGTTGAATTGGATCAGGTCAAAAATTATAACGATAGCAAACTTACTTTTATTGTTGCAGGCAGTCAGGCGCAGGAATATTCTGCTCTCTTTAGAGTTGCGTATGGTTTGCAAAAAGAAGTTAAATTGAAAGAAGAAGATACCGTGATTTTCTCTGCAGATCCTATTCCTGGAAATGAAACTTCAATTTATGAACTTATAGATACAATTGCCAAGTCAGGAGCGCGGGTTATTTATTCAAGGGTAAGCAATAAATTTCATGTTTCCGGTCATGGATCTCAAGAGGAACTTAAGCAAATGATTTCTATGGTAAAACCCAAAAAGCTTCTGCCTATCGGCGGAGCATTAAGACATATGTTTATTTATAGAGAGCTGGCAGAGAGCCTTGGTTATAAGAAAAATGATGTATTGCTGATGGAAAACGGCAAAGAAGTTATTTTCCGCGCCAATGGCGTGACTTTGGGCCGTACGATACCGATAGAGAAAGTTTATGTTGATGAAATTTCCGGAGAGAAAATAGACAGTTTTGTTTTAAGAGACAGACAGAAATTGTCAGAGGGAGGAATTGTAACTCTGATCGTAGAAATTGATTCTTCTACCGGCTCAATTGTCGGCAAACCGGAAATTATCGTCAGAGGTTTTGTTCCCGCATACGATATAAACCGATTGAATGCAAAACTCCTAAATGACTTACGGAAAGTTTTGTCCGGAAAAAAGACTCAAGTTATCAACTGGATTTATATTAGAAAACTAATCGGTGAGACTGCAGAGAGAAGAATTTTCAAAGAACTCCATCGCCGTCCTCTCATCCTTCCTATCGTCCTCGAAGTGTAATCTTCTTCCTTGTCATTCCGAACTGGTTTCGGAATCTCATTTTTTCACCTCTTGCATTTTTTCTTATCATATTGTTAATATAGGGTTGCAAAATTTTCTGTCCGAAAGGAAGGTGAATATAATGGGAATTAAAGAATTAGAAGTATGGGTATTCGCCAAAAAACAAACAGAGACAGAAGCTAGAGATAATGCAAGGAATGCGGCATTACAAGAGGAACAAAAAAGATTGAATCGGCTAGCAAGAGTAAAAGCAGACGTTAATTACCTTCAGCATTCTGAAGTATATAATGCATTTAAAGAATGTGCTCAAGATCTACGTGGGTACTGGAATGATGTAACGCTTCGTATAGTTAAACCCAAACCCGAGTACTCCAGTCGCTATTATAGTAATCCTAGGTTGGAGCTTACTTGGAATTACAAGCGTAATCCAGGAATATCGCGTCCCCGTTCTCCATTGAGCTGTGATTTTATCAGTGTGGAAGTTGATGAACGAAACCCTAAAACACACGAAGTAGTAGGAATTAAGTTTTTTCAAGACAATCTAGGTACATACGCTTTAGGTGTTTGTGTTCCTGTCAGAGAGGTGCTTATAAAGAAACTAGTTGATAGTATCAAAGATCCTAGCAGAAGATCGCAAGAAGGCGTTGAGCATCCTTCTCTTTTCAAAGGTATAGCGATGGAGTTTTCGAAAGCTAAAGCGTAAATCTCTATAAGATATTGCGCTTGGTGATTTTATGTCGTGGGAATAGAGTCCTTCTGCTCAACTTGTAGTCTTCTTTTCAAGCGTATATGCCACTACGCCCCGCTTAGCGGGGCTTCGTAAGGCATTATAAATTTGTATTTCGAAAGCAGAGGGGTATATAATAAATTCTATGGGAAGAAGACACTATCGAAGGTCTAAATTCAAATTCAAGCTTAAACAAAACACCATCTACTCTCTTTTCGGATTTGGATTTCTCATCTTGGGATCTATGCTCCTCTTATCTTTCGCCAGAAGCAGAAACGTATTTGTTACGATGAACAATAGTTTGGGAACGTATTTCGGCTTCCTTTCCTTTCTTGTTCCTTTTGTTTTCATCTTTTTCGCTTTCCTGTTCTTTCGGCTTAGAATGTTTTTGTCCAGAGTAAATGTGGCAATCGGATTTTTACTTTTGTTCTTATCTATAGAAGCATTTGCCAGAAGCGGAACAGTCGGAGAATATCTTTTTAAATTCCTAAGCGATGTTTTAACGGATGTGGGAGCGTACGTAGTTTATTTTGTAGGAATACTTATCGGGCTGATTGTATTTTTTGATACTTCCATAGACCAGATCGTAGAATTTTTCCTTTTGATAGGAAATAATATCTATAGACTTTTTCCAAAAGCGTTATTGTCTTTCTTCAGGACTCCGAAAATCCCCAAACTTTCAGATAGGGCAATGACTATAAAAGGCATATCGAAAGATTTCGCAAACCCGCAAAAAGAAATGTCAGTAGTATCAAACTCAATTAAAAAGGAGCCGCCCATACTGTCGGATAAGCTTGTCAGTAATACCTTATCTTCGGGGGCGATTTGGGAATATCCGCCTTTGACTCTTCTGTCGGAAGCTTCCTCCCAAAAAGCAGAAAGAGGAGATATCAAAAAAATTGCCAGCACAATAGAGAAAACATTGCAAAGTTTCGGTATCGGCGCAAGAGTTGTCGAGGTAAATCTTGGTCCTGCAGTTACTCAATATGCCTTGGAAATTGCTCTTGGTACAAAACTTTCCAAAATAACCAGCCTTTCCAATGATTTGGCTTTGGCAACAGAAGCGCCAACAGGCCAGATAAGAATAGAAGCTCCAATTCCGGGCAGAAATTTAGTCGGTATTGAAATTCCTAATAGAAGTCTTGAAGTGGTTACTCTGAAGACGATGTTGGAAGCAAGCGTTATGGCTAAGGCGAAGTCCAAACTCGTTGTCTCGCTGGGTCTGGATGTCAGCGGTAATCCTGTTGTTGCCAATATTTCGAAAATGCCTCATGTGTTAATCGCTGGAACAACCGGATCAGGAAAATCCGTTCTTATCAACTCCTTTATTACATCTTTGCTTTTCAGAGCGTCTCCGGATGAATTAAAATTAATCTTAATTGATCCTAAAAGAGTAGAGCTAACCGGTTATAACGGCATACCTCATTTGATGACGCCGGTAATAGTTGAAGTAGAAAAAATATTAGCTGCTTTGAAGTGGGCATTAGACCAAATGGATAAAAGGTATAGGACTTTTGCGGAAAGAGGAGTAAGGAATATTGATTCTTACAACGAACTGGCCGGATTCCAAGCCCTTCCTTATATAGTCATTTTCATCGACGAACTTGCGGATCTGATGGCTTATGCTCCTGTTGATGTTGAAGATTCCATAGCGCGTCTTGCGCAAATGGCAAGAGCAACAGGAATTCATTTGGTTGTTTCAACACAAAGGCCGTCAGTGGATGTCATCACAGGGCTTATAAAAGCAAATATTCCTTGCAGAATTGCTTTCAATGTTTCTTCAATGATTGACTCAAGAGTTATCATTGATATGCCGGGAGCAGAGAAATTGCTTGGGAAAGGGGATATGCTGTATATTCCTCCGGATCAAGCTAAACCGACTCGTATTCAAGGAGCATTTGTATCAGATAAAGAAGTTAAAAAGCTCGTAGATTTCCTTAAGTCTAAAAATCCGCCGGTTGAATATACGGAAGAAATTACCTCCCAGCCATTTATCCTTAAAAAAGGATTAAATTCTCCTGGGGTAAACGGCAGGGATCCGCTTTTTCAAGAAGCAATTCGAATTGTCTGTCAGTACGATAGAGCTTCCGCATCTTTGCTCCAAAGGAGATTATCCATAGGGTATGCAAGAGCAGCTCGTATTTTGGATAGTTTGGAAGCGGAAAATGTTGTCAGTCATGCAGAAGGATCAAAGCCAAGAGATGTGCTGGTCAAAAATGCCGATGAATTTATTGCAGGATTGCAAGAAGGGCAATAAATGATACGCGCCGGACAAAGACTTCATGACGAACGCGTCAAAAAAGAACTTTCTTTGGAAGATGTTTCAAAAGCGACTAAAATTCGTCTTTCGTATCTTTTGGCAATAGAAAAAGGGGAATATGAGGAGTTGCCATCCAGTACTTACGCTCAAGGCTTCGTTAGGAATTATGCGAAACATTTAAACTTAAACGAAGAGGAAATACTTGGGTTATTCCGAAGGGAATTCAATGAGGAAAAAATTTTTAGGATTTTGCCTGAAGGACTGGACAGAAAAGAAGAGTTTTCTATGCATGGAGCGAAAATCCAGAACACGCTTCTAGTTGTAATATCGTTAGCAGTTATACTTTTTGCCTACATACTTTTTCAGTACAGATATGCAATCATAAGTCCTCCTCTGGAGGTAAATTTTCCCAAAGAAGGAGCTATTGTTTCATCCCAAACGATAACTGTTCTAGGTAAAACCGATTCAAACTCTACCGTTTTTGTCAATAGCGAGCCATCAATTGTAGGAAGTGATGGAAGTTTCAAAAAAACGATTACGGTATTTAGCGGAGAAACGAAAATAACAATTAAAGCGGTGAATAGCTTCGGTAAAGAAAAAACCATAGAAAGACACATCGAAGTTAAATAGGAAAAGATATAGTGAGTACTATTTATTGTGGTTGACCCCGATTTAATCGGGGTTGACAGGAAAATTTCTTAATGCTATGGTATTAATACCATGACACATTCGATAAACTCAGTGTCATATTGAGGAATTCGAAATATGACAGATCCTGCTCAAATTATTTTGTTTGTTGTAATAGGTATCCTTGCAGTTGTGCTTTTGGCTTTGGGTGTCCAAGTATTTTTTATCCTTCGGGAGCTTCGTCAGACAGTTTCTAAAGCCAATAAGGTTTTGGATAACACAGGAGCAATAACGGAAAGCGTTTCCAGGCCGCTTTCCAGTCTTTCTTCATTGGCTATGGGAATAAAAGCAGGAAGCAGAATTATGAATTTTTTCAAAAGAGAAAAAAAAGTTCGTCAGGATAAGGAGTCAAAAAATGGAGAACAATAATTCAGGAAATAAATTTTTCAGCGGTTTTTTATGGGGCGCTATTATCGGCGGGGGGTTGGTATTTTTACTAAGCACAAAAAAAGGAAAGAAACTCCTGCAGCTCATTTCCGATAAGGGCTTGGAAGGATTATCGGGTTTGATATCTGACAATGAAATTTTGGATGATGAATACGACGAGGATGAGGAATTGGGAAAACCAGACAAAAAAGAAAAGGAAGAAGCAAATAAAAATGCTAATCACAATGGAGAAACAAAAATTAAAAGATTTTTTAAGGGAATATCCAGGAAGCTATAATAATCTTTTTTCCTAAAGACCGTATTTTCTGATATTTGCGTTGTGTTCCTCAAGAGTTTTTGCAAAATGTACATTTCCTTCTAGATCGTGGATATAGTAATAATAATTTGTTTTTTGAGGATTTAATGCAGCTTTTATAGCTTCTAAGCCGGGATTTGCGATAGGGGCTGGCGGTAGTCCTACGTTCATATAGGTATTGTATTCTGAATTAATTTTTTTATCCTCAATTGTTGGAACGCTCCACCATTGTCCGGAAGATTTTCCTTTAATATATTGTAAGGTAGCATCAATATCTAGGGACATCCCAACATTTAACCGATTAGTAATTACAGATGCGATAATTGGTTTTTCGTCATCTCGTAAAGCTTCTCTCTCAATTAAAGATGCCATTATAGTTATTTTTGTTATCCTTGGATCGTTTGAAGGCAAATTAATACTTTGGATTTTTGCATAGAAATTATTTTTCATAATGTTTGTTATCTGATTAATAGTGGCATCTTTAGGTATAAGATAGGTATCGGGAAAAAGATATCCCTCCTGCGTTCGAAGGATAGTTCTCCATGAAGGCTTAAAACTTGGTATTTTTTCCTGCAAAATATCTGCTATTTCATCCGAACGTTTGCCTTCGGGAATAGTAACCCAAATATCAAGAGTGCCATGGGTTAAATTTTCTGCAATTTCCTTAAGATTCATTGAAGGACTCAATCTGAAGTCTCCGGCTTGAATTTTTCCTTCAAATTTTCCAAGTCTTGTATAGAGAAAAAAAACAATACGATTTTTAATAAGTCCTTGTGCTTCCAGTTTACTCGCTACCTCCTTGAGTCCTGATCCTTTTTCAACAACGAAGATATTTTTTGTTGCATCTTTAGAATTTACGGGTAACAATCCGTTCTCCCACCAAATTATTCCTCCTACTGCTAAAATTATAAATAATATTATTATTGCTGTTAATCTTTTCATTCTATTTCGTAGAGCGGAAATGTTTCTGTCTCTTTTTCTGCTCCTTTGAGATTATACACATTTTCACTATAAAGTGTGCAAATTGCTTCTCCTTTTTTGACGACGTCCTTTATTTTCTTGTCAAGATAGATGCCGGCTCCTTTTTGCTGAGGCGCTCCTAATAATTTAGCAATTATAGTTATATTTTTACTATTTAAGGCTTTTACTATGCCATTTTTAGAAGATTTTAATTTAAAAGAATATTTACCAGGATTAAGGTGCTCGCTATCGATGTTGGGTTTTCCGCCTTGTGCTGAAATTATTTCCTTCATTTTTTTCAGAGCAAGACCGTTTTGCAGTATTTTTGTTGCCCAGCCAAAACAATTTCCAAAATTTTTCTTTATATCTTCTTGCAGCTTTTTTGAGGAATCTTTAAGGCATAAATCCAAAAGATTAGCTGCTAAATTTATACTTCTTATCTCCAAATCAAGCGGACGATTGGGTTTTTGTTCAAGCACCCGTAACGCTTCTCGGGTTTCCAGTATCGGTCCTATACCTTTTCCTGCAGGTTCGTCGGTTCGATGCACCAAAGGACGAATTTTTATGTTAAACCTTTTTGCTAAATATTCAAACTTTTCTTTTAAAATTTGAGCGTCTTTTAGAGTTCTTACCTTTACCATATTGCCGTATGGAAGATCTATAACTACATGATTTGATCCAAAGGCTATTTTTTTAGCCATAATTGATACTAAAATTTTGTCATAACTTTCAAAAAAAAGCGGTTTTTCAACCTGTATTAACACATCATCCGCTGGGGCAATATTGAAACTTCCTCCCCAAACTATGCAGGCATTTGTTTTTTTAACAATTTTATAGATTTCATCTTTGGAAAAAGTTACAGGGGACAAAACTTCCATATCGTCAGCGGTTCCGTCAGGTGTGGTTATCGCCCTTGAAGAACTTTTGGGAATTGTAAATCCGGCCGCGGCAATTATAGGAACTACTATAAGTGTGGTTCTGGTTCCGGGGACTCCGCCGATAGAGTGTTTATCGGCAACAATCCCTTTAAAATGCAATTTCTCTCCCGTTTCTACCATTGCCTTAGTAAGATAATATAATTCTTCTTTCGTAAACCCTTTGGAATAACCTGAAGCAGCAAAATATGTAGTTAGGACATCACCAAGTCTTTGCTTGGCAATCTGATCCACAATAGAAAATATTTCTTTATATGTTAATTTTTTACCAATCAATTTTCTTCTAATGGCGTTAATAGCTCTTTGTTCTTCTCCTTCGTTATGATCGATTTTTTTTGTTGTCATATTTAGATACTTTCAAGATTTGCTTTTATTATCAATCTTTTCCACGTAGTTCCCGGAGGAGTACAGGTAACAAGCGTTAAATGAGAATTTCCATAATTCTGTGAGAATATTGACGTGTCGTTTGGATCTACGACGGTAATATTATGTATCTGATACGCATAAGTTACGCCGTTTACCGTAGCATATATTTTGTCTCCAAGTTTAAGCTTGTATAAAGTTGCAAAAATTGTTGTATAATCTTTTGGATTAAAAAGTTGGGGTAGGGTTGAATGACCAAAAATTACAGAGTTGCCATTGTCTCCTGGCACAGCAGTCCCTTCGTAATTTACCAAATGTTCCTTAAGATTGTTATCAAGAGTTGAAACCGAGGCGTTTTGTATCCCAAGAATTGGAATAGAAAGGGTATATGAAGATACCTTGGGCACACTTTTTTGATTTAAAGAACCGGAATTATAGTTAGGGAACCAATTTTGAGCGTTTGTGTAATCAACGCCTGTTATCATATTGCCGGCTTGAGAAATAAGGCTTTGCACCATAGAGGAATTTACTACGCTATTTTGAGGGATAGGTGCAGTTAAGACTTGCGATGCAAATACCGGTGCGAAATATATCTGCCAAGAAATAAGCGGGAAGAATATATAAGACGTTATCGCAAATCCTGCGATTAATATCCCTAAACTTACAACTTTTAGTATAGTTTTTAATTCCTTTTTATTTCTTTTTTCTTTAAGATAATATTTACTCATTAGCTTTAATTACGATAGTAATATTGCCTGCATTTCTAGGAAGGTTTTTTGGGAAGAATGGAATATTAGGAGAGCTTGAAATTATAACGTCCGATACTTGAGATATTGACAGAAACTTGCCTTCGGCTTCTTTATAAGAAATTCCTTTTATCTGGGACAGAATTTTATTTGTGTCTATTTTTGGCAATAATAAAGCTTTGATGTTAAGATTCGCATTTACTTCCTTATCGCTTTTTACCTTAATATCTTTAATATCAGCTTTAATATTGTCGTAATTGATAGCCGTTGCATTTGGTATCTTATTCGCAAGTACGGATTTTGCCAAATTAATTAATTCATTTTTTGAAAAACTCAATCCTTCGTAAATAACTTCTCCCTTTAGAGTTACAATTGCGGTTTCATCTCCGATATTTTTATCTAAAACCTTTTTGCTAACGGTTTCATCAATAAAAGCAGGTAATAAATTTTTATCGCTTAATAAATTCTTCGAAAGATCATCTCTAGCGCTTTGTTCCTGTGTTTTTGTCAGATCGGATATCAATTTATCTACATCGTCTTTGGAAACAACAGTTACTTGCTTTTTTGTTCCGCCTGAAAACGGATTGTCATTCTTAGCTATTAAATCAGCAGTATCAAACGAGCTTACGGAAAACTTTGTACCTGATGGAAGATTGGATTCTTTACCCAATTGATCCGCAGTAATGTTAACGTTTACGGTAGAAGGTTTTGTTATTACGTTGAAATTAGAATCTGTAGATGAAGATGCAGAGGCAACAGTTACCGAATTATCCAGAACAAATTTTAAATCATTTGTTAAAGATATTTCAGTTCCAGCTGATAAGGTTTTGGTATTTTTTGAAAGGTTAAATATAGTTACCGATCCTTTTGCCTTATCTCCAACATCTTTTTTGCCTGTTGCAGGAGTTGAAGTTTGCGCATCTTTGGAAACAGTTACGAATTCCCCTGAAATAATATTATCAGTAAAGCTAGTAGGGGAAGTTGAAGAAAAAACAATATCCTGATTTTCACTAATTATCTTCGGATCAACTTTAACAATAATCGTTGCCTTTACGCCGAAAATATAGAAAAAGAAAAGTCCTGCTGCCAAAATCAAAATTCCAAGAAAAACAAGAATAGTTTTTCCGCCAGAGAAAGAGGGGATGTGCAAGGAAGGTCTTTTTGCAAAACCTTTTTTTATTATCTTCAGCAATCCAAAAATAAAATCTTTTATTACCATTTGATTTTCTTCCGCTTTTAATTCTTCCGGTATTTCTTCTATTTCTTTGGCAATAATTTCTTCCTCAAATTTTGGTTCCTCTACGATTTTTTTTGGTAAAGTTTTTACAACATCTTGATCTTGGACGAATCCAAAATACTCTATAGGTTTTGTAGCAATTTCTTCTTTTGGTGCTTCTATGGGTTCTTCTTTTAGTTCCTCCCTTGGCTCTTCGGGTTTGACAACTTCTTCTAAATCTTTTTCTATTTTAAATTCCTGGCGTTCTTCTTTAGTAACAATTTCGTCAAGAACCTCAAAGCCCATTTGGGATGCTGCGCCAAGCAGTACTGCTTTGGCATCAAATCCAGTAGGCAGAGTTGTTATCTGGGGGAGATGAAGGAAGGGAAGACTCCTGCTCCACTGGTGACCTATAAATTCTTGGACTATATCCTCAAAACTATTAAATATAATAATTCTTGATGGTAAAATATCCGAAGATGTAAAATGCTTAAGTAAAGAATCTACTGTAAAAGCCAGTGATTCATGGATTTCCGATACTTTTGTTTCTATGATCCGTCCTGCTCTAATCAGAGAAACCGTGACAAACTTTCCCCCGGGATCTATGAAAATGGCAGACACAGGTGCTCCTTCTTCTTTTTCAAGCAAATGACACACTGCTTCCGAAACTATCAAAAACCCTATCGGAGTAAGGCCTAATTCATCGCTTATTTTTTTTAGTTTCAGGAGATAATCTTTTTTTATTCTGTTATTTTCTACCCAATCTTCTTTTACTCCAAAAATAGTTTTTAAAGCTTGAGTATTATTGGGCAATGATTGTTCGGCTTGAGATATTGCTTTATCCAATGCATCCAGCATTTCTTCCGGAGAAATTTTTTCAATAGAATCATTAAAATATTTTTCTTCGTTGCCAATTATTTTGACTTTTCCATCCAGCTCTTCAAAAATGACAGCATTTACTTTTTCGTTCTCAAGAACCAAAGCCAAAAAGTAAGAAGAGTTATTCTTTTTATTGAAAAAAGGAAGAAAAGGTATTCTCATAGATTAGATTTTTTCTTAGCCGACCAAAGCGTATAAACGCCTATATCCTTTGCCGATATTTTCCTGTTTTATTATCTTAAACCTTTTAACTTTTGAAGTAAAATCTACATGCGGTCCTCCGCAGAACTCTTTAGAATAATCGCCGATAAAATATACCTTAACTTGCTCCGAATATTTTTCATCAAAAAGTCCAATTGCTCCAAGTTTTTTAGCTTTTTCCAATGGCATAATTTCAAAGTGAACAGGTAAATTTTCTTTTATTTTTTCGTTTACAATATCCTCAATTTTTTTAATTTCCTCGTCCGTTAGTTTTCTGTCAAAATTAAAATCAAATCTTACTCTTTCAGGCGTAATGTTTGAACCGCTCTGATGGACTTTATCTCCCAAAAGATCTCTTATCGCTTGATGCATTAAATGAGTTGCGGTATGTCCCATGATTGTCTTTTCCGAATGATCCGCAAGTCCTCCCCTAAACATTCCTGCAGAAGCAGTCCGCGATAATTCTTGGTGTTTTTTAAATTCAACCTTAAAATCCTCCCAATCGAAAGTTTTACCATATTTAATTGCAACTTGTTCAGTTACTTCAGGATTAACTCCATGAGCCTCAAATAAATAAAATCCATCCTTGCCACTCACAATCTGACCACTCTTATTAATAACCTTGATCACCTGAGGGTAAGCCGATTCCATTTGTTTTTTTAATTTATCCCATTCACCTAATATTTTTTCTTTAATAACCTTTGCGTTTTTTATAATTTCAGGATATTTCTCTTGATATATATTTACAACGACTTCTATGAGAGGGTTCAGAGTATATTTAGATAAATACTCTTTTAGTAATATTTTTTGTTTCCCTTCTAGAAATTGCATTCTTACAATTAACCTTCTTAATAGTTTTCTGGGTACATAACCCCGATTCAGATTTGAAAACTCTACGCCATCAGCAAGTATGAATACAATTGCCTTGATGTGGTCAGATATTATACGAAAATCTTTAGGATTTTTTTCATACTTTTTACCGGAAATATCTTCAATTTTCTTTATAACGGGTAAAAATAAACCCGTTTGGTAATCATCATCTGTACCTTCCATTACTGCTGTTATTCTTTCTAATCCCATTCCCGTATCGACATTTTTTTGTTTTAAATACTCAAACTTACCATCTTGAGTTTTGTTGTATTCCATAAAAACATCATTCCAAACTTCAATCCATTCAGAATTGGCTGGATCAAAAGTTTTTGGAGCTTTACCTTTACCTGTCCAAACAAACATTTCAGTGTCAGGACCACAAGGACCAGTCTGTCCAGCTGGTCCCCACCAGTTATCCTTTTTTTCTAGTTTAGCAATACGGGATTCCGGAATACCTAAACTTCGCCAAATATCATACGATTCTTTATCAAATAGTGCGTCTTCGTCTCCGGCAAAAACTGAAATTGCCAATTTACTTTTTTCAATTCCAAGCCATTCATTAGAAGTTAAGAATTCATAACTCCATTCGATTGCTTCTTTTTTCCAATAATCACCAAGAGACCAATTCCCTAACATTTCAAAAAAAGTATGATGTTTTTTATCCCCAACTTCATCTATATCATCCGTACGAAGACATTTTTGTAAACTTACTAAACGTTTTCCCAAAGGATGAGGTTTCCCCAATAGGTAAGGAATTAATGGTTGCATTCCTGCAGTAGTAAAAAGGACTGTGGAATCATTTTCAAGTACAAGTGGCGTACCATGAATTCTTTTATGTCCTCTTTTCTCAAAAAAAGAAATATATTTTTGAATAATTTCTGCAGCCGTCATAGTAATGAAATTATATCACGAAGCTGAAAGCGATGTATTCAATGAATTATTTGCTATAAGCATTTCATGAATAAAGCTTTTATTTTCGATATGGATGGGGTTATTGTTGACAGCGAAAGAACTTGGAGAAAATACGCAAAAGATTTTACAGAGAAATTATTTGGCAAAGAGTTAAAACTGAAGATTGGTAGTCTGATTGGTGTAAGCGTTAATTCTTCATACGATAAAGCAAAAGCATTTGGTTTCAAAATGAAAAGAGAAGAGTTTCAAGGTATTTTTGACAAAACAGCGTTTCGCATGTACGACATGGCAAATATAACAGCAGGAATCGATGCATTGGTGGGCTTTCTCATTAGGAATAATTTCAAATTTGGTCTTGTTTCGTCATCTGCTACAAGCTGGATCAGTAAAGTTTTACAACGATTATCATTTGCAGATAAATTTGAAAGTATAATATCTCTTAACGAAAGACCCGATCTTAAACCAAAACCAGATCCTGACGGATACGTTGAAACAATGAGGAATCTTGGTTCTGAGCCAAGTTCGACAATTATTCTTGAAGATTCTAATTCTGGAATTACGGCTGCAAAAGCATCAGGCGCATTTACAATCGCATTCACGCAAAATCTAGTTGATGGTTATCAGCAAATAAATGCAGATTCAAAAGCAAATAATATGGAAGAAGTTATTGAGATAATCAAAGATTACTCTCTACGAAAGTAAATTTTTCTGTGGCGACCCCTGGGGTTGAGCATGGTAAAGTGAATTTTATTCTATCCCTTGACCCTGCTACAACGCTTACTTGCTCCCGAGATCTACGTTCTCGCGTCGCAAGGGCGCGTGTACAGGATCTGCGTGCTAAAAAGTGATTTCTTTTTAGCACTTGACAGTTATATAAATAGTATGGTATAAATACTTACTTTGTATATTTCCATATAAAGGTAATGCACCTTGTGCATTTTTTTTGCTTTGTAAATGCCTAAATCTACTAAAAAACCAACAAAAGATAATTTTAAAAAACATCTTCCGTCTGTTAGACAAAACTGGGGCAAAGAATATCCAAACTTACCAAAACTAGATCTTTTAGATGTTCAAAAAAGTTCATATAAATGGTTTTTGGAAGAAGGCATTGGTGAAATATTAAAAGAAATTTCTCCTGTTAATGATTTTACCGGCAAAAACTGGAACTTAACTTTGAAGAATTATCGCATAGGCAAACCTGGTGATTCTTCTGAAGTTGCAATATCCAAAGGCATAACCTATGATGCCCCGCTCTACGTAAAAGCCAGCCTTTTGAATAAGAAAACAAACGGCGAAATTGATCAGGAAGTTTTCTTAGGCGATATTCCCCAGATGACAGGCAGAGGAACTTTTGTGATAAACGGAGTAGAGCGTTCTGTTGTCAGCCAATTAGTGCGTTCTCCGGGAGTATTCTTCACAGCAGTTCAGGATAATGTTACAGGCAAAAAATTATTCATCGCTGAAATAAGACCAGTGCATGGTTCATGGCTTGAATTTGCAACAACCAGACACGAAACAATTACGGTAAAAATAGACAGACGCAGAAAATTCTTAGCAACTACATTCCTTAAGGCAATTGGGTTCTCTTCGAGAGACCAAATAAGCGAGAAGTTTAAGGGGATGGAGGATAAAGGGAAAACGTCATTTATAGAAAACACATTCCAAAAAGATGAGACTTTGGATTCAAAAGAAGCGGTTATAGAAATATTTAGAAAAATGCATCCCGGAGAACCAATTGTTTTTGAAAAGGTAAAAGAAAATTTTATGGACATGTTTTTCAATAACAGAAGATACGATTTCGGAGAAGTTGGGAGATACAAAATAAATAAAAAATTAAAAGATATGCCCGGATTTGCGCCCTCTAACAGTAGAATTTTAACAATCGACGATATCATAGGTACGATACATTTTCTAATTTCGCTTGCTCAAGGATACGATGGAATTGATGATATAGACAGTCTTGCCAATAGGCGCGTTAGAAGAGTTGGAGAGTTGGTTGCAACAACTGCTTTTAGGGTTGGAGTTTTAAGACTGGAAAGAAGCATTAAGGAAAGAATGAGCCTTATTCAGCCAGATATTCCTGTTTCGGTTGGAAATCTTATTAATGCAAGACCTATTATGGCTTCAATTAATGAATTTTTTAGAACTTCCCAGCTTTCAACTATTCTAGATCAGACAAATCCTCTTTCCGAAGTAGATAATTTAAATCGTTTGACTGTTATGGGAACAGGCGGAATATCCAGAGAAAGAGCAGCGTTTTCTATAAGAGATATCAATAGCTCGCAATATGGAAGAATTTGCCCAATCAGAAGCCCTGAAGGTCCTAATATCGGATTGGTTACGTATATAGCTTTGTATGCAAAAGTCAATAAATTTGGATTTCTGGAAACTCCTTATAGGAAAGTAATTAAAACAAAAAAAGGAAAAGAAACTCTGGTAAAAGCGGCAGATGAAATAGTATATTTGGCTGCTGACGATGAACGTGATTATTATATTACCCATGCGGGAGTTTTGGAAGACGGGGATAAGATTTTGCAAGATCGTGTTCCTGTAAGATATAAAGGAGCATTTGCGGTTGAAGATAAAGCCAAAGTAGATTTCGTTGACATTGTGCCAAGGCAGGTTGTGGGTACGGCGGCATCTTTGATTCCTTTCGTAAGCCATGATGAAGCAAATAGAGCTTTGATGGGAACTCATATGCAATGCCAGGCGGTTCCTCTGGTTGCGCCTGAAAGTCCAATTGTAGGTACAGACATAGAAGGCATGATTTCAGAAGTTATGGGAAGAGTCATAAGAGCGCCGTACGACGGAAAAATAATTTTTGCCGATGCCAATAAAGTTACCCTCAAAGGAAAGAATAAAAATGAGGAAATAACTTATTATATCGATTCTTTCAATAGGACTTCTCAAGCTACCGCCTATACACAAAAGTCAATGGTAGTTTCAGATCAGAAGGTACAAAAAGGAGATCTTTTAGTAGACGGTCCTTCTTCAGATAATGGAGAATTGGCTTTGGGACAAAACTTACTTATCGCCTACGCATCTTTGGATGGTTTAGGTTACGAAGACGCAATTGTTATTTCAGATAGATTGGTTAAAGAAGACACTTTGTCATCAATACATATTGAAAAATATGAAACAGCAGTTGTAGAAACTAAATTAGGTCCTGAAGAAACAACTAGAGATATTCCGAATGTTTCCGAAGAAGATCTGGCGAATTTAGACGAAGAAGGAATTGTAGTTTTGGGAAGCGAAGTAGGCCCTGGAGACATATTAGTTGGTAAAATTGCTCCAAAAGGAGAAACAGAATTAACAGCGGAAGAAAGACTTCTTCGGGCTATCTTCGGAGAACAGGCAAGGGAAGTTAGGGACACTTCGCTTATTATTCCTCATGGAGAAAGAGGAACAGTTATCAGCGTTCAGATATTGGACAGAAAAAAGGGAGATGAATTAGAGCCGGGAACAATAAGAAAAATTATTGTTGAAGTTGCACAATTCAGGCATGTTGTCGTAGGAGATAAACTTGCAGGAAGGCATGGCAATAAAGGAGTTATCTCAAAAATTTTACCTCAAGCAGATATGCCTTATCTTGCAGATGGTACTCCTGTTGATATTGTAATTTCTCCAATAAGCGTTTTGGCGCGTATGAACTTAGGACAGCTTTTGGAAGCTCATCTTGGGTGGGCAGCAGCAAAATTAAATATAAAAGTAGGTATACCCGCATTTGAGGACGTAAAAGAAGATAGAATTGTGGCCAGTCTTAAATCCGCAGGTCTTCCTCTCAATGGCAAAACTACTCTATACGATGGAAGAACAGGAGAAGCTTATGAAAATTCTGTTGTCGTAGGGGTGGAATACATGATGAAACTTATACATATGGTAGAAGATAAAACTCATGCCAGAAGCACAGGGCCATATTCTTTGGTTACGCAGCAGCCATTGGGAGGGAAAGCTCAAATGGGAGGACAGCGTTTGGGAGAGATGGAGGTTTGGGCTCTTGACGCTCACAGAGCAAAGTATATCCTACAGGAAATGCTGACTATAAAATCAGACGATGTGGTTGGCAGGGCTAAAGCCTTTGAGGCAATAGTTAAGGGTGTTGATATCCCAATGCCAAGAGTTCCGGAATCCTTTAAAGTTTTGATAAAAGAATTAGCATCGCTTGCTCTGAAGATTATTCCTATCGGCGCAACAGTTGCAAGTGAACCGGCTATTACATTGCAGGAAGAAAAGATAGAAGAAAAAGTAGAAGAAGAAGCCAAGAAACTGCAAGAGGCATTAGGCGGCAAAGATGTAGCAGTAGCAGAAAATAATAATATAAGTATTGGGGAAACATCGGAAGATAGTAAAGAGGAGAAAGTATTATGAACTCAATTGACCTAAAAATGAAAGACATAACCATTTTGGACTTTAAAGCGCTAAAAATTTTAGCAGCCAGCCCGCAAGATATCTTAGCTTGGTCATACGGAGAAGTAATAAAGCCGGAAACCATTAACTATAGAACATTAAGACCGGAAAAAGACGGTTTATTCGATGAGCGTATTTTTGGACCAACTAAAGATTGGGAATGTTATTGTGGGAAATATAAAAGAATTAGATATAGAGGAATAGTCTGTGACAAATGCGGAGTTGAGGTAACTTTGTCTCGCGTCAGAAGAGAGAGAATGGGACACATAACTCTTGCAACTCCTGTTGCTCATGTCTGGTTTTTCAGAGGCGCAGCATCGCCCTTATCGCTAGTTTTGGATTTATCTCAAAAAAGTCTTGAATCGGTAATATATTATGCTTCTTATGTAATAGTAGAGATAAGCGAATCGAAAAAGAAAGAGTCCTTAGAAGCTTTGGCCAAAAAGGTAGAAAAGAAGAAGAAAGAGCAGGCAGAATTAAAAGAAAATGAAATTAAACAAATAAATCAAGAAATAGAAGCCAAGAAAAAAGAAGGCGCCAATGCTAAGAGAAAAAATGAGCAAAAAGAACTCATAGAACAAGAATTAGAGCTTCTGAAGAGACAAAAGAGAGCTTCAGTAGAAGAAAGATATGGAGCAGAGAATAGGAAACAAGATGAAGTTTACGATGCCTTGCATAGGCTTTTAAAAAGTTTTAAAGTCGGAACAGTGTTCTCCGAGGACGAATACTTTAGAATTCTAGAATATGATATTCCGCTGTTCTTCACCATCAAAACCGGCGCCGAAGGACTCTTAGATCTTCTTAATAAAACAGATTTTACCTCCCTTATAGTAAGTTTGAGGCAAGAAATAGAAAAAGCCAAAGGTCAAAAATACTTAAAACTTATTAAAAGACTCCGTCTTATAGAAGCCATGAGAAAAGCTCAAGTTCACCCAACCTACATGATGCTGACTGTTTTGCCTGTTATTCCTCCGGACCTTCGTCCTATGGTTCAGCTTTCCGGCGGACGTTTTGCGACTTCGGATCTGAATGATTTATACAGAAGAGTTATTAATCGCAATAACAGATTAAAGCACTTAATTTCTCTTGGAGCGCCGCAGATAATTTTGAGAAATGAAAGAAGAATGCTGCAAGAGGCGGTAGATTCATTGATAGATGTATCTCAAAGAGGAAGTACTATTGTTAGCTCGCCTCTTAGATCTTTGTCGGATATGCTAAGAGGCAAACAAGGAAGATTTAGGCAAAATTTGCTAGGAAAAAGAGTTGATTATTCAGGCCGTTCAGTTATCGTAGTTGGTCCCCAGCTTAAGCTTTCACAATGCGGACTTCCTAAAGAAATGGCGCTTGAAATGTTCAAACCCTTCGTACTTAAAGAAGTTATAGTGAGAGGATTTGCTCCAAATATAAAATCTGCAAAAAGATTTATTGAGAAGCGTCCGCCGGAAGTATTCGATATTCTGGAAGAAATTACCAAAAACCATCCGGTTCTTCTTAATCGTGCGCCAACTCTGCATAAGCTTGGTATTCAGGCGTTTTACCCAATATTAATTGAAGGTGCAGCTATCGCTTTGCATCCTTGTGTATGCGCAGGTTATAACGCGGACTTTGACGGAGATCAGATGGCTGTGCATATTCCTCTTTCAGTCAAAGCACAAGAAGAAGCAATAACTCTGATGATGCCAAAACACAATCTTCTAAAACCTGCAGATGGAAGCCCAATCACTCTTCCTAATAAAGAAATGGCTGTCGGAACGTATTACTTAACAAGCATAGAAGAGTCTACGGATAAAAAAGAGCCATTGATGTTTAAAGATAAAGAAGATGCTCTTCTGGCACATTCACTAGGTAAAATAAAATCCAGAGAACTGATTCTCTTGAGAATGGATGATAAAAATATAGAAACAACTGTCGGAAGAATTTTATTTAATGAAAGTATACCTGCATCCATTGGATTTATAAACAAATCTGTTAACGCATCAGGAATAAAAAGAATTATAACGGAAGCAATTGCGAAATGTTCTTTTGACGAGGTTGAAAATTTGATAGATGCAATTAAAACGCTTGGATTTTATGGATCTACAATATCAGGTATATCGGTTTCGGTTTTTGACAATGAGATGATTGACGATAGGGAAAATCTTATTCATGAGGCAGATAAGAGAGTATCTGCAATCGAGGCCGATTATCAAAAAGGACTGATTACAGTAGAAGAAAAGAAACGTTTATCAAATGATATTTGGCTTAAGACTACGGATACGATAGCAAACCTTACTTGGAATAATCTAAAAGCAACAAATTCCATAAAAATGATTATTGATTCCGAAGGAGCAAGAGCCGGTAAGGAACAATTGAAACAGCTTTCCGCAATGAAAGGGCTCATTCTTGATCCGTTAGGTAAAATCGTTGAGCTGCCAATAAAATCCAATTTCAGAGAAGGTTTATCTATTTTTGAATATGTTGCATCTGCTCGAGGTTCCAGAAAAGGATTAACCGACTCGGCTCTTAAAACAGCCAATGCAGGATACTTGACTCGTCGTCTGGTTGATGCTTCCCATGATGTAATAATTAGAGAGAAAGATTGTCAAACTACGGAGGGAATAATCATCAATAAGAACGATAAAGAGAGAACAGCGCTTTTCGATCAGAGGATTTTGGGCCGTACGCTTAGCGTAAACGTAGTTTCCAAAAAGACCAAAAAGATAATTGCAAAAGCAGGAGACGAATTGAATGAAGGGAAAGTAAAATTAATTATGGATAATAATGTTGAGGAAATAGTCGTAAGGTCTCCGCTTACTTGTAAATTGGAATATGGTATTTGTTCTTCATGCTACGGTTGGGATTTTAGCACCAGAACAGCAGTGGCTTCAGGTTTGCCTGTTGGCATAATCGCAGCCCAGTCCATAGGAGAGCCGGGAACCCAGCTTACGATGAGAGTCAGGCATTTCGGAGGAGTGGTTATGTCTGATGTTACCCAAGGTCTGCCAAGAGTAGAAGAATTGTTCGAAATGAGAACTCCAAAAACTCTATCTCCGATAGCGGAGATATCAGGCAAGGTCAAAATTGAGAAGGCGGAAGATGGCTGCATTCTTAAGATTAGGAGCGCAAAAGTAAAACCGATACAGGAAGTTGAATATTTCATACCCTTAAGCTCTACTATTATAGTTAGTGATGGAGATGAAGTGGCAATTGGCACTCATTTGGCAGAAGGATACATAGATCCTAAAGAAATCCTTAAAGTTAAGGGTTTACAGGATGCTCAAGCATATGTCTTAACCGAAGCCCAAAAAGTATACGAATCTCAAGGAATTACTATTAACGACAAGCATTTCGAAGTGATTCTTCGTAAAATGTCTGATAAAGTTATAGTTGAGACAGTTGGGGACACATCTCTTATCCCCGGAGCATTTGTCACAACCAATAAATTCGAAGAAATAAATAAAGAAATTCTTTCCGAAGGAGGAGAGCCTGCGACAGCCAGACAAACAGTCTTGGGTATTACCAAATCCGCTTTATATTCTGATTCTTGGCTTTCCGCAGCTTCATTTCAGGAAACAACGAAGGTATTAATGGAAGCCGCATTGGAAGGCAAGGTTGATAATCTTGTCGGACTTAAGGAAAACGTTATTATCGGAAGACTCATACCTGTTGATGGCAGCTACCCCGATGAGGTATAATACCCTAAATATATGCCAACATTATCACAACTTGTAAAATATGGAAGAGCAAGAAAAAGCAAGAAAAGCAGGTCAATAGCCTTGCGTAAGCTTTTTAATGCCAGAGAGCGCAGATACAAAGCTATAGTGGCTCCACAAAAACGCGGAGTGGTTACCTTGGTGAAAACCATGACTCCGAAAAAACCAAACTCGGCTCTAAGAAAAGTTGCCAGAGTTAAGCTTTCCAATAAAATGGAAGTGACAGCTTATATTCAAGGCGTTGGTCATTCTTTGGCAGAGCATGGAATAGTTTTGGTTAGAGGCGGAAGAGTCAAAGATTTACCAGGAGTGAAATATCATATCGTCCGAGGTAAGTTTGATCTTTTGGGAGTTGAGGGGAGAAAAACATCCAGGAGTAAATACGGAGCTAAAAGAGGAGGAATGGGCGTACCGGCAGCTTCGGCACCGAAAGCCGCACCGGCACCGGCAGCTGCGCCAGCACCAGCGGTATAATATCTTATGAGACATAAAAAAGTAGCCAAAAGACAAATTGCAGGAGATAAGGTTTACGACAGCAAGTTAATTGCTAAGTTTATCAATAAGATTATGATAAGCGGTAAAAAACAAGCCGCGGAGAGATGCATGTATAAAGCATTGGAAATTATTAAAGCTAAAGGTCAAGATCCAGTAGATGTTTTTGAAAAAGCTTTGGATAATATCGGGCCAAAACAAGAAGTAAAACCAAGAAGAGTAGGCGGAGCATCTTACCAAATCCCGATGGAAGTATCAGGAGACAGAAGAATGGCTTTGGCTATGCGTTGGATAATCCAAGCCGCAAGATCAAGATCGAGTAAAGATTTTCATTTATTTTCAGAAAAGCTGGCAATTGAATTTATGGATGCGGCCCAGAACCTCGGAGAGGCAATTAAGAAAAGAGACGCAGTTGAAAGAATGGCCCAAGCCAACAAGGCGTTCGCCCATTTTAGGTGGTAAATTATTTGACCAAAATATGGTCTTCTGGTCTCCATCCGGGTTTTGATAAACAACTTACCCAAGTTTCGTTTCCTTTCGCAGAATGAATTTCGCCTGGCTTTATAATAAATTTATCTCCTTTTTTTAATTTATATTTTCTCTTACCTAGCGTAATAATTAAATCGCCTCGTAGGATTTCATAGAATTCAGTAGCCTTTTTATGATAATGAGGTTTTGAATCGTCAATGATGGCAATAGCAATGCCATCTTCTTCGTTATTTTTCGCCGGTTCAATCTCGCAGATAATTTCTGTGGGATTTTCGGGCGGATTTAGAACGATTGTTTTATTAGGATACTTCTTTTTTAATTCAGAAACAACTTTCCTAACATTCATAGGGTATATTTTATCAAAATTAAGAAATCATTGTATGGTTATTCCCAAAATTTTATCTCCGGGTTATTTAATGATTTTTATTCAGCGCTAGTTTAGCTAAGTCAATTTAATTCTGTTTGAAAGACTATAATGATACGTATCATTATAGTGATGATTAGAAGGCTTTTCTCTTTACTCTTTTTTGCTTCTCATGTTCTTGTTTTTGATATACCCAATTGCTTCCTTTAGATTTTGGAATTTTTGTCAAAACATCTTCGACTTTTTGCCAGAAATTATCTTGATTCTCCATAGCCAGAATCCTTTCTACGACTTTTTTATATCCTTTGCCTGAATATTTGAGCCGTAAACTTACAGAGGCAATGGTTGATGGTGTAACTCGTAAAATTTCTGCAATCGCAGGATAATTATGTCCTTTCGCAAGAAGCACGGCTATAGCAAGTCTTTTACTCAACATTATTTTTTCAACCGGGGATAGAAAATCTTCTAAGAAATCTTCGATATCTTCATTATTTTTTAAACGAGATATCGTAGATTTGAAAATTTCAAACATTCTTTTCTCTACGTCTTTATGTATTGGATATTTAGAAACTTGTGTCATACTCTAATGATACGTATCATTAGAGTGCATGTCAAGAGTAGGATTTAGAGTTAAATTAAAAAATAAAATATTAATGCAGACTAGTCTATAGGAGGTTAAATATTATTCAATAGTAATTCCGAGGATTTTGGAGCCGATTTGGAGTTTGTTTACGACGTCCATGCCTTTGGTGATGATTCCAAAATTTGTATACTGACCGTTTAAGAATTGTGAGTCTTTTTTGGTAATGAAAAATTGAGCATCGTTTTGCACTTTTCCATCGCCTCTGCTGGCAATTCCAAGAGAGCCGACAACAAATGGTTTATTATTAAACTCAACCGGCATATTGCCTCCGCCTGTTCCATTGCCAAGCGGATCGCCACCTTGTACTACCCAATCTTCAACCCGATGAAATGTAAGATTATTGTAGAAACCGCTTTTGGCTTTTTGCACAAAATTATTTACAGTATTCGGCGCATCTTTTGAAAAAAGAGAAAGCGTAATATCTCCTTTACTGGTTTTGATAATTGCCGTAGAAGTTGCGGTTGGATTTTCTGCCATAGGTGTTATTATAACAGTTGGCGAAGGAGTTGGTGTGGGATTCTTAGAAGGAATAGCCAAGGTTTCTTTTTGTGCGGGAGAAGCCTGTTGAGAAGATTTGTTGTTTAAGACGAGAACTGCGAAAAATCCCAAGATAAGAATAAATATAACCAAAATAAATTTATTCATGTTGGCTATTATATCAAAAATACATCAAATGTAGCCAATCAAATTCTCCTTCCTTGAGAATTTTTTTAACAGCGCCGATGGTTGTTTTGATTCTTCTTGCCCGTTGGGGTTCTCCGTCAGAAAATTTAGCTGGTTCTTGAGTAATGGTTGGTTTTGGTAAATTGAGCTCATCCAAATTTTCAAGAAATGCATCCAAAAAAGCTCCATCTCCAGATAATATATCTGACTTACGACAATGATTCGCAATTCCCCTTGCGCATCCTTCACATAGAATATCCGGTATTCCTTCTACAATTTCCGCTGGATGATTATCAGGCAAGTTTAGAAATTGTTCATCCGTTTGTCTATTATATTTTTCTACCCTATCAGCATCTTCCGTAGAAAAACCAAATAGCTCATGAAAATATTTCAAATTTCTAAATACGTCTAGTGGTTCGATATCAGGGCTATTTCCGATAGCAAGATAGAAATAATTCTCCACTCGGAATCTCGTATATCTTGCGTGTTCTGCTGCATATTCAACTGGGTTTTCAGCTCTAATCAGAAATGCAAAATCTTTAAGGTGGTGGCCGCGGATTACGAATGGCTTTGATCCATCAACCTCTCCATTCACTCTTCGTACAGGATTAAGTACGTGTGTTTCAAGTTCAGACATAGTGGGAAAGATTATATCATCCTACTCCTCTAGAATGCAAAAAGAAAATATGGTATACTAATTTTGCAAATTCTAAACTCTAAGCGCTAAATTCTAAACCAGCCTTCGCCAAAGGCTACGGCCGGCATAGTAATATCAAAATCAGAATTACAGGAATTCAAAAGAGTTTCGAGCTTATAATTTTAAAAATTTGAATTTATTTAGGTTTTAGGATTTTTTATTATTATGGCTGAAGATAAAAGATATGTTGAATTAGATCACATCAGAAACATTGGCATTATTGCCCATATTGACGCGGGTAAAACCACGACTACCGAGCGTATTTTGTACTATACAGGGAAAACCTACAAAATCGGAGATATTGATGAGGGGACAACGGTCATGGATTGGATGGAAGAGGAAAAGAAAAGAGGGATCACGATTGTGTCTGCTGCAACTACTGCATATTGGGGGGGTTACAGATTTAATATTATTGACACTCCTGGACACGTTGATTTTACAGCCGAAGTAGAAAGGTCGCTTCGGGTTTTGGACGGTGGAATCACAGTTCTGGATGCAGAAGAAGGAGTTCAATCTCAATCCGAAACTGTCTGGAGACAAGCAGATAAATACAAAGTTCCAAGACTTTGTTTTATTAACAAGATGGATAAGGTTGGAGCTGATTTTTTGGCAACTGTCAAAAGCATTGAGGACAGACTCGGAGCAAATACGGCAATTATGGTTTTGCCAATCGGAGCCGAAGCAACCTTTAAGGGAGTTTATGATTTACTGACCAGAAAATCCGTTATCTGGACAGGAGAAGAATTAGGCGCAAAGTTTGAAATTACTTCGGAAATCCCGGAAGGAATGGGACAGGAGATTGAAAAATACAGAGCCAAGTTGGTTGAGAAAATTGCAGAAACAGATGATGTGCTGGTCGAAAAATATCTTGCAAATCAAGAGATTGGGGTTGAGGAATTAAAGAAAGCCTTAAGGCGGGCAGTTATTGCTTATAAATTAGTTCCGATTTTCGCCGGATCATCCTTGAGGAACAAAGGAGTGCAGCTTCTTCTGGATGGAGTTGTTGATTATCTTCCATCTCCTGTTGATCTAGATCAAGTGAAAGGAATAAATCCAAAAACAGGGGAAGAAGAAATAAGAAAATTAGTTCCCGAAGAGTCAATTGCGGGTTTGGCTTTCAAAATTCAGAATGATCCTCACGTTGGAAAACTTACCTATTTTAGGATTTATTCAGGTAAAGTTGCGGCCGGAACTTATATTTATAACAGCACTAAAAATATTCAAGAAAGGGTTGGGCGGCTGCTTCTGATGCACTCCAATGAAAGAACGGAAATAAAAGAAGCGTTTGCCGGAGAAATTATTGCAATCGTCGGACTTAAAGACACGACCACAGGAGATACGCTTTGTGATCCGGAAAAACCAATTATTTTAGAAAAAATTACCTTCCCGGAGCCGGTTATATCCCTAGCAATTGAGCCAAAAACGAAATCAGATCAGGAGAAATTGGGATACGCTTTAAAACGTTTGATGGATGAAGATCCGACATTTCAGGTTAAGACCAATCATGAAACAGGACAGACAATTATTTCAGGAGTTGGAGAGCTGCAGCTTGAGGTTAAAGTAAATACCATGAAGGCTGATTTCGGAGTTGAGGCCAATGTCGGAGACCCACAAGTGGCCTACAAAGAAACTATTAGCAGGGAAGCGGAAGGTGAAGGAAAATACATCAAGCAATCCGGAGGAAAAGGACAATACGGACATTGTCTGTTGAGAGTTACGCCTAAGCCTCGCGGAGAAGGTTTTGAATTTGTTAATGGTGTCAAGGGAGGAGCAATTCCGGCAATATTTATATCCTCGATTGAAAAAGGAGTTAAGGAAACAATGGAAAACGGAATTTTGTTGGGTTACCCGATGGTAGATATGACGGTTACGGTTTATGACGGGTCCTATCATGAAGTTGATTCTTCAGATATTGCCTTTAAGATCGCAGCTTCCCAAGCCTTGCAGGCAGCAACCAAAAAAGCAGGCCTGACACTTTTGGAACCAATCATGAAAGTTGAAGTAACAACCCCAAATGAATTTATGGGAGATGTGATTGGAGATTTGTCTTCCAAAAGAGCGCAGATTTCAGGGACAGAAGAGAGAAGCAGAGCAACGATTATTTTGGCAATGGTGCCTTTGTCAGGGCTTCCTGGTTATGCAACTGCGCTTCGCTCTATGTCTCAAGGCAGAGCGTCTTATTATATGGAACCTTCACATTATGAGGAAGTGCCCAAAAATATTCAAGAAGAAATGTTGGCCAAATCTACATTTACAGGAAGGGTTAATGCACAGTAAATAGTAAATAGGGTATTGACTAGAAGGAAAAAATATTGTATATTTATCAGTGACCTTCCAAAAGGTTAATTTTTTTTGTAAAATTTTATGGCAGAAGCAACTAAATATCAAAGAACCAAACCGCATGTTAATATAGGAACCATTGGTCATGTTGACCACGGTAAGACCACTCTTACTGCGGCTATTGCAACAGTTTTGTCTAAAAAAGGAATGGCGCAGGCCAAAAAGTACGAAGACATAGATAATGCTCCGGAAGAAAAAGCAAGAGGCGTTACCATAAATCTTACTCATATTGAATATGAGACAGAAAAACGTCATTATGCTCATATCGATGCTCCTGGACATGCAGATTACATAAAAAATATGATTACAGGCGCCGCTCAAATGGATGGCGCTATTTTGGTTGTTTCAGCACCGGACGGGCCAATGCCTCAAACAAGAGAGCATATTCTTTTGGCACGACAAGTCGGAGTTCCTGCAATTGTAGTATTTCTTAACAAAGTAGATATGGTACAGGATCAGGAATTATTAGACTTGGTAGAAATGGAAGTCAGAGAACTTTTGACTAAGTACCAATATCCGGGAAAAGACACTCCTATTATAAGAGGTTCGGCTCTTAAAGCTTTGGAGGGAGATCCGGAAGCGGAAAAACAAATAATGGCCCTAATGGATGCAGTTGATACATTTATACCTACTCCAAAAAGAGATACGGATAAGCCATTCTTGATGCCGGTTGAGGATGTTTTCTCTATTAAAGGCAGAGGAACAGTTGTAACAGGCAGAATTGAAAGAGGAATTGTCAAAATTAACGATGCGGTAGAGATAGTCGGACTTAAAGAAACAAAACCAACTATAGTAACAGGTGTTGAAATGTTCAAAAAGCAATTGGATGAGGGTCAGGCAGGAGATAATGTCGGAGTTTTGCTTCGAGGAATTGAAAAAACAGATGTGGAAAGAGGACAAGTTGTTGCCAAACCGGGAAGTATAACACCCCATAAAGAGTTTGAGGCGGAGGGATATATTCTTACCAAAGAAGAAGGCGGACGCCATACACCATTCTTTACAGGATACAGGCCTCAATTTTACATTAGAACAACCGATGTGACTGCGGAAGTTACTCTTCCAAAAGGTGTAGAAATGGTAATGCCTGGAGACAATACCAAAATGACAGTTAAGCTTATTGCTCCGGTAGCTTTGGAAGAAGGGCTTAGATTTGCCATCCGCGAAGGCGGAAAAACAGTCGGAGCCGGCGTTATCTCCAAAATAATCGCTTAAGTTTTTAGATTTTAATTTTTTAATCCTCTGCCCTACAAAAATTATATGGCTCCAGAAATAGAAATATCACGAGACCAGGAAATTAAGGTATGTCAGTGGATTAAAGCAAAAGGTACGGAAGAATGGCTTTATACAGCTGAAAACGACGAAATTGCTATGGCTTCCATCGTAGACAAAGAACCATTAATAATATTTCCGCATTATGCAAATGAAGCAAAGCCCATGCTATATTGTAGCGAAAAACTTGCATCCGAACTTGCAAAAGATGGAATCATAACCCTTCCAAAACCTCAACAGAAGAAATAGAAATGCCCCAAATTTTTATTTTTTATTTTTGAGTTTTGATATTTGATTTAATGTAAGTGCTCCTTGAATAATATTTTCTTATATAGTAAAATAGCTGAATGCCTAAAGGAAGAATACGCGTTCGTTTAAAAAGTTACGATGCAAGAGTGATAGATCTTTGCTGCCAGCAAATCCTAGATACTGCAATTAGGACTGGAGCAAAGGTTGTAGGTCCTATTCCTCTACCTACCAAGAGAACTGTTTACGCAGTTAACAAATCTCCATTTATAGATAAAGACGCACGAGACCATTTCGAAATGAGAGTGCATAAAAGATTAATAGATATAGTTTCCCCGACAGATAAAACAATTGATAGTCTTACTCATCTCGAACTCCCCGCAGGCGTCAACGTGGAAATAAAAATGTAAGTTGTTTCTTCGCGCTCCACCTAAAAATACTCCGTTTGCTAATCGGGGGATGCGATTCCCCCTCCCATCATACGCTTTGTTTCAAATGCGAACAAACAGAATGAAAGAGGGAATTAGGTAATTCCGCAGGTGTAGCTACAAAAACACCCCAAGGGTGTAAGATGTTGGTTTGCCAAAAGTAGGTTAGGGTTTCGTTCCCGTGTCTTTCGAGCTAAAGCCTAAGTGGCTTTTTAGCGCATTAAGCATGATTTGTTTTGCTTGTTCAATTAGCCCATCTTTCGTTTTATCATCCAGGACTTTATTCTTAAAGCGGAAAATCATGTAGGGTTGATCTCCGTAAGCTACAAAATAGTCGTTGATTACGTCTTCTGGTATTTCTAATCCAATAAGTTGTGCTAAAGTTGCTTTTCTTACTTCCAAATCTCTTTGGTAAAGAGGTCTGAACATTGGCAGGAGAAATTGTTCCTCATCGCAATTGAATCTCCTTTTCCTGAACTCTTTTATTAATTCTTCCGAAGACGAAACCGCTCTGAGTATAACAACGTTATCTGCAATGTTTTTTTCTGGAATTCCTAATGCCAAAAGCTTTTCTTCCGAGCTTTGTCCATTAATTCTAGCTTCAGCCATATCGACGAATTATAACTTCCTGTTATTGTAAAAGCAAATTTAAACTTATTCTAGCCTCGGGAGAATGGTAGCAGAATAATTTTAAAAATATGCTGAAATAAATTCAGAATGACAATTGGAAGCTATTGCATTTATCCCCGTCTTCTTATATAATTACCTTTGAAAGTCATGTTTAACCGACTGGAGGTAAATAAGGCTGCATAAATAGAAAGTTTTTGGGATTTTTTCCCTGAAGCGACTGTGTGCAGTCGCTTTTTTGGTTTTTGAGATTATGAATGCAATATACGGTACGAAAATAAAACAAGCGCAAATGTTCCTGCAAAACGGAACGCGTATCCCTGTTACTCAAATAAAGGTGGACGGTAATGTCGTAGCTGGAATAAAAACAAAAGACAAAGACTTATACGATGCTTTGCAAATAGGTGTTGGAGTAAGAAAAAGAGCAAATAAATCATTCCTTGGATTTGCAAAAAAAGCAAGTTTAACATTTATTCCTAAGTTTTTACGCGAGATAAAGGTTGCGGATGGAGAAAGTCTGCCAAAATTAGGAGATGTTATAAAACCACAAGATGTATTTAAGCCCGGAGATATTGTGGATGCCATTGGTATATCCAAGGGTAAAGGTTTTGCCGGAGTTGTTAAAAGGCACCATTTTAAAGGCGGACCCAGAACTCACGGACAATCAGATAGAGAAAGAGCCCCAGGATCAATTGGACAAACCACAACACCGGGAAGAGTTTATAAAGGAAAAAGAATGGCAGGCCATATGGGCTCGGAAAAAGTTACCATAAAAAATCTAGAAATCGTCGCAGTAGACGATATTTTTTTGTACGTCAAAGGTTTGGTTCCCGGTAGCGTTAACAGTCTTTTGAAAATAGAAAAAGTTGGAGAAAGCAAAAAGTTTGTTCCTCTGTATAAAGAGTCCTCCTCCGCTGAAGCTTCGGCGGGCAAGGAAGAGAAGATAGAAGTCGTAAAAGAGCCAAAAGCTGAAGCTAAGAAGGAAGATAATCAAACTAAGGAGGTAAAAGAAAATGCCAGTTAAAAAAAACGCAAAACGCACCCATTCGACAGGCTCAGGGCAAAACGCAAAAAAAGTAATTAAAAAGACTGCAGTTAAAAAGCCTGTTATTAAAAAGGTTGTTGCTAAAAAACCAAAGAGCACTTTATCTTTGGAAGTTTTTGATACGAAAGGAAAATTATCCGAAACCATTTCACTGCCAAAAGAGATATTCGGAGTAGAAGTTAACGATAAACTTCTTGCCCAAGCTGTCAGAGTTTATTTAGCCAATCAAAGAGAGGGATCTGCGAGGACAAAAACACGAAGTACTGTTCACGGCACAACTAAAAAGGTTTGGCAGCAAAAAGGCACGGGAAGAGCCAGGCATGGTTCCAGAAAGGCGCCTATTTTTGTTCATGGAGGAATTGCTTGGGGACCAAGACCAAGAGATTTTTCGCTTTCTCTTTCTAAGAAAATGAGGAAAGCGGCATTATTTTCGGCTTTATCTCTAAAACAAAAATCCAATGAAATTAAAGGCATAAAAGGTTTAGAAAAACTGACACCAAAAACGAAATTAATAGTAGAGGTTTTGAATAATTTGGGAGTAAATAAAGACAATAAAAAAATACTTTTGATAACGCCAAAGGGAAAAGAATTTGAAAACGTTTATCGAGCGGCAAGAAATATTCAAGGAGTGAGCCTTTTGCCGGCTGACATAATTAATGCATATCAAGTTATGGATAATAAACTGATTTTGCTTATGGATAAATCTCTGGATGTTATCACAAGCAATTTTCTAAAGGAGAAAGCATAATATGTTGAATCTAAATGTTATCATAGCGCCGGTTATAAGCGAAAAATCAACCAAAGGAATCCAGGAGGGTAAATTTACATTTAAGGTTGCCAAGACCGCAACAAAGAGAGAAATCAAAAAAGCAATTGAGAATCAATTTAAAGTAAATGTTTTAAAAGTAAAAACCAGTATTGTTAAAGGAAGACAAAGTAGAGTTGGTGTAAGAAGAATGGAAGTATCACAAAGCAGTTTTAAAAAAGCAATAGTGTCCTTAAAAAAAGGTCAAAAAATCGACATTTTTGAAGTGGCAGGCTAAATCTATGAGTAAATTAAAATTTATCAAAAAGAAACATTCAGGTAGAGATGTAACAGGAAGTGTATCTGTTCGCCATCAGGGAGGAGAGCAGAAAAGATTCTTGCGTATTATAGATTTTAAACGGGACAATGTAGGGATTGCAGGAAAAGTAGTTTTGATAGAGTACGATCCAAATAGAAACTGCGATATAGCTTTGGTCCAATACGCTAATGGAGAGAAACGCTATATCCTAAGACCGGAAGGATTAAATGTAAAAGATATTGTTAAATCAGGTAAAGACGTTGATATCAAAGTTGGTAATGCGCTTTCTTTGGAGTCAATACCTGTTGGGACAATTGTTCATAATGTAGAATTGATACCGGGTAAAGGCGGACAAATGGTAAGAGGAGCAGGGACAGGAGCAGCTGTACAGGTAAAAGAGGGAAAGTATATTCATCTAAAACTTCCATCAGGAGAAATAAGAAGCGTTCTTGGAAAATGTTTCGCAACGATAGGCACTTTAGGAAATATTATTTTTAAAGATAGGAATTTGGGCAAAGCAGGAGCAAGTATCCATATGGGAATAAGACCTACCGTTAGAGGAGTAGCTCAAAATCCAAGGTCTCATCCGCATGGGGGCGGAGGAGGCAGAAGCGGCATAGGTATGCCTACGCCAAAAACATACGCCGGAAGACCTGCAGTTGGTAAAACAAGAAAAAAGAAAAAATATTCAGATAAACATATAATACAAAGGAGGAAGAAATAAAATGTCAAGATCGTCTAAAAAAGGTCCATATGTGGATCCAAAATTACTTAAGAAAGTTATTAAGCAAAAACAATCCGGAGATAGAGGAGCTATTAAAACATGGGCAAGAGCCAGTCAGATCCCACCGGAATTTGTCGGACATACATTTGCAGTTCACAATGGACGATTATTTATTAATATTTTCGTAACAGAATCTATGGTTGGACATAGGCTTGGGGAGCTTGCTCCAACCAGAACATTTAGAAGTCATGGAAGAGTAGTCGCGAGGGAAATCTCTAAGACTTAAAAAGATATAAAATTATGGAAATTGTAGCAAAAAGTCAATCAGTAGGAATAGCGCCCAGAAAAATTAGATTAATTGTTGATGCAATACGCAAGATGTCTTTGGAGCAGGCGCTAAACACGCTTTCTACCGTTAATAAGCGCGGAACAAGAGTTATTTATAAAACTCTTAAAAGCGCTCTGGCAAATGCTAAAAACTTGAAAAGGCAAAATCAAGAAAACCTTTTCATAAAAAGCATAGAGGTATCCGGAGGTTCATTTCTCAAAAGAGCTAAACCGTCAACACGCGGAAGACAGCATCCTTATAAAAAAAGAACAAGTCATATAAAAATAGTATTGGAGGAAAAAAATGGGACAAAAAGTTAATCCAAAAATTTTAAGACTGGGATCTTTATATACCTGGAGCAGTCGGTGGTTCGCAGATAAAGGATATAAAGAAACCCTTCTTGAAGATATCAATCTTAGGAAAGCTATTCTGGAAAGGCTAAAAAATGCCGGTGTATCCGAAGTTCAAATTGAAAGATCGATAAATAGCATGAAATTAATTATTTATGTGGCCAGACCGGGTATGGTTATCGGCAGAGGAGGAAGCGGTCTTGAAGAAATAAAGGAATTTGTCCATAAGACTCTTAAAATAAGTAAGGATTCCAAAACTGCGCCAAAAGTAGACATAAGAATAGAGCCGGTTAAGGAACCAAATCTGGACGCTTTCCTAATAGCGAAAAACATCGCAGAACAACTGACCAAAAGAATTCCTCATAGGCGTGTAATGACTAAGACCCTTGAAAGAATTATGGAATCCGGAGCAAAAGGAGCGAGAATTGTGCTTTCCGGAAGAGTGGGCGGAGCAGAGATAGGCAGAGTTGAAAAATTGCAGCGCGGCACTCTTCCTTTATCAACAATCAGAGCAAATATTTCATTTTCCCATGTTCCGGCTCTGACGAAAAAAGGTTATGTCGGAGTAAAAGTTTGGATTAATAGATCGGAAATCAAATAATTTTAAATTAAAAAATATGTTAGCACCAAAAAGAGCAAAATACAGAAAACAACATAGGGGAATGCTTAGAGGAGTTGCTCATAAAGGTACGGAAATTGCCTTTGGAGAATACGGGCTTATGGCGGAAGAAAGAGGTCTCGTATCAAGCAGACAATTGGAAGCAGCACGAAGAGCAATTACTCATTATACTCAAAGAGGGGGAAGAATTTGGATAAGAGTTTTTCCTCATAAGCCTATTACGAAAAAACCGCCGGAAACACGAATGGGCGGAGGAAAAGGCGATGTTTTTGAATTCGTTGCTGCAGCTAAACCCGGTACGATATTATTTGAAATGGGTGGAGTTTCAAGAGACATAGCGGTTATGGCATTAAGACTTGCATCGCACAAAATAGGCGTAGCAACGAAATTTATAGAGAAAAAAGCATTACAAGTATAGACATGAAAACAAAAGATAAACAAGCATTACATACGAAAACAATAGAAGAACTTAAAAAGCTTTTGCAGGATTTAAAGAGCGCTTTGTTCTCTTTATCTCTTGACAAAACACAAAATAAGCTTAAGAATACAAGGTCAATCTATTTGAAGAGAAAAGAAATTGCGCAAATAGCAACTGTTTTAAGAGAAAAGGAGCTTAAGCTATGACCCGTTCGACAAATGCTCAGGGTCATAGTGAGGAATTCGAACTATGAAAAAAATATTGGAAGGAATTGTTGTTTCGTTGAAAATGTCAAAGACAGCAGTAGTTAAAATAACAATCGTAAAGGAACATCCGATGTACAAAAAGCTTGTTAAAAAGCATAGGAAAATAAAAGCAGATACGTCAGATTTAAAATTGTCTTTGGGAGATAAGGTAAGAATGGAAGAAACAAGACCTATTTCTAGAGATAAACATTTTAAGATTTTGGAGGTTATAAAAAAATGATTCAACAGAGAACAATTATGCGTCCGGCAGATAATTCGGGAGCCAAAGAGTTGATGGTTATTCATATTTTTGGCGGATCATCAAGGAAATTTGGATACATAGGAGATATAATAAATTGCGTTGTTAAGGAAGCTAATCCCATAGGGCAGGTAAAAGACGGACAGGTTGTGAAGGCAATTGTAGTTAGGACAAGAAAAGAATATCGGAGGCCTGACGGTTCGTATATTAGGTTTTCCGATAATGCAGCGGTTATAATAGATAATCCGCAGGATAAAAATCCTATAGGTACAAGGGTTTTTGGTCCAATCGCTAGGGAAGTAAAAGAAAAAGGATTTGCAAAAATCGCCAGTATGGCTGTAGAGGTATTATAAGCTATGAAACTTAGAAAAAACGATCAGGTGAAAGTCGTAGTAGGAAAAGATGCCGGCAAGACAGGAAAAGTAGAAAAGGTTTTTTATAAAAAAGGTTTGGTTTTGATAACCGGTATTAATCAATATAAAAAACATATGAAGGCTAAATCTCAAAATCAACCATCAGAAATAGTTACTCTAACTAAACCATTGGCGGTTGGAAATGTAATGTTTGTCTGCCCAAATTGCCACAAGCTGGCGCGAATAGGCTTTAAGACTGACGGTAAAGTTAAAATTAGAATTTGCAAAAAATGTCAGGAGAAAATATAAACTATGAATAACTTACAGGTTCAATTTATGAAAACGGGTTTGAAGGAATTGCAAAAAGAATTGGGAATTAAAAATCCAATGGCTGTTCCGGCTTTAGCAAAAATAGCAATTAATGTAGGAGTTAAGGACGCAATTTTGGATAAAAAGAATGTTGAAAAAGCAAGTTCTATTTTCGCTCAGATTACCGGTCAAAAGCCAAAAGTGACCAAAGCAAAGAAAGCCATTTCCGGATTTAAGCTAAGAGAAGGAGTAGAAATAGGTCTTATGACAACTCTAAGGGGTAAAAAGATGTATGATTTTTTTGAGAAATTAGTGTTTATTGTTTTGCCAAGATTACGGGATTTCCATGGAGTGAGTACGAAAAGTTTTGACAATAGAGGAAATTACAGTTTGGGTTTTGAAGAGTCTTCCGTATTTCCGGAAGTTGATACGGGAAAAGTAGAAAAAGTTCAGGGTTTCGAAATGACTATAGTTACGACAGCCAAAAGCAAAAAAGAAGGATTTTTACTACTGCAAAAATTAGGTATGCCTTTTCAAAAGGACGGTAAGATATAAAATCGTAGTTTAAGAATTTATGGCTAAAGTATCTAGTATTTTAAAATTTAAAAAAAAGCAGAAATTTGAAGGTAGACAAAGAAACCGATGTAATCTTTGTGGAAGAGCTAGAAGCTATATGAGGCGTTTCGGATTATGCAGATTATGTTTTAGGGAATTAGCGATGAAAGGAGAATTACCAGGGGTTCTTAAATCTACTTGGTAGTTTTATTTTATGAATCATAAAGTCTCAGATTTTGTTATCAGAATAAAAAATGCGGTTTTAGCCAGAAGGAAAAAATTTTCCGTTCCTTCATCTAATCTTATTAAAATAATAGCTGAAACTTTAGTTAAGGCTGGTTTTTTAGACAGCGTAAAAGAAAATAATGTTGACGATAAGAAAGTTTTGGAAATAACCTTAAAATATTACAAAAGAATACCTTCCTTAACTGATGTAAAGATTATTTCTAAGCCATCGTTAAGGATTTATGTAGCAGCCAAGTCTCTTCCGGAAGTTTACAGAAGAGGCAAATACACGCTTATACTTTCAACCAGCAATGGAGTGATGACGGGAAAAGAAGCATATAAGAAAAAGATTGGAGGAGAATTACTTTTTAAGATTTGGTAAATAATATATGTCAAAACTTGCTAAAATTCCGGTTATTTTAACAGAAGGGGTATCGTTTACCTTGGATAACGGTATTGCTAAAATAAGCGGTCCTAAAGGAAATCTTTCCTTTGCTATTCCGGAAGGTATAGATGCTAAGTCTTTCGAAGGTCGGCTTTTATTTACTCTAAAAAATAAAGATGCTGAAAATAAAAAGCCGTTGCTGGGACTTACAAGAGCGACTCTTGCAAATATGGTAACCGGTGTTTCCAAAGGTTTTGAGAAGAAACTTGAACTTTCAGGAGTAGGTTATAGAGCTGCCGTTTCCGGCAACGAACTTAGTCTTTCGATAGGATTTTCGCATCCTGTAAAAGTGTTGGCTCCGCAAGGAATTGCTTTTTCGGTTGCGGAAAGCACCATTGTTGTCTCCGGGATAGATAGGTATTTAGTAGGCAATACAGCGGCAAGAATTAGAGCTGTTCGTCCCCCAGAACCATATAAGGGAAAAGGAATTAAATATCTCGGAGAAAAGATAAGAAGGAAAGCAGGAAAAGTAGCTAAAGCATTGGGAGCAACGAAATAAAGTATGATAAATACAGTACGAAAATATAAAAAGAAACTTAGAACCAGGTCAAAGATAAAAGGAAGTCAAAGACCAAGACTGTCTATCTTTAGATCTAACCGTTTTGCGTACGCTCAAATTATTGACGCTGAAGGAAAAAGCACAATTGTTAGCGCAACAGAAAAAGAATTGGGGAAAGTAGAAATAAAGGGAAAAGTGGAAAAAGCAAAAGCATTGGGATTGCTTTTGGCTAAAAAAGCGTTAGCGAAAAAAATTAAAGAAGTAGTTTTTGATCGGGGAAACTATGCGTATCATGGAAGAGTAAGCGCTATAGCAGCAGGCGCCAGAGAAGGAGGATTAAAATTCTAATGATGAATACGGGATTTTTACAAAAAAAACCACAAAGCGAATTTGAGGAAAAAATAATCCAAGTAAATAGGGTTTCTAAGAAAACAAAGGGAGGAAACAAAATTGGATTTTCGGTATTAATGGTGATTGGAAATAAAAAAGGAAAAGTAGGAGTAGGTTTGGGTAAAGCGTTAGACGTATCTTCGGCAATTAGAAAAGGCGTTGCTCTTGCTAAGAAGCATATGATAGATGTTCCTATTGTGAACGGAACTATTCCATTTGAGCTTTTGGTAAAATTAGGTGCGGCTAAAATTTTACTAAAACCTGCTCCTAAAGGTAGCGGAGTAATTGCCGGGGGTGCGGTAAGAAGTGTTGTTTCCGCTGCGGGAATTGAAAATATTTCATCTAAAGTTCTAGGGACGAAAAATAAAGCAAGTAACGTATACACCGCAATGGAAGCTTTGAAAAGATTGGGGCAAAGATATAGAAATATTAAGGAGGCATCCGCAAATAAATGAATTTAAATAATCTTATAACGATAATAAGGAGAAAAAAAAGGCGTCTTGGTCAGGGTTATGGTTCAGGACGAGGCAAGACAGCAGGTAGAGGAACAAAAGGACAGAAAGCGCGAGGAATGGTCTCAATTTCATTTGAGGGAGGAGGAGTGTCTCTTATCAAAAGACTCCCCTTTATGCGTGGTAAGGGAAGATTCAAGCCAGTTAGCGAAAAGCCAATTATTCTAAATCTTGATGCGCTCAATAGTCTGAAAAAGAACAGTAAGGTAGATATAAAAACCTTGATAGAGAATAAGTTGGTTGATAAAGACCGCGCAAAAGCAAACGGTGTAAAAATTTTAGGGCGCGGAAAAATAAATATTCCTTTAGATGTAAATTTACCTGTTTCTAAATCTGCCGCTTTGAAGATTGAGAAGGCAGGCGGAAAAATACTAAAATGAATAACATTTTGGGGATTTTCAAGAACAGCATTAATACTCCTGAAGTAAGGAAAAAACTTATTTTTACAGCTTTAATATTCATAGTATTTAGAATATTTGCCCACATACCTGTGTCAGGAGTAGATCTCGTTGCTCTTAAAACCCTTTTTTCTCAAAATCAATTTTTAGGACTTTTGGATGTTTTTTCAGGGGGAACGCTTGCTAATTTTTCCATTATGGCATTGGGTTTAAATCCCTATATTAATGCTTCAATAATTTTGCAACTTTTAACCATGGTATTTCCCAAACTTGAAGAGTTATCGAAAGAAGGAGAAGCGGGTAGGCAAAAAATAAATCAATATACGAGAATGCTAACGGTGCCTTTGGCGCTTGTACAGGGTGTTGGTATGTACGCACTTTTAAAAAGTCAAAATATTATTTCATTTCTTCCGCCGATAAATTTAATTTCTTTTCTTCTTACGATGGTAGCAGGGACAATGCTTATGGTTTGGTTTGGAGAACTTATTTCGGAAAAAGGTGTTGGTAATGGAATATCACTTCTTATTTTTGCCGGAATAGTTGGAAGAATCCCGGTTATTTTTGCTCAAACAGCCGCTACGACAACAGCGACCAACATACTAAATATTATTGTTTTTCTCGTAATGGGGCTTTTAGTAATTGCTTCAATAGTCATTATAAACGAAGCAACAAGGCAGATAACTGTGTATTATGCCAAGAGAGTTAGGGGAAATAAAATGTATGGCGGTCAGTCAACCCACCTTCCCCTTAGAGTTAATCAAGCTGGAGTAATCCCTATAATTTTCGCAGTGTCTTTAGTTCTTTTGCCCTCTTTAATTGCTAATTATTTAACGGCGTCCAGCAATCCTTCCTTAAGAAGCGTTGCGACAACGATCTCTTTGTGGTTTAATCCAGAAGGGATATTCTATAATGCTTTGTATTTTTTCTTGGTAGTAGGATTTACGTATTTTTATACGGCAGTGATTTTTAATCCAAAGAAAATTTCCGAAGAGATCCAAAAATACGGAGGTTTTATTCCAGGTATTAGGCCTGGCAGCCCTACGGCTTCGTATCTAAATTATATTCTAACAAGGATAACTTTGGCCGGAGCAATTTTCCTAGGTATTATAGCCATATTTCCTACAATCGCCAAACTTTTTTCAAACGTTCAGACTCTTATTCTGGGAGGCACAGGGATATTGATTGTCGTATCGGTTGTCCTGGAAACAATAAAAGCGATAGAAGCGCAGCTTGTTATGAGAAATTACGAAGGATACAATAAATAGTGAGCGGAGTCGAATCTATGAAGATAATTTTAATAGGAATTCAGGGAGCAGGAAAATCAACTCAGGGGAATTTACTTTCGGAAAAATTAAAAATTCCTTATCTCTCAACAGGGCATATTTTTAGATTTCTGGCAAAAGAGAAAACTAAACTTGGCCGCTATATAAAAGAGATAATGAATGCCGGATATCTTATTCCGGATAAAAAAACAGTTTCTATTGTCAGCAATTATCTTAAACGTCCGGAATATGCTAATGGCTATATCTTGGATGGTTTTCCGAGAACCCTTGATCAGGTAAAAGAATTTAAAAACGGAGTTGATAAAGTAGTTTATTTAAAAGTTTCAGATAAAGAGGCTCTCTGGAGACTTTCCTATAGAAATGGAGACAACAGAGAAGACGAGACCCTAGCTGCTCTTAGGAAAAGAATTGAGCTTTTTCATAAGCTCACAGAACCTGTTTTGGATTATTATAAGAACAAAGGGAATTTAGTTGAGGTAGACGGAGAAAAAGCAGTTGAGGAAGTGCATAAAGAAATTTTGGAAAAGATAAAATAATATATCCTCTTAATTTTAAAAAATGATCATTGTTTTTATCGGGCCACCATATGCCGGCAAAGATACTCAAGGAAGACTTTTAAGTCAGGAGTTTGGAAATATGCCCATTTTTAGTATGGGTCATTTAATTCGTGAAGCACGAGAGTCTGGCAACGAAACGTTTATAAAAGCTTACGATGCATATGCTTTGAAAGGATTCCATCTTCCAACAGCGATAAAATTTCCTTTACTTAAGGAAAAAATGGATCAAGCAAGAGACGGATTTATATTGGATAATTTTCCGGCAACAAAAGATGATCTTGTGATGCTTAATAACTATTTATTGCAGGCAAATAAAAAAATTAATAAAGTAATATATATAGATATATCAGAGGAAGAGATGAGAAAGCGTTTTAAAAACGCATTCCGTGGCAGAAAAGACGATGATCCAGATATCGTAGCCACAAGGAGGGAAATTCAAAATCAGGATAGAGTTCCTGTCCTTGAATTTTATAAAAGTCAAAATCTTCTCTCGGAAATAAATGGCGAAGAAGATATAGATAAAATTCATAAAGAAATTTTGGAAAAGTTACAATAAAGAACAATTAATATGATTAATATTAAAACGAATGAAGAGATTGAAATAATGCAACTGGGGGGGGAAATTTTAGCTGATGTTTTGTTTAAGGTTTTAGAGCATGCGAAAGTTGGGGTTTCGGAACTTGAATTAGATAAATTGGCAGAAGAGTTGATTCTGAAAGCAGGAGGAGAACCTGGATTTAAAAAAGTTGCAAATTATAATCATACAATATGCGTATCCACGAACAATGTTGTGGTACACGGAATACCGACTAATTATAAATTTAAAAAAGGGGATGTTGTCGGAATAGACTGCGGAGTGTATTTTAAAGGATTTCATACGGATGCCGCACATACGGTGCGAGTTAAAAGTTTCCCGCCTCAGCGGGATCCCTCAAGCGATGGGACAAAGTTTAAAGTTCAAAGTTCGGATGGGGTAGATAGGTTTTTAGAAACTGGAAAAAAAGCGTTGGAAAAAGGAATAGAGCAGGCGAAAATTGGCAATAGAGTGGGGCATATTTCTAAAGCAATACAGGATACGGTTGAAGGAAAAGGTTACTCCATAGTTAGAAGTTTGGTTGGGCATGGGGTAGGCAGAAAACTTCATGAGGATCCTGAAGTTCCCGGATTTTTAAATGTTCCCATTCAGAGAACACCGCTTCTTAAAGAGGGAATGACTATAGCAATTGAAGTCATTTACAATATGGGCAAAAGAGATGTTGTATATGCTAATAATGATGGATGGACGATTAAAACTAAAGATGGAAGTATTTCCGGCCTTTTCGAAAGAACAGTTGCCATAACCAAAGAGAGTCCTAGGATACTAACCGTATAGCATTGCTCTTTCTAGGCCAATTTGATATAATTTAAGATTACAAGCCAAAAGTTTGGTTTGATAATTTTTTTATGGCTCATCAGGGGTCTTTTGAAGTAGAAGGAGTAGTAAAGGAATCATTGCCCAACACTCTTTTTAGAGTAGAATTATCTAATAAGAGTATTATTCTTTGTCATTTATCAGGCAAGATGAGGGTGCATTTTATAAAGATTTTGCCCGGAGATAAAGTTCGGATAGAAATGACACCGTATGATAAGGCAAAAGGAAGAATAGTATATCGTTATAAGTAAACGGTTAGTTAATTAGCGTCTAGCGGTTAGTTTGAAACGAACTAAACGCTGAATGCTAGCAAACTAAACGCTATATGATATGAAAGTTCAAGCCAGTATAAAAGCAAGATGTGCTAAATGTAAAATTCTTAAAAGAAAAGGTGTTCTAAGAGTGGTGTGTGAGAACCCTAAGCACAAACAAAGACAAGGATAATATGAGAATTGCCGGATTTAATATACCTGACGAAAAAAGAGTAGACATAGCGCTTACTTATCTTTATGGTATAGGAAGAAATAATGTGGTTAGCGTTCTTGCCAAGGCTCAAGTTGATCCTACAGTAAGAGTTAAGGATCTTTCTGAAGATGAGCAGAAGAAAATCCAGCAGGCACTAGATAAATACAAAATAGAGGGGGATTTGAGAGCGGAAGTTACATCGAACATTAAAACCCTAAAAGAAATTGGTTCCTACAGGGGACAAAGACATGCCAAAAATCTACCTGTAAGAGGACAAAGAACCAGATCTAATGCGCGAACAAAAAGAGGTAAGAGGTTAACGATTGGTGCTATCAAAAAAGAAACGGCTGTGAAGATGGGTATTGTTGATAAAGAAGCTGATTCTAAGGAGCCGGTTAAAAAATAATTTTTATGGACGAACTTAAAAAAATTAAAAAAGAGGAAAAAAAGAAGAAAAATGTTTCCGTATCGAGTAGAGGCAGAATATACATAACTTCTACATTTAATAATACGTTAGTTACAATTACCAACGATAAAGGAGATACTATTGCTTGGAGTTCGGCCGGCGCTGCAGGATTTAAGGGTACCAGAAAATCAACGCCATATGCCGCAAGTTCAGCTGGAGAAGCGGTCTCCAGGAAAGCAGCAGAAAAGGGTTTAAAAACGGTTGATGTGTACGTAAAAGGTCCAGGTTCAGGCAGAGATTCTGCTCTTAGAGCGATTAAAGCAGGCGGATTATCAATATCGTCAATTTCCGATATAACGCCCATTCCCCACAACGGACCTAGGGCAAAAAAGAAAAGGAGAATATAATGGCTAGATATATAGGACCAAAACATAAATTAGCAAGAAGAGAAGGAGTAAATATTTTAGATAAGCAATCTCCGAGTCTTTTGAGGCGTTTAAATACGCCGCCCGGAATGCATGTGGTAAGGGGAAAAAAGCGAATGTCTGAATATGGAGAACAGCTTAGAGAAAAACAAAAAGCAAAAGCAGTATACGGACTTTTGGAGAAACAATTCAAGAGTTTAGTAAGAACCGTAGAAAAGAAAAAAGGAGAAACAGGAGAGATGCTTATTCAGCTTTTGGAAACAAGATTGGATAATATCGTATACAGATTGGGTTTTGCGAAAACAAGAGCACAGGCTCGTCAATTTGTTTCCCACAAACACATACTCGTTAACGGTAAAAAAATTAATATTCCCTCTTTCCCGATAAAAATAGATGACGTTATTTCACTTGTCCCAGCCATACAGAATAATCCGCAAGTTGTAGCTCTGACTAAGGAAAAAAATGAGAATCTTTTACCTTTCTTAAAAAGAGAAGCCTTAGTTGGGAAACTTATAAGAATGCCAAAGAGAGAAGATCTAGTATTTCCGTTCGATTTGCAACAGATTATTGAATATTATTCAAGATAGTGGTACAATACACTTTATGTTAAATCCTAAGTTTACAGTGAAAGAAGAAAAGGCCAGCGCAGAGTATACAGAGTTTATTATTGAGCCTTTAGATCCTGGTTATGGGCAAACATTGGGAAATGCGTTGAGACGCGTACTTCTTACTTCTATCCCTGGAGCAGCGGTTACATCCGTTAGGATTTCCGGAGTAAAGCATAGATTTTCTACAGTTCCGGGCCTCAAAGAAAATATAGTTGATCTTTTGCTTAACATTAAAGGTCTCAATATCCGTTTGCTCAATTCGAAAACATCCAGCACGATCAAGCTTTCAGTTAAAGGGCAAAAAAAGATATTGGCGCAAGATCTGGATCTTTCGGAGGACGTTGAAGTTGTAGATAAAAATCACTATATAGGATCTCTAAGCGACAAAAAGGCAAAATTGGAGATAGAGCTAACAGTTGAAAGAGGTATGGGTTATTCATTGGCTACTGAAAGAAAAATTGCGACTGTTGGCGTAATCCCAACAGATGCCGTCTTTAGTCCTGTTAAAAGAGTCAGTTATGAAATTCAAGCGACCAGGGTTGGCAGACAAACAGATTTAGATAAGTTAATTCTTAAAGTTTGGACCAATGGCGTAATTACTCCTCGTGAAGCATTAGATGAAGCCGCAAGAATCGCATCATCTTACTTTCTGCAAATTTATGAACCAAAAACTTTCGTAAGTTCAGAAAGCTCTTCCTCCAGTGCAGTTTCCGATAGTCTTTTAAAACTTACGGTAGATGAACTTGATTTGCCAACTAGAATCTACAATAGTCTTAGAAACGGAGAAATAGAAACAATAGGGCAACTATTAGAGAAATCAAAAAAAGACTTAATGTCAATGAGAAATATGGGAATAAAATCTATAGCAGCAATAGAAGCAAAACTTAAAGAAAAAGGCGTATCGTTAACGGTTTAAGACGCTCGGGGGTCCTGTCAGAAGTTTCCCTCCCGCCAGTGCTCCTGAAGCTTCGCTCAGATGCGCGCTGTCGGGAACCTTTCCACTTCTGCCACCCCTTTAGTTTTTAATTCATATGAAAAAAAATGTTTTCGGAAGACAATTTAAAAGAGACAAAAATCAAAGAACTGCTTTGTTTAAAGGCTTAATGTCAGCGTTAATTATAAATGGCAGAATAAAAACAACGCAAGAAAAAGCAAAAGCGATTAAGGGAGATATAGAAAAATTAGTAACCAAATCCAAAAAAGGCGAGGCTTCGAGAAGGCTCTTGCAAAAAGTTTTGGCCCCAAATTTAGTAGACAAGTTGATAAAAGAAATAGGGCCAAGATTTTCTAAAAGACCGGGAGGATACACGAGGATTATAAGAATCGGACGAAGAGTATCTGATAATGCGTCAACGGTTTTCATAGAATGGGTGGAAGGGGAAACAGTAAGAATAGAAAAGCCCGTGCTCCAAATAAGTGAGCCAAAAAAGAAGGAAGTCACAAGGGAAGTTGAAAGTAAAAAATCCCAGCCAAAGGCTGGTCGTCCAAAGGATGGAAAAACAATAGTTAAAAAGGAGTCTAAAAAATAATGAGAAAAGATACCCAAGCAACAAAAGCAACGGATATAAAAAGAGTGTGGCATTTAATCGATCTTAAAGGACAAACCTTGGGAAGAATTTGCAGTAAGATCGCCAATCTTTTAATGGGTAAATCAAAGCCATACTTCATAAGAAATTTGGATTGCGGAGATTACGTAGTGGCAATAAATGCGAAAGAAGTAAAAGCTACGGGTAACAAAGAGCTATTAAAAAAATATTATTATTATTCCGGTTATCCTGGCGGTTTGAGAACAGAAACCCTTGAGAATTTAAGAGATAAAAACCCTAAGGAAATTATCCGCCATGCGGTATCGGGAATGTTGCCGCAGAATAGATTAAGAGATAGAATGTTTACCAGATTGTTTATTTTTCCAGATGCCAACCATTCATACAAAGACAAATTTTCGGCCAAAGGCCGATCAGCCTCTGGCTGAAATAATATGGAGGATAAAAAAATAATAGAACCAAAAGTTGATAAAAAGGATTATATCTTCGCAGTTGGCAGACGTAAGGAGGCCATAGCCGGAGTGCGTTTTCATAAAAAAGATAAAGTTTCGTGGGGGGATATAACGGTAAACAAAGGAGAAATATTTGTTAATAAAATGCCGGCAGAAAAATATTTCGGAAGCCAAGCTGTAAATGTATATAGCGAGCCATTGCGTCTTGCTAATATGGAGAATAAGTTTGCCATAACGGTTATTGTCAGAGGCGGAGGAAAATTTGGACAATTGGATGCTATGGTTTTGGGTATAGCAAGAGCGTTAAATCAATTAGACAGAGATAAATTTCGTCCGGCTCTTAAAAAACAGGGATTTCTTACTCGGGATTCCAGAACTAGGGAACGTAGGAAAGTGGGAATGGGCGGTAAAGCAAGAAGAAGAAAACAAAGTCCTAAGAGGTAAACTTTTTATAAAGTTTTATAAATTCTTCATTTTTTGACAAGAGTTTAGTTTCTTGCTCGCACCAGACAGAATAAGTACCGGGTTTTTGTTCGATTTCCCTTAAGAACTCCTGCCATTTTATCCATCTTACCCTCTCTACCTCGCCGCGATTTAATAAAGGTTTTTTATCGCTAAACGCAATAAGGACAGGACAGATCTCATTTTCAACAATACCATTCATTTCTGCTTTGTAAGAAAAGTCGGGTAAAATTTCAAATAACTTATCTATCTTAATCCCCAATTCAAAATTTAATCTTCTCTTAGCAGCATCTATATTTGATTCATTAAGCATTGGGTGTCCGCAGACGGAATTTGACCAAACCAGAGGCCACGTCTTTTTCTTACCGCTTCGTTGCTGAAGAAGTAATTGTCCCTTAGAATTGAAAAGAAAAACGGAAAATGCCCTATGTAAAGGAGTATTACTGTTATGTGTTGCTAATTTCGGAGCAATCCCCAATACGTTATTATTTTTATCAACTAAAACTACATAATCTTCTACTTTTTCCATAATGCAAACAAAAAACTTATCAGTAAGTAGATTAACAAAATCTGCCAAAGCATAACTGAAATGAAAACAGTGCTAAGAAATAGAGAGATAGCTTCTCTTTTTAATCCATACGTATTTATCAGAACAGACCCAATTCTCCCAAACATAAATAAAATAATAAGCCCAACGAAGGGAGAGAAAATTACAGGTAAAAGGACAGGACGTCTTGTAACTTGCCTTATGGTTATAAATGGGTGAAATATAAGACCAATAAGAGTTTTTGTAAAAATGTACGCGCTAAAAATTAAAAATGTACTTTTTTTCATAGTCCTTCGATACATTCGATAAACTCAGTATCGCACTGAGCGAAGTCGAATGTGCGACAAGCTCAGGATTATAACTTTCCAAAAATTTTCAAAATAAATTCACTGTAATTTTTCCCCAAAATGAAATGCAGGATTAAAGTAAAAATAATAGAAAGGGGAATTAAGATTCGCCAAGGATGATTTCCTAGCCAAGAACTTACGGAAAGAAATACTTTAGGCAGAAACATGCTCCTTAAAATTTTCTCCTGCTCTTGCGCCCTTTCTTCCAAAGTCTTAAGGAATTCGTGTTCGTTCATGGTTCGACTTCGCTCACCATCTTCGATACTTCTGCACGGTCATAGGCGAGCTTAAAGCTTTGCCGAGCTCTAAAAAGAAGAGATTCGGCAGCTTTAAATGATAACTTTAATTTTACGGCAAGTTCTTTTACCGGAACTTGATCTTCGTAGTGTAGCTTGAGAACTTTTTGGTAGCTAATTGATAGACTCTGAAGAGATAATTCAATTCTGTCACGGATTTTATTTTTTTCAAACTGGAACTCCGGTTGATTTATTTCAGCTGCGGCAATTTGCAGAAAAGGCATTTGAGATAAAAGTATGGATTTAATTTTCTGTTTGCGATAAAAATCAACGGTTTTATTATGGGCGATTCCATAAAGCCAAGCCAAAACGCTTTCATGCCTTCTTAGCAAAGATAACGAATCAATTGCTTCCAAGAAAACATCATTTGTTAATTCTTGAGCATCTTCGTGTCTCGCAAGCCTTTTTAAAAAATAGGATAAAATTTTTGGAGAATAAGATTTATAAAACTCAATTACTGCCTTACTATCTCCAGAAAGAATACGTTTTATGAAAGAAAAAGACATAGGGAGATTATATCAGATTTTTGCTGCGAATGATTTTGGGAAATTTTACGACTAGATAGAAGGAGGTATTGACGTACTATGGATTTTCGTGCTTATGTAAGTGTTGATAAGAGACGTAAGGCAGTAGAAGATAATTTAAAAGTTAACCTTTCTAATATTGGCAATTATTCCTTTGATTCAAAGCTGGCATCTTCAAGAAATTGCGAGAATATGATTGGAGCAGTTCAAATTCCATTAGGGATTGCTGGGCCTTTAAAAATAAAAAGCGATTTCTCTGAAGATGAAGTTTTTTTACCGTTAGCTACAACAGAAGGGGCTTTAGTTGCATCTGTAAATAGGGGATGTAAGGTAATTACTCTAAGCGGAGGAGTAACTGTTAATAGCCAAAGGATAGGAATAACAAGAGCTCCGGTTTTTGTGGTGAATAATCAAAAAGAAGGTAAAAAGTTCGTAGAGTGGGTAAATTCTAGCTTTAAACTTCTTAAGCAAGTTACGGAATCCACTTCATCTCATCTGACCCTTTTAGATATAAAATCTACCTTCATGGGAAGAAATGTTTATTTAAGATTTAGATTTGATTCACAAGATGCAATGGGCATGAATATGGCAACAATTGCGTGTACCAAAGCGGCATCTTTTATAGAAAAAGAAACAAAAGCGCGATTAGTGGCGATTTCCGGGAATATGTGTGTTGATAAAAAGCCTAGTTTATTAAATTTTATTGAAGGAAGAGGGTATTCCGTTTCAGCTGACATATTAATCCCACGAAAAATTGTAGAATCTACGTTAAAGTCTAAAACAGAAAGTATCGTCGAAGTCGCGCAGCGCAAGCTAATGTACGGGTCTTTACTTTCGGGCAGTGTTGGGGCAAATGCTCACTATGCAAATATTTTATCAGCTATGTTTATAGCGACTGGACAAGACGCAGCGCATGTGGCAGAATGTTCTGTAGGTATAACAACAGCGGAAGAAATAAAGGGTGATCTCTATGTCTCAATATATCTACCCGATCTCGTGGTAGGAACAGTTGGCGGAGGAACATCTCTTGAAACCCAAAAAGAAGCATTATCAATTATGGGAATTAGTGGTGGCAATAATGGAAAAAATGCAAGAAAATTAGCAGAAATTATTGGAGGAGCTGTGCTCGCAGGAGAGATTTCCTTATTAGCATCTTTAGCGGATAATTCTTTAGCATCAGCTCATCGGAAATTAGGGAGGGGAGAAAAAATATAAAATTATGACAGGAATTGTTGGATACGGAACCTATATTCCGAAATATCGTCTTAGACTTTCTGAAATTGCCAAGGTGTGGGGAAAGGATACGGCCGAAATAGAAAATGGACTGCGTATTTCTGAAAAAGCTGTTCCTGGTTTTGATGAAGATGCCGTAACTATGGGAGTGGAAGCATCAAAAAAAGCCATTGCTATGGCAGGTATTAATCCTTCTTCTCTGCAAAGCGTATATTTTGGTTCAGAAAGTCATCCTTACGCTGTTAATCCTTCTTCAACAACACTTGGAGAATATTTGGGTATAGGAAATAATTATTTTGCGGCAGATTTGGAGTTTGCCTGCAAAGCCGCTACAGCCGGCATGCAGATAACAGTGGGATTAATAGATAGCAAAAATATAAAATATGGTTTGGTTGTGGGAAGTGACACTGCTCAAGGTAAACCTCACGATGCGTTAGAATATACAGCAGCGAGTGCCGCATGCGCGTACATTTTGGGGAATAAGGAAACAGAAATTATTGCAAAAATTCTGGAAATGTCATCCTTCTCATCCGACACTCCTGATTTCTGGAGAAGGGATGGAGCCAAATATCCATCCCATTTTGGAAGATTTACTGGCGAACCGGCGTATTTTACTCACATAATTCAAGAGGGGAAAAATTTACTTGCAAAAAGCAAACTTAAGCCTGAAGATTTTGACTACTGTGTTTTTCATATGCCTAACGGTAAATTTCCAAGAGTTGTTGCTAAAAAACTTGGATTTACCTCCGGGCAACTAGCACAATCTCTTATAGTTGATAAAATTGGCAATCCGTATTCAGCATCTGCATTGATGGGATTAGCAAGCGTCCTAGATATTGCAAAACCAAAACAAAAAATATTCTTTGTTTCTTACGGATCGGGTGCAGGATCAGATGGTTTCATATTTGAAACTACGAGTAGAATTTTACAAAAACAAAAAAAGATAATTACAGTCTCAAAGCAAATGGAAGATAAGATTTATATTTCCTATCCAACTTATTTAAGACAAACACACGTCATATGAAAATAAATATATTGGGAACTCATGCAACGAAATTTGGAGAGTTATGGAATATATCTCCGCGTGCATTAGCAAGGGAGGCAATGGAAAATGCATTAAATGCATCCGGCTTGAAAGCATCTGATATAGACGCTTTATATGTAGGGAATATGTTGTCCGGAATTTTGGGTAATCAAGCGAATTTAGGATCCTTGCTCGTTGAAGAGCTGGGTGTTCAAGTTCCCGCTTTTAGAATAGAAGGCGCTTGCGCTTCAGGAGGTTTAGCTTTGCATAACGCGATTAACAGTCTTAAAGCGGGGCAATATAAAACAGTTTTGGTTTTAGGTATAGAAAAAATGACAGATCATAGTCAAGATGAGATTACAAATGCTTTAATGTCTGCGGGATCGGACGAAGAGCGTTTGGCTGGTGCAACATTTCCCGGAGTATATGCGCTAATGGCCCAAGCCTATATGCAGCAATATAAAGTAAGCGAAGAAGATTTGGCTTGCGTTTCCGTAAAAAACCATTATCATGGAACGCTAAATCCCAAAGCTCAATTCCAATTTCCCATAACCATAGCCGATGTTATGAGAAGCGCAAAGATTGCTGATCCGCTCAAACTTCTAGATTGTTCTCCGATTTCAGATGGGGCTGCGGCAGTTGTTATTACCAGCGAAAATATTCTTAAAAAAAATAAGAAACCCATACAGATTATTGCAAGCGAAGTAGCCACAGACACGCTTAGTCTTCATGACAGAAAATCTTTTACCAGTTTGAGTGCCGTTGTTGAAGCATCTACGAAAGCGTATGGAAAAGCAGGATTAAAACCTTCGGATATTGATGTTGCTGAAATTCATGATTGTTTTTCAATTTCAGAGGCGATTGCAACAGAAGATTTAGGTTTTTCTAAAAAGGGCGAAGGTGCAAGGGATATTGCCAAAGGCAAGAGAACGCTTTTTAAAGGGGATATTATTTGTAATCCATCGGGAGGACTAAAAGCCTGCGGTCATCCTGTTGGAGCAACAGGCATAAAGCAGATAGTCGAGCTTACGGAACAGCTTAGAGGAGAAGCTGGGAAACGTCAGGTTGAAAAAGCAAGGATTGGTTTGGCTCACAATGTCGGGGGAAGCGGTACGATAGCGGCAATTCATATTTTACAAAAATAGATATTATGATAACATCACCGGTAAAACTTTGGAGAAGGCAAAAAAATACATCAGCTCTTATAGGGAAAAAAGGGAAAATTTTGCAGTGGACAATTATTCGGGTTCCGGCTAAATCTTTTATTGATCAAGCGCCGTACCCTGTTGTAATTGTGAAAATGCAAAATGGAGAAAATATGATTGGGCAATTAGTTGACTGGCAGGAAAAAGATTTGATAGTAGGGAAAGACGTTATTGCTGTTTTGCGAAGATTGAGAACGGAAGGGAAAGAAGACGTTATCTACTACAACATTAAATTCAAGCCTCTATGAAAAAAATTCAAGTTTCTGCCCCGGGTAAGTTACATTTATTGGGCGAACACGTGGTAGTACACGGAAAACCAGCTATTATTGCAACGGTAAATAAACGCTGTTTTGTAGAAATTACTCCCCGAAAAGATAGGAAAATAGAAATTATTTCTGAAAATTTGAAAGCAAGTAAGATAGTTACGGAAAAAGAAATTATTGCAAAAACTAAAGAAGCGCAAACAAAATGGGAAACTTATATAAAAACTAATGAGATATCTCTTCTTAAGTCTATAGCTTCAGATCCCTTAGACTTTCCGATTATTGTTATTGGTGAGACTTTAAAATATCTTAACAAAACTTTACCATTTGGTTTTACTCTATCAATAAAATCAGATATTCCAATTGGTTCCGGGATGGGATCTTCTGCGGCACTTAGTGTTTCTATAGCTGGTGCCATGTATTTATTGTTTAATAAAAATTTAGATAAAGAAGTTATAAATGAAATTGCCTATCTTGCAGAACAAAAGAAACACGGCCTTCCGTCCGGAGGAGACAATGTTGCTAGTTGTTTTGGAGGAATGGTTTGGTATCGTAAAGAAACACCAGACTTAAAAATTATCAAACCAATTCCTTTTTCCTTCCCCCGAAAATTGGCAAAGAATTTTGTCGCCATTCATACAGGTATTCCAATTGAATCAACAGGCGAAATGGTAAGTATCGTACGGGGACTATATCAAACAAAAAAAGATTTTGTTGAAAATATTTTATCAAGCCAGGAAAAACTAACACGAGAGCTTCTATCTGCAATAAAGGATGGCGACGACACTCTAATGATACGTATCATTAGAGCGGGAGAGAAAAACCTTGAAGCGTTAGGGGTTGTAGGAAAAAAGGCACAAGCTATAATTAGGGAAATAGAAAAGTTAGGAGGAGCGGCAAAAATATCTGGAGCAGGAGGTATTAAGAATGGGTCGGGAATGCTTCTTGCTTACCATAAAACACCAGTAGCTCTTGATGAAGCTTGTTTGCAATTTAAACTTACGAATAGTAAAATAGCGCTTGGAGACGAGGGCTTAAGACAGGAGTAAAATTATGGTACCCATAAACTATGGAGGAAGAATTGAAAGTAGAGGTCCTGAAACCTATAGGAGTCAGTCCTTATTAGACACTATTTTTCAAGCAACTGGTTTAGAAAATTTTCAAGGAAGTGCAGTTGTTATCGATTTAATGTCGGGTCCTGGAGGAATAGCGCTTAATCTTCAGAAAAAAGCCTCCAGACATTCTTATGCTGTTCTAGATTATGATCAGGAACAATTAGCCAAAATAGGGGAGCACGAGCCCGTAAATAAGATATTGGCTGATGTAAGGAATGTATCTTCTGTTGTTAAAGGAGAATCTGTAGATATCGCAACTGCTCGTTATGGGATTAAGGATATACCTCAAGGGCAACAGCTTCAAGCGCTCAAAGGTATTAATGAGATATTGAGACCAGGAGGAGTTTTTGTGCTTACAGATATGATTTCCTTGGAAGGTGAAGGATTGCAGAGGTGGCTTAACATACAACATAGTCAAAAGCAGCAGCTTAGCGGAAGAGAAATTGAAAAAGAGGGAGAGTGTTATATCCCGACAGAAAAAGAGTGGCTAGCGATGTTAAAAGAAGTGGGTTTTGAAGCGGAAGTTTTTGGTTATTATACAAGTCCTATTTCTACTGGGGATTGGCTTACGGGAAATCAATTTGGTAATCCAAAATCACCGGAAGCGGCCAGGAAAAAAGCTATTATGGACGAGATAATAATGAACGCTCCAGAAGGTGTGAAAAAAGCGTTTAATGTGCGACAAGGAGTGAATGGTATGGAAATTGATTATCCAGTTGTTATAATAAGAGCAGTTAAGAAAGTAGCAGAGTCTGGTTTGCCTACTGCTGGTGATTTATATGCCGCAAGCTAAAAAGATTACTGTTTCGGCGCCGGGGAAATTAATGCTTTTAGGTGAGCATGCTGTTGTCTATGATCATCCCTGTTTGGTAACTGCTGTTGACCAAAGAATGCGGGCAACTGTTGAAACTTTAGATTCTTTAGAATTCCAATTGGAAGCAGAAGACGTAAAGGTTACCGGTTATAAAAAGCCTTTAAGCGAAGTTGGTATTGGAGATATCCCAAAGGGCGCAAAATTTGTAGAAATTGCTCTAAAAAATATTAATGAAAAATATCCTCTTAAAACAGGATTAAAAATAACAACTACATCGGAATTCTCTTCCCAATTCGGATTTGGATCTTCTTCCGCATCAACAGTCTGTACGATAAAAGCGGTTTCTGAAATTCTGGGTTTGAATTTATCTGAAAAAGCAATTTTTGATCTTGCGTTTAAAACTGTTTTGGATATTCAGGGAAAAGGATCGGGTTTTGATGTGGCAGCTGCGGTTTATGGCGGAACTCTGTATTTCGTAACCGGCGGAAAAGTAATTGAGCCTTTAGATATTAAATCATTGCCGTTAATTGTTGGATATAGCGGAGTAAAAGGAGACACAGTAACGTTGATGAACAAAGTAAAAGAGACTTTTGCCGATAAACAAGGTCGTCTTAATCAAATTTATAATAGTATTGAAGCCTTGGTTGATCAAGCAAAAATGGTACTTCTTAAAAGCGATTGGAAAACATTTGGAGACCTAATGAATCAGAATCAGAAATATTTAAGCGAATTAGGAATTAGTATTGAAAAACTTGATAATATGATTAAAGGCGCACTTGATGCAGGCGCTTATGGCGCAAAGCTTTCCGGCGCAGGAGGAGGGGATTGTATGATTGCTATTGCGACAGAAGAAAAAAAACAAGCAGTTGAGCAAGGCATCAATGCAGTTGGCGGAGAAGTTATCAATGTTGGCACCAACGCAGAAGGCGCAAGAGTGGAATAAAATTATGGGACATGAAGCATCATTAGTGCCAGATATTTTGCCTCCAGGTAGAAGAATTGCTCTGATAGATATAGATGGTACATTGACTGAGGGTCTTACCATCTCTTCGTTTGCTGAATACTTAGACAATAACGATTCTTTTAATTCATCTTCGTGGGATCATATGCAGGAAGATTTTTCTCGTTATAGCGCCAGCGATCATGGACATGCTGCTTATGAGCAATTTGCCGTAGATTTAGTATTGCATTATGCTGATGGATTAAGAGACTACAGAGTAAGCGATGTCGAAGCTATGGCTGGCAAGTTTTTTGTTTCTGTGCAAAGAAATGAGGTTCCTGAATACAGAGTGTATCCATTTTCTCCTCAGCTAGTTCATCTTATGAATAAAATAGGAACAACAATAGCAGTTTCCGGTTCTCCAGCTGAGTCACTTGCTCCGTTAAAACGCATTCTTAATTTAGGAGATTTAAGAGCTACTGCTATTGGACAAAAGAATGGAATCTATACAGGAAGAGTAGATATTAATTTGGCATTAGACTCTGAAAAGAAAAAGGTAGTTGGGGAATATATAGCTGAAGATACAGATAGCGCACGCTCTTTTGCTTTTGGAGATACGATGCATGATTTGCCCATGCTGGAAGCTGTGGGAAATCCTTTTGTGGTTGGAGATAATTCGCATTTACTAGCTGTTGCAAGAAGAAGGGGATGGTCTATAATTAATTCTGACAATGCTATTGATCAAGTAGCGCAGAGAATAAACACTTTATTTAAGAATACTTAATGAAAGCAACTGCAGTAGCCCCGTCAAATATAGCATTCGTCAAATATTGGGGTAAAAAAGACGAAAAGCTTCGACTTCCTGAAAACGGCAGTATCTCCATGAATTTAAATAATCTTCAGACTACAACAACTGTTGAGTTTAATAAAGATTTTAGAGAAGACTTAATTATCATTAACGATCAGAAAGAGGAAAATGAAGGAAGCAGAGCTATAAAGCATTTAGATAGAATTAGAATTCTTGCAAAAATAAATTACAAAGCAAAAGTAGTAACTAAAAATAATTTTCCTACAGGTACCGGACTTTCTTCATCTGCATCAGGTTTTGCAGCGTTAACTTTAGCCGGCGCAAAAGCAGCTGGATTAAATCTGTCGGAAAAAGAATTGTCAATTCTTGCAAGACAAGGATCTGGTTCTGCTTGCCGTTCTATTCCAGGTGGATTCGTAGAATGGTTAGATGGGGATACAAGCGATACATCTTATGGCGTGTCGTTATATCCTAAAAATTATTGGGACATTGTTGATGTGGTTGCTGTTGTTAGTAAAAACAAAAAAGAAGTTAGCACGACTGAAGGACAAAAATTGGCAAAATCAAGTCCGTTTTTTCCGATTCGTTTAGCAAGAATAAAAGAAAAAATTAGATTAATAAAACAATATTTGAAGGAAAAAGATTTTAAAAATTTCGGAGAATTGTTGGAAGCGGAAGCATTGGAACTTCATGCAATTATGTTAACCTCAACACCTTCGCTTATATATTGGTTGCCGGGAACTTTGAAAGTTATGCATGCTGTTAAAAGATGGAGAGCTGAAGGATTACAAGTTTATTTTACTGTTAATACAGGGCAGGATATTCATCTGATTTGTCAAAAAAAAGACGTTGAAAAAGTTGTTAAAAAAGCAGAAGAGATATTAGATGTTCAAAAAACAATTGTCAATTATCCTAGCAAAGGAGCGCATTTAATTTCAGCACATCTTTTTTAAAAAGTTCTTTTTTCTATAATTTCAACTAAATCTAAAAATTTCTTTTTATATTTTATTTCCATTTCCATATTTGCAATAATTATTTTAGCGCTCTTTATATTATCTTTAACTATCTCTTTTTGAGATGCTAAGTCTTTATGTTTTCGGTTGGTATCAAATATATCGTCTTGAGATTGAAAAGCTATGCCCAATCCCAATCCTAATTCTTTGCAAAACCTTTCTGCGTGCGAAGTTAATTCTCCTGCCAAGGACGCACCAATCAATAAGGGATAAATAAAAGAGTATCTTGCTGTTTTTAGATAGTTTATCTTAGAATTTAAAGTCGGTATTATTTTTTGGCGTGATTGAGAATCAATATCGAGCATTTGACCCACTATTGTTCCATCAACCATATCGAAAAAAAACTTTCTTACTCTTTGAATTGCAGATTGATCAAAGTCCAAATTTAAATTTATAATTTCCGTAGCCCAATTGAAGAAAAGATCTCCTAAAAGAATTGCCTGTGAGTTACCGAAATGTTCATAATTTTTATTTCCCCTTTCTTTTTTTAATTTCTCACCAATATATATATGAGAGGCATATATTCCATGACGCATGTTTCCTTTATCCATAATATCATCATGGATAAGTGCAAATATATGAAAGATCTCGAGTGCAATTAATAATTTCAGAACTTTTTCTGTTTCCTTTCCTCCAAAAGCCTGATATGTTAGAAATGCGATAAATGGGCGTATGCGTTTTCCGCCTGATAAAGTAATTTTTTTAGCATAGTTAATATAGTCAATAATTGAAGAATCTTTGGTATAATTAATAATGCTCTTCATTTTTTTATCAAGGTAGTCCTGGAGATAGGGGTCAAATTTTTGTTTAAATACTTCTAAGTCGTTCATTGTTTTATTTTAATCTTGCTCCAAATCTTCTTTCTCTTTTAGAATAATCAATTAAAGCTCTTACGAAGTCCTTCATATCGGCGTCCGGTAAAAGCTTTGAGATAGAGTAAAATTCTGAATTCTGGTTAAGCCAGCCAATGTCGGAAGTTCTTTGTTCGCCGCTAGTTCTTATTATTAGATCTGCAGGATGAATTTCTCCTTGACCATCTCTTAACCTTTTTAACATATCATGAGTAATTTTGGTATTTTTTGGAAGTTTTTGTATTTCCTGCATGATTCTTAATTCCTGATCTTCTCCTCCAAAATCAATTGCGATGCAAAGAATTTTTCCTTTGTTGTTTTTTGTCATATCTTCAACTTTTCGCATAGTATCTTTTAAGTTCAAGGGGATTCTATCTTTTCTGCCAATATGGATAAAGCGGCTTTTATTTTTTAAAAGGTCTGGCGTAATTTCTTTTATTGCTCCTTCAAAAAGTTTCATTAAATCCTCAACTTCTTTTTTTGACCTTTTCCAGTTATCGGCAGCAAATCCCCAAATAGTAATAGTATTTATAGGTAATTCCTGTAAATTACTTAAGACATTTTTTAGAACCCTATATCCTTGTTGATGTCCAATAATAGGAATGCTGTTTAGCCTTCTTGCCCATCGTCCATTACCATCAGGAATAATTAATAGATGATTAGGAAATTTTCCTTCAGGGATACTCTTTAAATCCGGAAATCTTTCGAAAATACTCTTTTTCATAAAGCAGATTGTAATTGTATCCTGAAAAATAGCAAAATGCAATTTATTATAGTTTCTGATATAATGCTTTAATGGTTAAGAAAGCAAAAGCCGTAGCGAAAATTAAAGAAGATAAAAAATCATTTATTCTTGAAAAGCTTAAGACCCCAAGGGTTTTTATAACTCTTATCGTCATTCTTGTTGCAGGATTATTATTCTACTTCAGGGGACTTTTCGTAGCAGCTGTAGTTAACGGAGAACCCATTACAAGGCTTTCGTTAATTTCGCAGATGGAGAAAAAAGACGGTAAGCAAATGCTTTCTACTCTTGTAACCCAAACTCTTATTTCCCAGGAGGCAAAGAAAAGTAAAATAGACGTTAGTCAGCAGGAAATAGATGCAGATATCAAAAAGATTGAAGCAGGCCTTACGAGCCAAGGTCAGACTCTTGACCAGGCGATGCTTGCTCAAGGGATAACCAGAGAAGATTTATCAAAAGACATTAGAATTCAAAAATTGGTAGAGAAAATGTTCGCCAAAGATGTGAAAGTTGCAGATAGTGAAGTCACAGATTATATAGATAAAAACCAAAGCTCAATTCCTACAAATTTAACTTCAGATGATGTTAAGAAACAGGTAAGACAGCAATTGGAACAACAGAAATTGTCAACAGTTTTCCAAGCTTGGTTGGATAGTGCCCAGAAGAACGCCAAAATAAACTACTTCGTAAACTATTAAGAATAAATGGTAAAATTTAAAATAGACCAGAAAATTGTAGAAAAGATCGGTTGGGCGGCTTCAATAATAGCTATTCTGATGTGGTTTTCATTTTTTGACCAAATTCGTTTAAATCTTGCCGGACAAAAAGGCTCATTAATAATTCCAATAGTAGTTACGGTAAACTGTATTTTATGGACATTGTTTGGACTAGGAAAGAAGAATTGGCAAATAGTTGCTTCTAATGTGCCGGGGATATTCATTGGGATTATTACAGCAATAACCGCGTTATAAGATAAAATCCAATACCTCGTAAGCTGTTAATCTAAGATAGGTTTACCAAATTTTATTAAATTATCTTTCTTTTTCCTGCGCCATCCTTTAATTTGTTTTTCGCGTCTTCTAGCTTGTAATAGTGTTAAAAACTTTTCTGAATAGACTAATTTAAAATTTTTATTTCTTTTTGTGAATTCCGCACCATCCCCTTTATTATGTCTTTGAAGTCTCGCTTGAAGATTATCGGTAACACCAACATATAGATGATTTTTGGAGTTTTTTAGGATATATAAAGAGTACATTCTGATTTGCCCTTCGGTAAACTCAGGGCTCTTCGCCTACGCTCATAGTCGAAGACTCTGAGCTTGTCGAAGAGTCGGGGCGCTGAGAATCGAACTCAGACCACATGACCCCCAGCCACGCATTCTACCACTAAACTACGCCCCGTTTTGCAAAGCAGAATCGAATTTGATCTATTGCATTATAACAAAATATTGCTACAATAAACATAATTATGGGCAGGACACCTAATTCTCAAAAATCTACAGCTTCAATTAGTAATTCAGAATCTTCACATAAATTAGATGCAGTTAAGCTCGCCATGGAGCAAATAGAAAAACAGTACGGAAGGGGCTCTATAATGCGGTTTGGCGAAGCTGGCCAGAAGCTGGATATCTCTGTCATCTCAACAGGGTGTCTTCCCGTAGACTTGGCGCTTGGAGTAGGCGGAGTGCCAAGAGGAAGAATTATAGAAGTCTTTGGTCCCGAAGCCTCGGGAAAAACCACGATTTGTTTATCAATCATCGCCCAAGCCCAGAAGCATGGAGGAATTGCAGCCTTTATAGATGCGGAGCACGCTTTGGATCCTCTGTGGGCAAGAACCATTGGGGTTAAGCTGGATGAACTTCTTATTTCCCAGCCGGATACAGGAGAACAAGCTTTGGAGATCGCAGAAAGTTTGATTCGAAGCGGAGGAGTAGACGTTCTGGTTATAGATTCTGTGGCAGCGTTAGTTCCTCGAGCGGAAATAGAAGGAGAAATGGGAGATTCCATGATGGGGCTTCACGCAAGACTTATGTCGCAAGCTTTGAGAAAACTTACAGGGGCTATTTCTAAATCCAAGACAATAGCAATTTTTACCAACCAGCTAAGGCAAAAAATAGGAGTTATGTTCGGAAACCCTGAAACCACAACCGGAGGTTTGGCGCTTAAGTTTTACTCTTCCGTTAGGATGGATGTTCGCAAAATAGAAACGATAAAAGATGGAGATAGGGCTATCGGCTCAAGACATAGAGTAAAAATAGTTAAGAATAAGGTGGCTACGCCTTTTAGGATTGCAGAATTTGACGTGATGGCTGATACGGGAATTTCCAGAGAGGGAGGAATAGTAGATGTAGGTGTTGAGATGGGAATTATTCAAAAGTCAGGAGCATTTTTCAGATTTGGGGAATTAATGCTTGGCCAAGGTAAGGAAGCAGCGAAAATATTTCTTAAGGAAAAGCCTGATATTGCTAAAAAGATTGTGGATGAGATTTTGAAAAAAAGCAAAACCTCCGGCACCCCTGTTGAAGTAGGAATTGAAGAGAAATAGATAATCATGGAGGAGTTTGAGAAGTTTTACAATAAGGCGCTGAAGTTCTTATCCTATCGTCCTCGATCGGAAAAAGAAATCCGCGATAAATTATTTCAAAAAAAGACGCCTCAAGATTTAATTGAAAAAATTGTTTCAAAGCTTAAAGAACAGAAGTTTATTAATGATGAAGAATTTGCGAAATTGTGGATTGAAAGCAGAAATAGATCTAAGCCACGCAGTTTACGTTTGATTAAATTAGAATTAAAGCGAAAAGGAATCGAAGGAGACATTATTGACAAAATGACTAATGATGAAGGATTAATGATTAAAGATTTGGAATCGGCTAAAAAGCTTGTTGCAAAGAGAATGGCAAGATTGAAGGGTTTGGATAGGCAAAAGATTTATGAAAAACTGGGGAGGTTTTTGGCTTCAAAGGGATTTGGTTGGGATACGATAAAACAGGTGATTGACGAAGTATTAAGCGAAGGAGTATAATATTTCTAAGGATAAAGACAATAGATTTGTCAGCCCCACTTCGTCCCGATTAGATCGGGACTTCGAGGGGCAAGAGGTAATTTTAGGAAGTTATGGCTATAAATCCTAAATCGACAAATATTCAAAAAGGGCATTAGTTTGCTCTTTTCTTCTATTGTCTCCATAAAATTATGAATTCGCCGCAAAATGATTTATTAACTCTTGAGAGGAAACTTCTTGAAAAAGAGGAGAAGCTTGAGCGTGCAAAAGAGGAAATAGAAAAAGAAAAACAAAACCTTGCAAAGAAAAAAGAAGAATATATAGAAAAACTGCATAAAGCTTCAGGAATGACAGGAGAGGAAGCCAAGCAGCAGCTTATCAAAGAGACGGAAGAAAAAGAAGCTCAAGTAACAGCAAGAATTATTAAGCAAAGGGAAGAAGAGGCAAGGTTAACAGCCGATAAGAAAGCGCAGGAAATCCTCATCGACAGCATGCAGCATGGGGCCTTAAATTACATCGCCGAATATACCGTGTCTACGGTCAAAATCACAGATGAAGATATTAAGGGAAGAATTATCGGTAAAGAAGGCCGCAATATTAAGGCATTTGAACAGGCAACAGGGGTAGATGTTGATTTGGATGAGGAAGGCATTATTAGGCTTTCCTGTTTTAACCAGGTAAGAAGAGAAATAGCCAGGCGGGCGTTGGAAAAACTTATTAAAGATACAAGAATACAGCCTTTTAGAATAGAAGAGATTGTAAATCAAACAAAACAAGAGCTGGAAAAAATTATGTCCGAAGAAGGAGAAAAACTTGCGCATGAAGTTGGAGTTTTCAATCTGGCGCCGGAACTTTTAGCGATGTTGGGTAAATTTAAATTCAGAACCTCATATGGGCAAAATTTAATTGTCCATACGCTTGAAGAAACCAAAATTGGTATTCATATTGCTCAAGAGGTTGGAGCAGATGTCAATATTGTGAGACTGGGATGTTTATTTCATGATATCGGTAAAGTTGTTGATGGAGAAGGAAGTCATGTAAAACTCGGAGTAGAATTTCTAAAAAGATTTAATCTGCCGGAAAAAATTGTTAACTGCGTTGCCGAACATCATGAAGACAAGCCTTTTTCTGCGATGGAATCGGTGATAGTTTATATAGCGGATGCGATTTCCGGAGCTCGCCCCGGCGCAAGATACGAAGACGTTGAAGAATATGCAAAAAGATTGAAAGATATGGAGGATATAGCCAAAAGTTATGAAGGCGTTGAAGATGCGTATGCTTTCGAAGCAGGCAGAGAATTAAGAGTTATTATAAATCCGGGTGAACTTGATGATAGCCAAACAGTTATAGTGGCAGGAAAAATTAGAGAAGAAGTAGCGAAAAAATTAGCAGTTCCCGGAGAAGTTAAGGTTACGGCAATTAGAGAATTTCGCGCAATATCTTCTGAAACCCCGAACTTTTAGTAATTTGATATATTGACAACTCGCAATTTACATTGTATTGTTAAGCTAATTATTCTGTCCAAGAATAGGAGGTGAAACAATTTGACAAAAAGAGAATTAACAGAGGTTGTTGCTAAAAAAGCTAATTTAACCATTAAAGCTGCAAGAGATTCTGTGCAAGCAGTCATAAACTCCATTAGGGATTCATTAAAAAGAGGAGAGAAGGTTGTGATCACAGGATTCGGAACATTTTCAGTTAGACAAAGAGTCGAAAGAGTCGGAAGAAATCCAAAAACAGGTGAAAAAATAACCATAACGGCGAGAAAGGCTCCCGGATTTACTCCCGGAAAGACTCTTAAAAAAGCAGTAAGATAGAATTAGGTAATTTGTATGACCATCAGACTTAGGACAGCTTTTTATCTAGGGCTGACCATTCTTGCGTTATGGTTTATTTACATAGGAAGAGAAATACTCATTCCTTTTATTTTGGCAGGTATTTTTGCTTACATATTTAATCCTGTTGTTAATTTCTTTTCGAATAGGATAAAACTTTCTAGGTCACTCTCGATAATTATCATTTATCTTATCATTGTTTCTATTTTTGTAGTTTCAAGTTTATTTTTGGTAAGACAGATAATTGACGAATCATCGGAACTTAAAAATCTTACAAATAATCTACTAAAAACTACAAAATCCCAAATCGAAACTCTTCCGTATTGGCTTAAACCAACCGCTCAAGAAACAATTTCTTCTTTAGAAAAATCAAGAATATTTTTGCCGTTGGATATATTCAGTTTTTTCCCCGGCGCAATATCCAGAATAGTAAGTTTTTTCATTTTCCTTTTTTCAGGATTCTATTTTCTGAAAGAGGGAAAAAGTATGATTGATAAACTTTTAAATTTTGTACCCAAAAATCATAGGATAGATGTTGAAATATTGCTTTTTAAAATAAATAGTGTATTGGGGGCTTACCTTCGTGGCCAAATCCTGATAGTAGCCATAGTATCCCTTATGCTTTTTGTAGCTCTTTCCATACTTGGAGTTAGATTTTCTTTAATTTTGGCGATTTTCTCCGGCTTCGCAGAGATAGTTCCGATTATAGGACCGATTGTGGCAGGAGGCGTGGCGGCTTTGGTGGTTCTAGTAACGGGAACCGTTAATTTTTCGTTAACCCCCATTTATGGAGCTCTAGTTGTAGCAGTTGTTTATTTTGTAATTAGGCAATTTCAAGATTATTTTATAAACCCCTATGTTATGGGCAAGATAACTAAACTTCATCCCTTAATTATCCTTTTTGCGGTATTGGCAGGAGGACACGTATGGAGTCTTTTGGGAGTTATATTGGCGGTTCCTATAGCCGCAATTATTAAAATTCTCTTAGAGTTTTCCGTAAATAAGATAAACGAACAAACGAACAAAAAGTAAGCCTTTCATTTGCCTTTAGTTCTTCAATGTACTACAATACGTTCTGCTCTAGGAAGAAGATCCGTTACTCCGCCAATCGGCGGAGAGGAAAGTCCAGACAGGCGTAAACCCTTGCACCAGTAATGGTGCAGGGTAAAGACGGGGATGGAGCGTAAGCTCCGACTAGCAATAGCTGGTATTCTAATCCTTTACTCACATGCGGGATTAGAAGCAGGTTCTGAATTAACAGGACTTGAGAGCAACAGAGACGAGTGAGAGTGAAACGGGTAATCCCACCTGCTGCAACTTTCGAACGATGCGTTTGACCATCTTTACGGGAGCATCAAAGAAAGGCATCACTTAAAAAGTGGCGTATGTGACTAATTATCACAAACGAGATAGATTACGGACTATAGTCCTGAGAGAAATCGAAGGATTAAAAACAGAATCTGGCTTATTCTCTTCCTAGAGCACTTTATTTGTTATTCTCCTAGTTTATGGCTGAAAAACAAACTGCTTTAAGTAATGAAAACAGGGATTCTTTTGAAGCAAGACTGTTCGGATGCTTCTCGCCTCTTGATACGAAAAATATAATGTATGCATATGATGTTGCAAAAATTGCTCATGGTCAAAAATTACAAAAAAGAGATAGCGGTGAACGATATTTTGAACATCCCAGAGCTGTTGCCTTGATTTTGCTTGATGAGTGTGAGATAAAAGACGCAGCAATTATAAAAGGCGCTCTAATACATGACGTATTAGAAGACACGGGATTTTTTGGAAATGCTCATTACTTAACTTACCAGCAATTAATCGAGGAAGCAGAGTATAGAATTAGTTTGTTATTTGGAGAGGAGACAGCGGGAATTGTAATAGATGTATCGAAACCAAATGGTACAGACATGGTGGGAAAAACAGCAGGTGAAATAGACGACATGTATCATAGAAATCTTGAAAACGCTCCGGCAAAGAGTTTGTTGGTAAAGATGGCAGATGTTCTACATAATAATCGTACACTTCTATCTACAACACTTAAGAAACAACACCATCGGGTGGAGGAGACAGAAGGAGTCTATTTAGACATGTTTAAAAGAAAAGTTCTTCCAGAATATCCAAATGAAGGAGGCTATCTTTTGGATCAAATAAAGTTAGCCGTAAATAGAACTCGTTTAAGTTGGCGAAAATAGCTTTAGTTAATTTGTACTGCAAAGCATTTTGTATTCGCAAGTTACGCAGAGCATATTTTTACTGCATTTGAAATCACTTTTTTCAATTTCTGCAATTTTTTGAATTAGTTCGTTTTCTAATTTATCCAAATCTTCCTGCTTGAAGTTCATAGATTTTTTGGTATTTCCCTCAAGGAAATGAAGCGTTAGGGCTATATCTTTGGGATTTCGATTAAGTACGCTATCTTTAATCCGTGTTGCTGCCAGGGCATACATGGCAAGCTGAAGTTCGTGAGCCTCATGTGCTTTGGGATTATCTTGCCCTGTTTTATAATCAATAATTTCGATACCGTTACCTTTTTTGTCTATTCTATCGATTTTACCAAAAACTTTGACGCCATTCTTAAGCATAAAATTAAATGGCATTTCAAGTCCAAGAATTTTGGTTTTTGGGTTATACTCTTTTTTATAAAATTCTTCCAGTATTGCAATCGCTTGGGTGAATCTTTCTTCTTCATGTTTTTTATTTGTGTATCCTTCACTAATCCATTCGGTTTTAAGTATATTCAGTAAATCTTTTAGTGATTGGGTTTTCCCATCTTGAATATTTTTGTAAAAATTGTACAAAGTGCTGTGAATAGAAATACCAAAACTCTGGACACCGGCAATGGGAGTTGGGATGTTGAAAATAACCTTTGCTTTATAGTGAAGGGGGCAGATATCAAAACTCTGAAGATTTGAATATGTAATGTAGGAGACTTTATATGATTGTTTTGTCTCTTTGACTTCTTCTTTCTCCTCATAGTCGGATAGTATTTCCGTAAGGGATAGCTGTTGGGTTTGATTTTTTATTTCCTCTTGTTCCTGCAATTTTGGAAGCGCTTCGTAAATAAAAGGGGAAAGTTTTTTTGTCCGTTTAGCAGTTGCATAAAAATTAGCTGCTGTAAAATATAATCTTTCTTTTGCCCGCGTCATGCCAACATAAAAAAGTCTTCTTTCTTCTTCCAGATGAAAATCACTATTAGGATCTATTTTTTCCTTAATAATTCCCAGAGGCAGTGGGATTTTTTCATTTCTTTCACGCGACGGGAAACGGTCGGATACAAGATTTACCAAGAATACAACCTTAAATTCAAGTCCTTTTGAAGAATGAACGGTCAAAATATTAACTGCATTTCTGTCTTTCCTGTCAATGTCCGCTGCTTGAGGACTGTCTCCCATTTGAAGCATGAGATTTAACCATTCGACGATGGTAAATATGTTAGCGTCATGACGTTCTGTCTCAAAACTTTTTATTCTGTCAAAAAACTTTGCAATATTCTGGACTCTTCGTTCTTCTTTGACTGAATCTGTAGAATTAAGAGTCTCAAATAATCTTGAATCAAGCAGGAAATAATAGAGAATTTGTCCGGCTGTTTCTTTTTTGCTTTTCTCCAGATGTCTTTCTGCCATTTTTCTAAAATTTGTTAATTTTTCTTGCGTTTCAGGTTTTAGGAAAGATTGTTCGACATTGAAAAGTGCTTCAAAAAGAGTAAGATTTCTTTTTTTGGCAAAATTAAGTAAATAATTCAGTTCAATGTAGGGGATGCTAAATATATCCATCGAAAGAACTCTGAAAAGAGATACTGAATCTGAAAGATTTGTCAGGAACATAAGATAAGCAATTAAGTCTTTTATTTCTTCCTGCTGGAAAAGATATCCGGGGCCTAAAAATTGAAAGGGGATTCTGTGTCTTTGTAAAGAAGCTGTAATTATACTTGCATGATTATTGGCTCTTACCAAAATCGCGACATCTTTATATTCATATTTGCTTTGAGTTAGCTCTTGGATTTTCTTGGCAATGGTATCTGCTTCGTCTTCCGATCGATTTTCATGAATGAATTCGACTTCTTGTTTGTGTGCCTTGGAATTACTTTTGAGTTTTTTATCAATACCCTCAACAACTTCTAGTCGGTTGGGATTATTGTGTTGGATAAGTCGATACGCTGCATCCAAAATAGTCTGGATAGATCTATAATTATTATTCAAAGTGACAGTTTTGGCAGTTGGGAAATTTTTTTTAAATTGCAAAACATTGGAAACCGCAGCGCCTCTAAATCTGTATATTGATTGATCGTCATCAGCAACTACGGCAATATTTTTATCTTTTCCGGCGAGGGCAATTGCCAACTCATTTTGCGCATAATTGGTATCCTGAAATTCATCAACCAGAATAGATTTGAATTGATTTTGATATTTTTTCAGAATATTCTTTCTTGTCCGGAATAGCAGTAGGGTATTTGAAATAAGATCTGAAAAATCCATAACTGATTCTTTTATTTTCAATTCTTCATATTTTTTATAAGCATTTGCCAATTCCAAATATTGATCTTTTTCCTCTATCGATTTTTGAGTTTTCGCCCAATTAAGATATTCACCGGGTGATACATCTTCATCCTTAAGTCTTGAGAAATGCGAAAGCAGAGCATCCAGAAATTTTGTAGGATTTCCAAGAGGTCTAAAAAGTTTAAGATCCATATTGAAAATGTTTTTTCGGAGCAAAAGCATGGATTCTGCTTCCGAAATCAATTTATATCCTGGATCCAGTCCTATGGTATGCGCGTCGTCTCGAAGAATTCTGTCACAAAAACCATGAAAGGTCATAATCCACATTTGGGTATAACCATACGGCATTGCGATATCTACGCGTTCTTCCATTTCGCGGGCTGCCTTATCCGTAAAAGTTAGGGCTAGAATTTGGGAGGGAGGAATATTTTTTTCCAAAACTAAGTATTTTATTCTTTCTGTTATGACAGTTGTTTTGCCTGTTCCTGCGCCTGCAATAATGAGAAGCGGTCCGTTTCCATGGCGTACTGCTTCAAGCTGTTCCTTATTGAGGATTTTTTTGTCTTCCATGGAGATATTTTACCACACCCAAAACACCTTAATTAAAGGAAACTTACTGTCATTTTCGTAGCTTACTACATTCCTACTCAACAACTATTGTTCCCGTCTGACTTGGATTTAGATGGTCATGATAGCTGTATGTTCCAGGTTTATCAAACCCAAGCTGCACGGATGATCCGTCACCAAACTCCCCTAAATTAAGAGGAGGATAGGCAAGATGAGTTGGATGTACTGCTGAATTCACAGTAACTGTCGTTCCACTTTTATTCATCCAAACAACTTTTGTCCCGGCCTTAATTGTTAAAGTTTGAGGTACGAATCCGGAAGTCGTTACAGTAACGATAGCCTCGCTTTGCTTCTGTTCTTGAGCAGGAGAAGTTGTTACTTGTTGACTTTGAGATCCTTGTTGAACTGGAGCTTGGTTCGAGCTCTTTTTAGCTCCAAATATAAATACTCCGGCAATTATAGCAATAGCGATTATGACAATTAAAAATTTACCCATTTCGTTTTATTCACCTCCCTTATTCCATAAGTGACTTTTTCTTAATCTTCTATTTCTTTTACGGCGACTTCCTCAAGGCTTTTAGTTGAATTAAGTTTTTGGCCAAGCTGTCCGAACACATTGCTGACATTGGAAAACTGTCCCGAAGCATTATTGATATGTCTGCCCAAGATTTCCATATTCCCCGAAACTTTTTCGTAGTCACCCTGCATAGCTCTTAACATTTTGAAAACCTCACGGGAACGTCCTTCAATTTTCTTCCCTTCAAATGAAAGAAGTATTGTTTGAAGATGGGCATAAAGAGTACTTGGGGATACAACGTAGACTCTGGATCTTTTCGCAAAATCCATAACCTCGGTTATATTGACTAGCTCATAGTATACGGACTCGCTTGGTACGTACATTAACGCAAAATCCATTGTACCTTCTTCAGGAAGAATATATTTCCTAGCGATATCTGTTATATGTTTTTTTACATCCCTAATAAATTCTTTTTGGATATCATTTTTTTCTTTTTCACTTTCTGCTTTGGTCATTTTCTGGAAATTCTCCATGGGGAATTTTGAGTCTATGGGCAAAATGCCCGCATCGGTTTTTATCGCCGCATCAACTCTTTGTCCTGATTTAAATTGATATTGCAAATTGAAACTATTTTTAGGAAACATCTGCGATATAAGGTCTTTAAGAACCTGTTCTCCGATATTTCCTCGTAGTTTCGGACTTTTAAGAAAATCCTGAAGTTCCCGCATGCCTCTTCCGATTTCACTCATCTCCCCAACTTCTTTGCCAACATCTCTAATAACAGCAGCTGCCTTGTCAAGCCGTTCATTTAATTGTTTTGAATTTTCCTGAAGGGTTTTTACCATGTTAGTTGAAGATGAGTTAATAGAGCCCTGCATGCTTTTTAGCCATTCAAGCAGGGTATCGTCAGGTTTATTGCTGGAAGATGATAGCTTTTTGTTGATGATAAAAATAATAATACCAAAGCCTACAAATACGAGAACTAGAATAAGGATAATTTGGATATTCATTATATTAATAACTATTTCTACTATACACCATTGACAAAGTTTTTTTAATAGTTTAGGATATTTATTGTTCTTTTATGTCAAATTTTTCTACGTCCAGAACTATAATCTTTGCAGTATTTGCAATTGCGTTACTAATTGTTGCCTTTGTATTAGTTTTTAATAAAAAAGGAATACAAGTTACGAGCCAATTGCTATCGCCTATAAGCCAAGTTTCTCCAACAGTAGTGAATGTGACTTCCCAAAATGCGGATAAGGTGGTGGAAGATACAGACAAAGCAATACAAGAATCTACTAGTCAATTAGACAGTGATCTTAATTCTTTGGATAACATAGATCAAACACAGGATAGTACAGCCGGATTATGAAAAAATATATTATTAGCGCTTCATTATTACTATTAGTACTTTTGGCAGCTCAATCTGCTTTAGCAAAATCTGCTGATGGGGAAGGTAATGTCGTGAAGGATGCAAATAACTTGCTTAGGCAAGCGCAGAATACGATAAATAATTCAAGTAAAGCCGCTGTTAGAGAGCAGGAGCAGATTATCAGATTAAAACAGCAGGGAGACAAAATGGTTACGCAAAGGATAGCATCTCTAAATATCCTTATTGCTCGTATAAACAACGATAAACGTCTTACAAGCGATGAAAAGACAGCATTATCGTCAGATGTGCAGAATGCTATAAGCGGTTTAACTGCTCTTAAGACAAAAATTGACGCGGATACAACAGTTGGAGATTTAAAGGCAGACATAAAACAAATTGCTACAAACTATAAAGTTTATGAAGTGCTTGAGCCCAAGATGAGGATTTTAGTTGTTATAGATAATCTTCAGGATATTTCTAATAGACTTAGTCGGCTTTCACCAAAGCTGCAAGTCTTTATTGATGATCTTAAAGGTCAAAATAAAAATGTTTCAGATCTCCCGATTTTACTTAACGATATTAATTCCAACCTTTCGGCAATCAATACCAAATTGTCTGCGGATAAAATTGCAATTATGAATATTAGCGTAAATACAGTTAATGCTAAGGATGCTTTCGTTTCAGTACGAAAAGACTTGGCGCAAGTTCGGGCTGATTTCGCCAAAATACGCCACGATATAGCGTTGATGAGAGAAAACCTTAAGGGAGTTCTTAAAAATACAACTGCCGGTCCCTCATTAGCTCCAAGCGCAGTACCCCTCAACTAAATAATTCAGTTTTCGTAAAGTCTTTAATCAAAATATAATTCAGGATTAGCTTTTATTTTTTGCCCCACCTTATCTTACCGTTCGCCTTTTCAATCCTATTCGAATACGGCTCTCGGAGCGATTGATCGGTGGGCAAGCATGATTCTACTCAAAGTAAAGTTCAGGATTTGCTATAATATTTCTCCAATCCTCCTGTTTGCCATTGAAAAAGGCTGCCGAAGCGATCATTGCAGCGTTGTCAGTACATAACCTTTTTTCTGGACAGAAAAAAGGAATTTTCAATTTTAAATTTTCAATTTTCAATTGGAACTCGTCACGGAGTTTTTGATTTGCTGCGACTCCGCCTCCAAGGAGAATTGATCTAACTTTATATTGTTGCGCGGCTTTAATTGTTTTGGAAACTAAGACATCAATAATTGCCTGCTGCGAAGAAGCAGAGATATCTTGAATGTATCTTTGGCTAAACTTTTCATTTTTATTTTTCAATGTTTCTCTTAAAACTGCGGTTTTAAGACCGGAAAACGAAAAGTCATAATCTTTTGAACCAATCATTGGTCTTGGAAAAGAAAATGCTTTTGGATTACCGTTTTTTGCAAATTTTTCAATTTCTGCGCCTGCAGGATAGGGAATTCCCAAAAGTCGTCCTATCTTATCAAAAGCTTCTCCCGCCGCATCATCGCGTGTACCGCCAAGCCAGTGAATGCTGCCATGTTTTTCCATAAGGACTAAATCTGTATGTCCTCCAGATACAACGAGAGTAATTAATGGGAATTCTATATTAGCGTTTAGCGTATAGCGTTTAGCGTTTAGTTTAGGATTTAGGATTTCGGATTTAGGATTTGCGCGAATGAAATTCGCGTAGATGTGTCCGATAAGATGGTTAACCGGAACTATTGGTTTTTTTAAAACATAAGCAAGAGTTCTTGCGGTTTCTACTCCTACCAATAGAGATCCGATTAGTCCCGGACCAACAGTAACGGCGATTACGTCGATCGAACCCGCGGGGTTTTGTACGTCAACCCCGCGGGTTGAACTCAATGCTTCTTTTATGACCGGAATCATATATTTCACTTGTTCACGGGCAGCAATATTGGGTATAATTCCTCCTGTTTTAGAATGAAGCGCCAACGAAGAAGCAACTACATTGGATAAAATTTTCAACTCTTTAGTTTTAATATTGGCATCTATAATTGCGACTCCTGTTTCATCGCAGCTTGTTTCTATACCTAAAATTTTCATAAGATTAAGGGTTCTCTATCTTTACGAAATCTCCCTTTTTAAAGTTATACTTCTCGGATAATCCCGCATTTATTTCCAGAACCGTATCGGATAGTTTTTCAGGACGATAAATAGCAGGATTTTGGTCTTTTTGCGGAGGCTGTAAGTTTTGATAAATTGCAACGATTCTATTATTGCCAATAAAAATAATATCAATTGGAAATTTCATATCTTTCATCCAAAAAGAATAATAAGAGGCAGTACCGAATGGAAAAAGCATACCTTGGTTTTGGGGAAGATTTGAGTATTTAGCCAAACCTATTTCTTTATCCCTAGAGCTTTTGGCAATGTAAAGATTAAAGCTGTGATTATTTATTGTAATTTTTGGCGTTTTTGCCAAAGTTGAAACACCAATTAAAAAAAAGGAAAGCGCCAAAAGGAAAAAAAACCTCTTTCTCATAAATCTTTAGAAATTAATTCTGCGAGCCGGGTTGTAGATTGATCTTTTATTATTTCCGTAACTATAACAACAATTCCATTCACTTTTTTTGCCTGTCGTTCTTTATGATGTATTGAGGAATCACCTTTCGTTATTGCAATTATAGAGGGTTTGATTCGCGTTATTATCTCATCGTATTGATCATTGGTAATTAAATCCGGCAAAAGAACTACGTAGGTCACAATTTCAAGAGCTTCCAGAAGAGATGCTCTATCTTCTTGGGTATTTATGGGGCGATTTTTTCCTTTAAGTTTTTTGATATTAGCGTCACTTTCCAAGAGAACAAATAAAGTATCTCCCTGTTTTTTCGCGTTTTCCAGGAAAGTTAAATGTCCGATATGCAAAATATCAAAGCATCCCCCAACCAGAATAATGCTTTCGTTATTTTTCCGGATTTCTTCTGCAATGATGGCAGCTTCTTCCACTGTTAAAATCTTTTTCATATTACTCTTTGGTTCCCCGAAGATAAATAGCCCGCCAAGCTTGAAAATTAGAAGTAAATTTATCGGATAAATATTCTTTATTATCTTTCATTACTGTTCTTGCAAAAGAAACATTTGCGCCCCAAGCGGAAAAGTCAATCTGTTTAATGGTTCCTTTAGGCAGAGTTGGATCATCTTGATAAACATCCGGCGGGGGAGGAACTTCATTTGTAACAATAGGCTTGGTCAAAGTTACACTTCTTCCGTCAGTTGTCCCATAAAGAGAAAATGTCAGCTGTTCAATATCCGGATTGATTGAAGTTTGGATAAGAATATATTTATCGGTATCATTTTTGAACTTAAAATCTACGTTGGGAGAGTATACTGTCGCATCAATTCCCGGAGGGCTATCTTGCTCGTAATAACCAACTCTATATGCATGAGCATGCCTTTCTATTATCGGAAGTCCTGCATTGAGAACTGCTCTAAAAAGCGTTGTGGAAACCTGACATACTCCTCCTCCGTCTCCAAGCACTGTTCTTCCGTTTTCTATAACATACGCCTGCTGATATCCTGTAAATGCGGATACGTCTCCCAAAGCTTTATTGAAAGAAAATACCTCGTTTGGCGCTACCAAAATTCCATTCAGTCTGGTTGCCGCCAAAGTTACGTTATAAACTCTATTTACTATAGAATGCTGGAAAAGAGAATTTCCTTCCCCAATGAGCTCTTTAATTCCAAGGTTATTAATCTTATCTATTGTGATTTTTGGTTTTAGTATTTTAACAGGAATAGAAATAATTAAGCTTTTAATTTTCCCTGTTGCTACGAGCTGGATGTTGGAATTAAGTTCACTTTTTATAGCGTCAATATCTATTTCCTGGCCATCGGAGGAAGGAGTAAAAACAGACACTTTGCCATTTTGCAGATTAAATACTGCGTCAACAGGCGCTACATACATTTTATTGGCAATTGGCGTTAATAAGCTTTGCAGTCTTTCTTCCGAGTAATGATAAGAAGTCTTAAGATTTATCTCGTTAAGGTAAGCACTTAGAATTAGATTTATGTTTGAGAGTATTCCTTCGGAGCGCCCTAAACTAATTGCCTGTTTTGCGATAAGATTTTCGTCAAATCCGTAATTAATATCTTTAGCATAAATTGTGATAGTCTCGTCATTGCTTAAGAAAACAAATTTCGTATTGCCAAATGCGTCATTTTTTTTAGAAAAATAATCTTTTATTTGCTGTTCGGTTTTTCCGCCCAAAGTTATCTTGTCGGCTGTGATACCGGGATAAACTACGTTGGCATTTATTTTCTCAAAAATAATAAGAGCAAAACTCGCCAATAAAAAAATGCCCAAAGACGCGCCAATGATAACCCATAGAGTTTCTTTGGCAATTTTAGCCAATTTATGTTTCTTAGTATGCAAGATTTTCATTTGATATGGGGCATATGTGGTATTATACTAAATATAGCATATGGATGAGAATACGATTTTTCAAAACCCTAAGGTATTTGTGCCCTCCCAGCAAGAAGTTCCTTCTCCCTTGCCTGAATCGGAATTACCTCAAGATATGCAAGCGCAAAGCCCCAATAGGAATATTTTAAAATTTATTATAGCGTTAATTACTGTTGCTGTCTTAGTTTTTCTTTTTGTTAAGATGGTGATTCCCGGTTTGCAGAAACCAAAAGAAACTCAAGTTACGCTGTCGTACTGGGGTTTATGGGAAAGTCCTTCGGTAATGCAGTCGGTAATAACAAAGTTTGAAAAAGAGAACCCAAATATTAAAATTAGCTACGCAGTCCAGGATGTAAAACAGTATAGAGAAAGACTTGGTACCAGAATTAAAAACGGTACGGGACCTGATATTTTCAGTTTTCATAATACATGGCTACCAATGTTGTCTTCGGATCTTTTGCCTTTGCCAAAAGAAACACTTACCAAAGAGGACTTTACGAAGTGGTTTTATCCTGTCGCAGGAAACGATTTAATTAAAAATGGGGCAATATATGGAATTCCGGTTGGAATAGATACTCTTTCTCTTTATGTCAACACGACACTTTTCGAGGGAGCTAATCTTCAGCCGCCGACCACCTGGGTTGATTTTGCCAATTATGCAAAAAGACTTACGATTAAAGATGCCGGTAATAAAATAACAACTTCAGGAGCCGCTTTGGGAACGTTCAATAACATTACTCATGCTCCGGATATAGTTTCTTTGCTTTTCGCTCAGAACGGAGTAAATTTGTATGATATTCCTAAAACCTCTCAAGCCGCAAGCGAAGCGTTAATTTTCTATACAGCATTTGCAATGGGGAATAGTAATATTTGGGATAGCACTTTGGATCAATCAATGTTAGCTTTTGCGAAAGGAAATCTGGCTATGTATTTTGGTTACTCTTGGGACTTTTTTGCGATAAAAGCCATAAATCCCAATCTTGCGTTTGCTATCTATCCTGTGCCTCATCTTGGCAGTCAAAATATGACAATCGCAAGTTATTGGGCAAATGGCGTTTCCGTAAAGAGCAGTCACCAGAAAGAAGCGCTTTTATTTATTAAATTTTTAGCCAAAAAAGAAACTGAAGAAAAACTTTTTACGGAAGAATCAAAAACCAGATTTTTTGGACAACCTTACGCGAGAACGGATTTAGCGGATTCTTTGAAAACTAATACTTTTGTATATCCTTTTATCTTACAGGCAAAAGATGCGGTTTCTTCGTTTTTCGTAGACAGCACGTATGATAATGGTTTAAATTCCAAAATGAATGCTTATCTTGGCAAGGCAGTAGAGTCTGTTTTGGGAAATACGTCTCCTCAAACTGCGGTAGATGCTCTTTCGCAAGGAGTAACGCAAGTTCTCAAACAGTACGGCCAGTGAAACGCCTCACCAATAATAGTATAATGCCCTCATGCAAAAAAGTATAAAAAAGGCAGTTTTACGGACTCTTATTTATAGTGATATTTTCGACTATCCTCTTTCAAAAGAAGAGATTTGGAGATTTTTGATTGGGCAAAAAATTGGCAGGGAATCTTTTAAAAAAGAGTTAAAGAGTTTGGCTAAATCTGAATCTACGCCCTTGGGGTGTAGCTATAAAAATAATTTCCATTATCTTTTGGGTCGGGAAAAAATTGTAGAAAAAAGAATCGAAAGAGAAAAAATAAGCAGAAGAAAACTTAAAATTGCGAGAAAAGCAGCGAGATGGCTTTCGTATATTCCCACCACGCTTTTTGTAGGAGTAAGCGGAGCATTGGCGTTAAAAAATTCCCATAAAGATGATGACATAGATTTATTTATTGTCACTTCCAAAAACACCCTTTGGTTTACGAGATTATTGATGGTTATCTTGCTTATGTTGATCGGACAGTACAGGAAGCGCAATGCAAAAGATGTTTGTGATAAAATTTGTTTGAATATGTTAATTGACGAAACGTCCTTGCAATTGCCGTTGAAACAGCAGGATTTATACGGCGCGCATGAAGTTATTCAACTAATGCCAATTTCTGTCAAAAACAATATGCATCACAGATTTTTGCAAGCAAATAAATGGACGGAAAAGTTTCTGCCAAACGCAATAGAAAGAACCAAAAGCGGGCAAAAAAAATCATTATTCTTAATTCATAATTCATTATTCATTTTAGAGTGGTTAGCAAAACAACTTCAACTTTGGTTTATTAATAAACATAAAACAATAGAAGTGGTTTCCGATAATTTTCTTGCTTTTCACCCCTTAAATTACAGGAGAAAGATCCTTAATTTATATAATCAAAAAATAAAAAAATATGGAATTTAATTTAGTAGCTTGCGGGGGAACGTTTGACCATTTTCATAAAGGACATAGGGAATTATTGAAGTTAGCTTTTTCTTTAGGTAAAAAAGTGATTGTTGGAGTAACAAGCGATAATTATCTCAAGGGTTCAAAATTCAAAATTCAACATTCAAAGTTTGTAGAATCTTACGAAAAAAGAAAAGAGGAGGTTTTAGGTTTTATAAAAGAGGAGAAGGTCTTAGATAGGGTAGGGATAGTGGAAATAAATGATTTGTTTGGACCTACGTTGTCCTATGATTTAGCAATAGACGCGATTGTCGTATCGGAGAGTACCAAAGAGGGTGCAAGAACTATAAATAAATATCGTACGGATAAAGGATTACCCCGGCTAGAAATGTTCATCTTGCCAATGGTTTTGGCGAAAGACGGAGGGGAAATATCTTCTTTTAGGATAAGAAACGGAGAAATAGATAGGGAAGGGAGACCCTACATTAATCCTTTATGGCTTAAGCATAAGTTACTTTTAACGGAAGCAATAAAAAGAAGATTGGAAAAACCATTTGGCGTTATCATAAAAGACCTTAAAGAATTACCTAGCCAAAATATTCAGTTTGTCATAACGGTCGGAGATGTTACTACGAAGAAGTTCAACGATTTGTATTTAAAACAGAATATCGCGGTTGTAGATTTTAAGGTGGGCAGAAAAATTATGTTTTCCAGAATCGAAGAGTTGGGATTTTCAGGGATAGAAATAGTAGTTAAAATTAATAATCTGGCAGGCTGTCTTACTCCGGACATTTTTAAAGGAGTGCGGAATGCATTGAAGCAGGGATTGGAAAATAGGATAATTATTAAGATAGAAGGAGAGGAAGATTTGTCAGTATTGCCTTTGGTTTTAGCTTCGCCTCTTAACTGCGTTGTTTTCTATGGACAGCCGAATGAAGGAATAGTGCGCGTAGTGGTTTCGGAGGAAATTAAGAAAATTGCTTATGGGTTAGTTGATGGGTTTGAGATGCTGAAATAAATTCAGCATGATATTGAGAAAGAGCTAGTACTAGAGGTTATTGACAAGCAGTCTGTTTTAGGATATATTTGCGTTGTAATATCCCTCAAAATTAAACGCGGAGGGATTTTGTTTTAATAAGGAATATATGGATAGTAAGAAAACATATTTAACAAAAGAAGGATTAGGCGAACTTAAAAAAGAGTGCGAGGATCTTATTAACGTAAAAAGACCGGATGTTCTTTCCAGAGTTTCTCAAGCAAGAAATATGGGAGACTTGTCTGAAAACGCAGAGTATACGGCAGCAAGAGAAGAACTGACGTTGATAGACACCAGAATTGACGAACTGGAAGAGCTTTTGAAACAAGTAATTTTGATAAACGAACGGGGCCAAAATGGCCATAGTATCGTTAAATTGGGTTCAAAGGTAACGGTTGAGGTAAAAGGCAAAAAAGAGGAATTTGCCGTAGTTGGAGAAATGGAAGCAAACCCTGAAGAAAAGAAAATTTCCCATAAATCTCCTATAGGCAGCGCGCTTCTTGGTAAAAAGGTTGGAGAAAAAGTCGAAGTAGAAGCCCCGGCAGGGAAAATAACCTACGCCATAGTATCGATTAATTAAGGCTATTTAAGATAATTGTCAATGGATGATCCTACGGTTGAAAAAGAAATGTTGAATCAAGTAATCGTTGAATCAGTAACAAAGATTCCCTTAGGTGGAAAAGAAGAATTTCTAACCGAAGTAATAGATGTTGAAAAAAGTGCTTGGCGTCCCGAGCTTCAGGCTTCAAAGAAAAAATTCGTTTCTAGATTAGAGATATTTCCTCAAGGTTTTATAGTTGCAAAAGTAGAAGGTAGAATAAAGGGAGTTACTACTTCCCAAATTACCACATATGATCCGTTAGAGAAAAAAACATGGAATGAGATTACAGATAACGGTATGATCAAAAGAACTCATAATCCCGCTGGAAATGCATTATACGTTGTGTCAGTTGCGGTAGCAGCGGACGCTCAAGGAATGGGTGTAGGAAGTAAATTAGTAGAAGAGCAAAAAAAAATAGCTAGGCAATTAGGACTTAAGTTAGTCTTTCTAGGGGCTAGAATTCCAGGATACAATAAGTATTGCGAACAAAACGGAGAAATTTCCGTAGAAGAATATTTAGCGCTCAAGAATCAGAACGGCGAGTCAGTTGATCCCGAAATTAGATTTTATGAAAGACAAGGATTACGTGCCTCTAAAATTATTCCGGAATTTGAGCCAGATATCGATAGCAGAAACTACGGAGTCGTGGTAGCTTGGGAGAATACGGATTAGGCTAAAAACCCGCACACAATATACAGGCTAAACCGTGAAGAGAGATTTTAAGATAGAGAAAGCTTTATTGATATCTTCATCTTGAAAAACTAATGTTAATTCGCGACTCGTCGAAACAATTTCTATTATATTGACGTTTTCCCAGACTAGCGACTTTAGAAATGAGTAGATTACGCCTGGTGATCTTGCAGCCTCCTCAGGTAAGTAAATAGTAATAGAAGACAAATTGTCAATGTCGGAAATAATAGTTTCTTTTTGAAGATAGAGAAGTATTTCTTTTTTTAAACTATCACTTATAATCATCGTCGTTTCAGAAAGCCCTTCGGTTAATGTAAGAAAATGTCGTTTTTTTATAGGGTGCACTTGAAAGAAGGTAGAGCAGGATTCATAAAGAGTGTCAGAATTAACCAGAGTTACAAGGGATAGGCGAGAACGGATAGCGATTTCAGGTTGGGTTTTAAATATATTTTTATAATTGATATTGGGCTTAATCCTATTTTTCAATCTATTGATAGCCATGATTATAGAACTCTGACTCGTTTTTTTTATCAACATTTTTTCAATTTCTGGTTTTATATATTTTGCAAGAGCAGAGCTATTTATAATTCCCTTAGCAAAGGCTTCAGTTAAGTAACGAGACCTTTTTATTATTGTTTCTGTTACCTGAGGTACAGTAACCATATGTTAAAATTTTAACATAATGTATGGGATTTGTCAATAATTTATCAAAATTTGACATCGTTACTAATAAATAATATAGTGTTTTTTATGTTCCCCAAGAACAGTTAATTAAAATTATGACAAATTTAAGAGAAAATGGCGTATTAATGGGTGTTGCTGTAGGCGTAAGGCAAGAATCGTTACTCGGTAAATACGAAGTTAGACCTTATAAGCCTGAAGATGCAATTACAATATATAACGAGCTGGAGGTACCAAATTGGGCACCTTGGCTAAGGGCATCAGCCGAAACTTTGGCAAAAAGAGCAGAGGTTTTCCCAGATGGGCAGCTTGCTGTATGGGAAGGAAAACGTCCAATAGTTAATATATCTCTATCTAGGTTTAATTACGATGGAAACCCAGACAACCTTTCCACATGGGATGAACTAATGGGAGTTCCCGCTACGGGCAAAGATACATTTGATCTAAATGGAAATGCTTTAGGAATGATGTCAATTAATGTCCATCCAGATTATCAAGGTAAAGGTTTGACAAAAGTTGTAATTGATGCTGTTAAAGATAGAGCAGTTAAATTAGGCGTAACTCATATAATGGGTTCATTTAGACCGAGTCAGTTTGGCGAATATAGTACCCAGAATCCAAATGCTAGTATTAAAGAATATATTGATAAAAAAAGAAAAGAAGATAATATGCCTCATGATGCATGGTTAAGAGCATTGACAAAAAATGGCATGAGAATGTTGCGTATAGATGATGCAGCAATGGTAATACCAGATGTAACAAGAAGTGAATTTGAAGATTATAAAAAATCATATAAGCCAGAAAAATGGAAACAAATAGCTCCTAGTGTATGGAGATGTGGGGAAACGGGAGTATGGTTAGCTGGAGAGAGATCAGCCGTTTATGTCGAAAGTAATGTTTGGGGAATTTTGGACAAAAACGGAACCTCTTAATTGAAAAAATAAATTAAAACTTTCAAGATGATATAATACCTCTTAATGACTGTTTTTGAAAATTTTCCACTTTCAGATATTATTTATTACGGAATTGGCGGGAAAGCTAGGTTTGTTTTGAGAGTTCAAAATAAAAAAGATCTTCTCGAGGCTTTGGAGTTTATCAGAACAAAGAAGATTAAAAAAGTATTGACTGTTGGATTTGGATCGAATCTCTTAGTGTCAGATAGTTTTTTTAATGGCGCAGTTTTGTGGTTCTGCAGGGCAGAATTTCCGCAAATAAAGTTTTTAGAAAATGGTTTAGTAAAAGTTTTCGCAGGAGAAAATCTTGACGACGTTATTCAATTCTCATTTCAGCATAATTTGATTGGTTTGGAATGGGCAGGAGGACTTCCCGGAACAATCGGAGGGGGAATTCGGGGAAATGTCGGTGCATTTGGCGGAGAAATAAAAAATTCAATTGAAAAAGTAGAAGTTTTCGATATTATCACTAACGAAATAAAAGTTTTAGACAATAAAGATTTAAAATTTTCGTATAGAAATAGTTACGTAAAAGAGAATAAAAACTTAATCGTTGTAAACGCATTTTTTAAGCTCTCAAAAGCAAATGAAAAAGAACTAGCGCAGGCAAAAAAGATTTATTTTTCCCATATAGATTACAGGAAGAAAAATCATCCTCTGGATTATCCATCCTGCGGATCTGTTTTTAAAAATATCACCGACAAAGAGAATGTTGAGAGAATATTAAATGTTTGGCCGGATATAAAAGAGCAAACTGAAGACAAATGGCATGGGAAAGTGGCAATGGGCTATGTAATAAATAGATTGGGATTTTCAGGAAAAACATACGGAGGGGCGCAGGTTGCCGAAAAACACGCAAATTATATTCTCAATAAAAACAATGCTACATTTAATGATGTTGAAACTTTGATCCAGGAGATAAAAGATAAGTTTAATAAAACATTTGGTTTTTACCCCGAAGTTGAGGTGGAAATTATATCTTGACAACGATAATAGTCTGTGGTAAATTGGCTTAAGCTTAATGAATATTAATTTTGTTTTTTCAAAAAAAACCAAGAAAAACCCTCTATAGGGGTTTTGTCTTGGTTAAGTTTTAAATTTCAGAACCAATACGAACCCCTCAAAAGAGGGGTTTTTATTTGGAAAAAAGATATGGGAAACATAGAGGAAAGTGAAAAATTTATACATCAAGACGTTCCGAAGATTGAGCCAGGACTAGAGAGTTCTGTGGGGCCATTGTGGCCACCAGCGAAAGCTTCCTCCGAGCGATTAAAAGGTATTTATACTTTGGGAGTAGTTCGAGATGTACATGATTTAAATAATATTTTTGGGCATCTTCAGAATAGTGACCCAAACATAAGCCGTGTAAGTCTAAGAGCTGTTGTTGACAATTCCTTTATTAAGGATATAGCGAGTAATGGGGATGGAGAATTCATTGAGGCGATAATTCCATTGGAAGGTACGCAAGAAGCATTTGCGCCAACAAGTATCGTATACTTTGGGCACAATAATTCGAATAGGACTCCTGTCACAGAAGAGATAGAACAGTATAGGAGGAATCTTTTTGATGCGCTTCGTATAATACCTCGGTCTGCTGATGAGGTGCTTGAGCGACCAAAAGCAGATGGCTACAAAATTTCTATCTGTAAACTTCCTGAAAATAGTTCTCTGCGTGAGGCAATTCTAGATCAAGTAACAGAGCTATATGCACGATTTGGATGGGGAAGAGTTGAAGTATCGAAGATACTTTTTAAATCAAGTAATATAATTGGTATTGCTACAAAAGATGAGCGTATCGTTTCAGCAGGTATTGCGGAAACAGCGGTAATTCCTATAGGTAGCAACACATTACGTATGGTTGAAATTACAGAAGCTGCGACCCGAGATGGTCATGACCGCCGAGGTGTATATACTGCGGTTTCAACGCAATTGCTTTTAGAAATTGCGCAACGATCAAAAGCACGCAATATCTTTGACGGAGAGGTAGATGTGGTATTTGGAGAATGCAATGGAAATGCTAAAGGTGTTCTTCATACTGCACGAATTCAAGGCAGAACTTTTGCAACAGAAGTAGGCGCGCAATTTGGTCTTTCTAATAGTGGAATTTTACCTCAACACGTGCCAATATCTGGCGCGCCAAGAACGACTAGATATAATGATTTATTCCCTGCATATATTGCGAGAAACAAGTTGTATGAAATGTATGGAAAACAATAATAGCCCTATAGATTTGCTAGAAAAGTTAGTAAGTATTTTTTCGGTAACTGGGAGTGAGAATGCTATTCACTTGCTGATCGAAAAGCTTCTTTTGAAAAATAATTTTAATGTTCAAAAACAGAGGATAGCTAAAGATAGATGGAATCTGTTTGCCCAAAGAGGAAATGGAAAATCGGCAATTTTATTTTTAGGACACATGGATACTATACCTGCCGGTAATGGTTGGAAAACAAATCCCCACGTGTTAGTTAAAAATAATGGCAGACTTTATGGCTTAGGGGCGAGCGACATGAAAGGAGGAATTGCAGCATTTCTTTCTGCAGCTACGAAAACGAATGCGTACGTTAAGATCTTGCTGACAGTTGATGAAGAAAATATTTCCGAAGGCGCATGGAAAGCAATCAAAATAAAAAGTTTTTTCAAAGACGTAAAGCTGATTATTTCAGCAGAGTCAAATTTCACTCTTAAGGAAAATGATATTACAGTTGGTCGAACAGGGCGTTGCGTATACGAGGTACTTTTTAAGGGAAAAGAAGAGCATATCATACGATATAAAGAAGGAACAGATGCAATAGAGCTTCTTGGAAAATTTGTTAATAAGCTTTATGAAAGACGATCGGTTTTATTTCAATCGTCACAAACAATAGCGCAAGTTAGAAAAATTGAAGGTGAGTCTGTAGGTATGAGTGTATGCGGAATGGCAAAACTTGAAGTAGAAGTGTTATTGGGATCAGGGGATTCTATAGGCAGTGTCTGTCGTGTTCTTAAGCAGCTTGGTGCTTCAAAAGTAAATATTAAAAAAAGAAAAACACCATATCTAGAGTCTTATTATTTTGATAGTTTTCCGTATGGCGATTTGATCGGAAAAATAGTAAAAAAACATATTGGTAATTCTATGAAATTGACCACAAGGATCTCTGTTGCCGACGATAACGTGCTGGCAACGCTAGGGATACCAGTTATTACGTGGGGAGCAATAGGCGGAAATGAGCACACAGCAAATGAGTTCGTGAACGAAGATAGTTTGCTGAAATTACATAATGTATATTTGGAATTTCTTAATTCGATATAATTTAGTACAATACAATTATGTTTTGGGTGGATGGAGTAAATTTCAGATTTAAAGTATACTAATAAAATGCAAGATACAGATTTTAGGAAAGTTCGTTTGGAAAAACTTGAAAAAATAAAAGCTTTGGGGTGGAATCCATATCCAGCCTCTTTTGATAAGAAGCAAACAATTGCTGATGCTTTAGGAAGCGAGGGGAAAGTTGTCAAAACCGCAGGAAAGATCTTCTCTTATAGAGAGCATGGAAATATCGCATTTGCGGATCTGAAAGATGAAACAGGAAAAATACAGATTTTCTTTCAGAAAAAATTGCTTGGAGAAGATTACAAAAATCTCAAGCTTTTGGATATAGGAGATTATATAGGCGTTGAGGGAAAAGTTATCAAAACAGTCGCAGGTGAAATTTCTATAGCTCCAACTTCTTATACCTTACTTACGAAATCACTTAGTCCTCTTCCTAGTGAATTTTTTGGCTTAAAAGATACGGAACTTCGTTATCGTCAACGCTACCTGGATCTTTTAATTAATCCAGAGATACGAATGCATTTTAATAATAGAACGAAATTAATTAGTGGCGTTCGAGAATATCTTGATAATTTAGGTTTTTGGGAAGTGGAGACGCCTACTCTCCAGCCTCTGTATGGTGGAGCAAATGCAAAGCCTTTTAAAACTCATGTAAACGCATTGGATACTGATATGTATTTAAGAATTGCTGATGAGCTATATCTAAAAAGACTTGTTATTGGTGGGTACGAAAAAGTTTATGAGATCTGCAAAGATTTTCGTAACGAAGGAATAGACCACACTCATTTTCCGGAATTTACAATGATTGAGTGGTACGAAGCATACGCAGATTATCAAAGAGTTATGGATGTTGCAGAAGGTTTGTTTAAACATCTAGGAAAAAAATTGTATGGACACACAACGCTTGAAGTAGAAGATAAGAAAATAGATATTGGTAAAAAATGGCCAAGAATAGAAATGTCAGTTATTATGAAAGAAAAGTTGGGATTGGATGTTGAAAAAGAAACTACGGAAAATTTAAATGCTTATGCGAAAAAGAATTGTTCAGGAATGCAATTATTGGGCGGAGAAACAAAAGGACAGGTTATTTTTGCGATTTTTGAACATAAAATTCCGCAACTTCTTAATGAACCGACTTGGATTGTTGATTACCCGGAAGATGTAAGTCCATTATCAAAACCCCATAGAAGTAAGCTGGGATGGGTTGAAAGATTTGAGGGATATATTGGCGGAAAAGAGATTTGTGATGGGTGGAGTGAGTTAACAGATCCACAAGTGCAAAGACAAAGGTTTACTCAAGACGTTAAGGCTGCAAGAAAAGATAAAGAAGAGGCGCAGCAAGTTGATGAAGATTTTCTAACGGCAATGGAATATGGAATGCCACCACTTGGCGGAATTGGAATTGGCATAGATAGGCTAGTTATGTTTTTTACAAATAAATGGGCGATAAAAGAAATAGTTCTTTTTCCAACTCTTCGCTCAAAATAAAATGCAGAAAATCCTCATTGCAACTAGGAACGAAGGAAAACTTAAGGAATTCAAACATTTTCTTTCCGGCCTTAAAGCGAATATTGTTTCTCTTGCGGATTTAGGTATTAAAGATAAAGTTGAGGAGGTTGGAGAAACTTACAAAGAAAATTCGCAAGCTAAGGCATTAGCTTATTCTAAGAAGAGCGGATTACCCGCAATAGCGGATGATGGAGGAATAGAAATAGAAGCTTATGGTGGTGCACCGGGAATAAAAAGCAAAAGATGGTTAGGAGAAGAATCAACAGAAGGAGATATTATAAATTACATGAGAAAAGTTGCAAAAGAATTGCCTAATAACAATAGAAGAGCATTTTTTAAAACTGTTGTGTCATTAGCGATGCCGAACGGAAAAGTTTGGAGCGTTAATGGTGAGATTGAGGGAATTATCGCAGAAAAACCTTATTTAAAACCTTTAAAAGGATATCCGTACCGTTCATTTTTCTATTTGCCAAAAATTAAAAAATATTATCATGAAGATCAATTGACCGACAGAGAACAAAAGCTCTATAATCATAGATATAAGGCGGTTCAGAAATTAAAACCAATAATCAAGAAAGTATTAATGATAAATGATTAAGGATTAATTATGATTGATTTAAAGTTTTTACGGGAGAATCCGAAAATTGTTCAAAAAGCAGCAAAAGATAAAAATATTGATATTAATATTAATCATATCTTAGAGATTGATGCAAAATATAAAGAGCTGCAATTAAAAGTACAAAAAATAAGAGAGGAAAGAAACGTATTGGTTGGCGAAATAAAAGGAAGGCCTACTTCAGATCAAATAGAAAAAGGAAAAAATATAAAAGTAAAACTGGAAAAAGAAGAAAACTCATTGAATGCGGTAGGAGATGAATTAAAAACATGGCTTTTAAAAATTCCTAATCTTCCAAAGTCTGATGTGAAAGTTGGCAAAGATGAAAGCGAAAATGAAATTATTAAAAAAGTTGGAGATCCAAAGCAATTTTCATTTACCCCGAAAGACCATCTGGAATTAGGAGAAGCGTTGGACATTATTGATGTAAAACGAGCAACAAAAGTTTCTGGTTCGAGATTTGGATATTTAAAAAATGAGGGAGCGCTTTTAGAATTTGCATTAAAACAATTTGCATTTGAGGTTTTGATAAAAGAAGGATTTATTCCCGTGATTCCTCCAGTAATTATTAAAAAAGAAATTATGGATGGACTTGGATATACGCAAATGGGAGAAGAAGAAAATATTTTTTCTTTGGATAAAGATAATCTTTATCTTGTCGGAACATCGGAACAGTCAATTGTGCCGATGTTTAAAGATGAAGTTTTGAAAAAAGAAGAATTACCAAAACGATTTGTCGGATTTTCAACATGTTTTAGACGAGAAGCAGGAAGTTACGGGAAAGATACCAGGGGTATTTTTAGGGTTCATCAATTTGATAAAGTTGAAATGGTTTCATTCGTTACGGAAGATGAGGACGATAAGGAACACGAATATTTACTTTCTTTGGAAGAAAAATTATTCAAAGCATTAGAAATTTCTTATAGAGTTGTTAGAATTTGTACGGGGGATTTAGGATTCAACGCGGCAAGAAAATATGATATTGAAGCATGGATTCCATCCCAGAATAAATATCGAGAAATAACTTCTGCGTCAACCACAACAGATTTTCAATCGAGAAGATTAAATATAAAATATCAAGACGGAAATGAAAAAAAATATGTAAATATTTTAAATGGTACTGCATTTTCCATGAATAGACCTATTATTACAATACTTGAAAATTATCAACAAGAAGATGGAAGCGTTTTAATTCCAAAAATTTTGCAAAAATATTTACATTTTGAAAAAATAACATCAAAAAAATAAAAAATTGGTCTTCATTTTTTTTGTTTATTTAAAGCCCCAAACCATTACTTTTGAAGCAGAGTAATTTACTTGACAAATAAAAAAAAATTATACACGATAATAATTAATGAGGGGAGGTGAATTATAACATGGCAAAGAAAAAGAAAGGAAAGAAAAAGAAGAAGTAATTGGTAAGTAATTTGGAACATTACCAATTGATCAGTTGGTAAATCCCGCACCGCAATATGGTGCGGGATTTTTGTGATAGAATAGATAATATATGTTTGGTATTTTAACTAAATTTTTTGACTCCAACGAAAAACAAATAAATAAACTTAAACCTCTTATTTTAGAAATAAATTCTCTAGAAGGGGAAATGAAAAAATTAAAAGATAAAGATTTTCCTAAAAAAACTCAGGAATTTAGAGAAAGAATAAAAAGCGGAGAATCTCTGGATCTTATTTTGCCGGAAGTTTTTGCACTTACGCGTGAGGCGTCCTTAAGAACAATAGGACAACGGCATTTTGATGTTCAGCTTATGGCAGGAATAATACTTGCCAGCGGAAAAATTGCAGAACAAAAAACAGGAGAAGGAAAAACTCTAAGCGCAGTGCCGGCATTATATTTGCACAGCCTAACGGGGAACAATGTTCATTTAGTAACAGTTAATGATTATCTTGCTCGTAGAGATGCGGGATGGATGGGCCCGATATTTAATCTTTTGGGTATTAAAGTAGCATCTATAATTAGCGAAAAATCTTTTATTTTCGATTTAGATCATATCGATAAAGAAGTTTCAGATTACAGATTGTCTCATCTAAGGGAAATAACTAGAAAAGAAGCTTATCAAGCGGATGTTGTTTACGGTATAAATTCAGAGTTTGGTTTTGATTATTTAAGAGACAATATGGCGCAAGATATTTTAGAAGTAGTGCAAAGAAAACATTATTTTGCAGTTGTTGACGAAGTGGACTCTGTACTTATTGACGAGGCGAGAACTCCTCATATAATTTCCGCACCGGACGAATCACCTGCTCAAAAATATTATGAATATGCAAATCTTGTTGACAAATTGAACTCGGATATTGATTATAAAGTTGATGAAAAATTACGTACAGTACATTTAACCGATCATGGTCTTGAAAAGATTGAAAAAGTTTTTAATATTAGAAATATTTACGAAAAAGATTTCGACACTGTTTATCATATAGAGGCGGCACTTAAAGCCCACACTCTTTTCAATAAAGAAAAAGATTATATAGTTAAAGACAACCAGGTTATTTTGGTTGATGAGTTTACCGGTAGATTAATGATAGGGAGACGGCTTTCGGAAGGCTTACATCAAGCACTGGAGGCAAAAGAACACGTCTCTATACAAAGAGAATCAAAAACCCTTGCTACTGTTTCTTTGCAGAATTATTTTAGAATGTACGAAAAATTGGCCGGTATGACAGGAACTGCGGCAACAGAAGCAGAAGAATTTCATAAAATTTATAAACTTGACGTTGTAGTAATTCCTACAAATAAATCAATGATTAGAATTGATCACAAAGATTCTGTTTATAAAACAGGAAGAGCGAAATTATCAGCGGTTGCAAATGAAATAGAAAAACTTCACAAAAAGGGACAGCCTGTTCTATTGGGGACAACATCAATTGATAAAAACGAATTAATCTCAGAACTCCTAAGACGCCGGGGAGTAAAGCACGAAATTCTTAATGCCAAAAACCACGAGAGAGAAGCGCAAATTCTCGCAAAAGCAGGAGAAGAAGGCGCAGTAACTGTAGCAACCAATATGGCAGGCCGTGGTGTAGATATTATTTTGGGAGGAGATACTCCAAAACAAAGTGACGGTAAAGACAAAATGGGTACATTGGAATGGAAAGAATGGCAAAAGAAACATCAAAAAGTAATTTCCCTCGGAGGACTTTATGTGATTGGTACGGAAAAACATGAAGCGCGAAGAATAGATAATCAGCTTAGGGGAAGAGCCGGAAGACAAGGAGATCCGGGAAATTCTCGTTTTTTTGTTTCTCTGGACGATGAGGTGATGCGGCTTTTTGGAGGGGATACGATTGCGGGCTTAATGACTAGATTTAACATGCCGGAAGATGTACCAATAGAAAGCGCCATAGTATCTAGAGCCATAGAGCAAGCCCAAATGAAAATTGAAGGATTCAATTTCGACATAAGGAAACATCTAGTTGAGTACGATGATGTTCTCAATATGCAAAGGAAAATAATATATAAAAAGAGAAGAAAAGTTTTGGAAGAACAAAATTCCCCGAAAGAAGAACTTTTGGAGAAGATAAATAACGCTATTTCAGTTCTAGTAAATACGCATTCTTATGAAGAAAATTCTTTGAATAAAATTATTGAAGAATTCGTAACAATAATTCCATTCGATGAACAATCAAAAAATCAACTCATAAAAGAACTGGAGCAATTATCTGAAAATTTACAACGTATAGGTTTCCTTTCGAATATTGCAAAAGATATTTATGAGCAAAGAGAGAAAAAGTTGAGTAACGAACTGACGAGAAAATTGGAAAGATTTGTAATATTATCCGTTATAGACAATCTCTGGATAGACCATTTAGATGCAATTGAAAATTTACGCCAGGGAATTGGCCTTAGGGGTTACGGTCAAAGAGATCCGTTAGTTGAATATAAAAACGAAGCATACAAAATGTTCGAAAAATTAGTAGCAGAAATTGATGATCAAATTATACATAGAATTTACAAAGTTCAAATTCAAGAAGCTCCTCCTTCCTTGCATCAGCATAAGCATATTGTTGCAAAACCTGCAGGAGATATCCCTGAAGTTTCGCAAAATAATTCACCTAAGACAAGCGGGCAAGCGGTTAATAAAAAAATTGGCAGAAACGATCCATGCTGGTGCGGAAGCGGGAAAAAATATAAACGTTGCCACGGTGCTTAAAATAATTATTTTGGCAACGTTTATCCTGAGCGAAGTCGAAGGATAAAAAGTGTCATGGGGCATAAAATTATGAAATTTATATTTGAAATCAGAATTAGAAATGGGCACACCGAACAGGAATACATTGATGCATGGAAAAAGGGAAGTGGGATAATTCAAGTGTCTGAGGGAGCAGAGGGCACAGTTCTTTATCGTAAAATAGGAGAACCGGGCACATTACTCGCAATTGCTAGCTGGGAATCAAAAGAAGTTCGAGATGTTGCTATGAAAAAGTTAGATGAGGCGGGGTTAGAGGTAAAAGAGGTTCTTGATAACCACAATAACTACGGAGACACCAATATTATTGGGAATTTTGAGGAAATTGCACGCGTAGAGCCCCCGCGTGACAGTTAAGAAAGTGAATAAATGTAAGAAATATCACGAGAGATAAATAAAAGAAAAAGCCGTCCATAAAGTTGGGCGGCATGAACATGAATTAGTGGAGGTGAATGTTAGCAATTTCGGGATAGATAAAACCTTCGTTACCAAGATCGGTTTCCGAAGTGTACTCTCTTACAGATTCAGGACCGCAGGTATGGCCAAGCTCTGATCGCATTTTTTCCGCAAATTGCTTAGCTTTCTCAAGATCAGCGAAAGAACGATGACCCGGTACACACATTTGGCCACCATCAGCATGGAATTCAACGATATAATACATTGTAATTTCCTCCTGTGTGATTGGTACTATATTTAAGATAGATGATGAGATTCAAAACGTCAAATATCTCCTA
>JAUSEW010000031.1 GCA_030651475.1 Candidatus Levyibacteriota bacterium
CCAATCATAACAACGGAAGATTCACCATTTGAAATAGGGAAAATTCAAACTTTTTGGACTAGCAATAATCCTACTGTAACTATTTTTGCAACAGGGTATATGCTTTATTATGCCCTTCTTGCTGCAAAAGAATTAGAACAAGAAGGGATAAATATATTGGTAGCAAATGTTTCAACTATTAAACCCTTGGACGAAATAACTATGCTTGAACTTGCCCAAAAAACAAAAGCCATAGTTACTGTCGAAGATCATCAAGTGACAGGAGGATTAGGCGGAGCAATTGCTGAATTTTTGGCTAAGACCAACCCTACGCCTATGGAATTTGTGGGACTAAACGATACGTTTGCAGAATCAGGCAATCCGAAAGACCTGATAGAAAAATATGGCTTGGGTAAAGAAGCAATTAAAAATGCCGTCAAAAAAGTCATCAAAAGAAAATAATGGATAACAATCTTCTTTCTTCTTTAAGAAATCTCATAAAAGGCGATGTTGCAACCGATAATGAAACGCTTAATCTCTATAGTCATGACGCCAGCCTTTTTGAAGTACAACCTCAAGCTGTAGTTTTCCCAAAAGATGTTTTGGACGTAAAAAATTTAGTCAAATTTGTTAATCAGAATAAAAGACTCCATTCCTCCCTATCTCTTACTGCGAGATCTGCCGGCACTGATATGAGTGGAGGATCTATAAATGATTCTATTATCGTTGGGTTTAATAAATATTTTAATCACGTAAAAAATATTTCTGGCTTTATCGCAGTAACAGAACCTGGAGTATTTTATAGAGATTTTGAAAAGGAAACATTAAAGCATGGACTTATTTTCCCTTCTTATCCTGCATCCAAAGAAATATGCGCTATAGGAGGGATTGTTAATAATAATTCCGGAGGAGAAAAATCACTTGAATATGGAAAAACAGAAAAATATGTGGAGGAACTAAAAGTTATACTTTCCGACGGAAATGAATATATTTTTAAACCTCTTAACACTAAAGAGCTGCAAGATAAATTAACTCTTAATAGTTTTGAGGGAGAAATTTACAGAAAAATTTATAAATTAGTAACTCAAAATTACGATCTTTTGCAAAAAGCAAAACCTAACGTTTCCAAAAATTCCGCAGGTTATTATCTATGGAATATATACGACAAAAAAGCAAATATTTTTAACTTAATAAAGTTATTTGTCGGCGCACAGGGAACATTGGGATTAATTACAGAAGCCAAACTTAAGCTTGTTCCTGTTAAGAAATATAGCGAAATGAGGATAATATTCTTAAACGATTTAAAGCATTTGGGTAATATCATAAACGCCATACTCCCCCTTGAACCTGAAAGTTTTGAAACATATGACGATCATACTCTTAAACTTGCAATTAGATTTTTTCCTTCTTTTGCCAAATTGTTAGGCACCAAAGGATTATTGCAAACAGCCTGGAACTTTTTACCGGAGTTTTTTATGATCTTAACCGGGGGAATTCCTAAATTGGTTCTACAAGTAGAATTCGCCGGAAACAGTGACAAAATATTAAAAGAGAAGATTAAAAATTTAGAAGAAGCTTTGAAAGCTTTTCATCTTAAGGCAAGAACTGCCCGCTCCAAAAAAGAAGAAAAAAAATATTGGATAATTAGGCGAGAGAGTTTTAATCTGCTTAGATATAATATTAAAGACAAGCATACTGCTCCTTTTATCGACGACTTCATCGTCAGACCCGAATACTTACAGAAATTTCTACCCGAGCTAAATGCTATATTTTCAAAATATCCTGATCTTATCTATACAATCGCAGGACATCTGGGAGATGGAAATTTCCATATTATTCCTCTTATGGATATAAAAGATCCAAAACAGCGCGCTCTTATCCCAACTCTTGCAGATGAAGTTTACGATTTGGTTTTGAAATACAAAGGCTCAATAACCGCAGAACATAATGATGGATTAATAAGAACACCCTATCTTAAGAAAATGTACGGAGAAAAAGTTTATGAACTTTTCGAACAAACCAAAAAGATTTTTGATCCGAATAATATATTTAACCCAAGAAAGAAAGTGAGAGGAGATTTAAAGTTTGCTTTAGACCATATAAGACAAAACTGGTAAGTTTTTCAAAATTAATATTCCTTAAAAGAATTACCTTCTAGATATTGAAGTAGCTCTATTCCTGTTCTTGCGCCTGGCCTTATGCGAAATATAAAATATCTATTCAAATCACTGACATCTATTCCGGGAACAGTTGATACTGATGTTTTAAAACCTGCATCTTGTACGAATTTTACTGCTTGCTTATCAAAAGCGCCATAAGGATAGGCAAAAGAAACAACTGACACACCGAATTCTTGTTCTAAATTAGCCTTACTTTGTTCTATCTCAAATTTTGCTTCATTGTAAGAAATTCCCTTAAGGTATCTGTGATACATGCTATGTGCTCCTATCTCAACTAATCCGCTTTCTATTGCTTTCCCTATTTCGTCCTTTGACATGTAATTTAACCTGCCCATTGCTCCTGCCACTATATAAGCAGTTGCTTTCACATTATATTTTTTTAGAAGCGGCAGGACATCCGTATAAAAGTCTTCATAGCCATCATCAAAAGTAATAATTACAGGTTTTCTGGGTAAAGACATTTCCGCATCAAGAACCTTACCTAATTCTCCTACAGTTATAAATGTATATCCTGCGTCTTTTAATGTTTGTATTTGTTTTTCAAAAATATAGGGATTTATGTTTAGAGATTGCCTAATAGTATCCCCTTTATCTTTTACATATTCTACGTAATGGTACAAAAGTATTGGGACGCGGAATGTGGCGATAGAGGAAGTTTTCTGTAATTCCTTTTTTATGTCCTCGGGCAATCTGTGAGTTGCAAGTTTTTTTTCCGCAGCAGGAGACGTTCTTTTGTCCAACGCTATCTTATTAAGTAAGATTCTACTTATCCCCAAGAGTAACAAAATTGCTACGACAATAAATAGCACACGATTCTTTTTAATTAACTTCATATTGAGAGTATACCAAATACTGAAACTGGCAACGTGTTAGAATAATTATGTGTTTTTTCTTATTCTCATATTGGGATTTTTCTTGAGAGCGCAGGAAGCTTTATCCGGAAATTTTCTTTTTCTTGTTGATCAAGGGAGAGACATGATGGCGGTAAAAAGCATTATCTATGACCATCACCTAACTCTTATCGGACCTTATACAAGTTTGCAGGGAATTTTTCAAGGACCCCTTTGGTATTATCTTTTATCTATTCCCACTCTTTTATTTGGCGGTGATCCTCACGGAAGCGTAATTCTTATGCTTGTCATAAGCATAACGGTAATTGTAGTGACATTTTTAGTTATGCGCAGGTTATTTGGAAATACATGCGCGCTTATTTCGGCTTTTCTAGTTGCAACAGCACCCGAAGCAGTTGCTGCTGCAACCTACAGCTGGAATCCGCATCCGATGTGGCTTTTGCTCACAATTTTCTTTTTCCTTTTATATCAAGTATGCCAAAAGAGGAAAAAATATCATCTTTTTCTCTGGCCTGTTATTGCTTTGATGTTTCATTTCGAAATAGCACTTGCAATATTTATTTTGGCAGGAACTTTTATTTATCTTCTTGTCTGGCATATGAAATTATTTTTAAATCGCTACTTTATTGTCGGCATACTTTTAGCAGGCTTATTCTTTCTGCCATTATTTGTGTTTGATGTAAGACATAACTTTTTGATGTCTAAATCATTTGTCCAATTATTTCAAAATAAGGATCAAGGACTTTTTACCAAAGGTGAACATCTACCCTACATTAACCAAATGGATGCTCACTTAAGCAGTCTTTATCTAAACTATCGCTATATATTCCAAATCAATGATTTAATGCCAAAAATATCAATTGTTGTTGCAATAGGCTTTTTAATATCCTTATTTATAAAAAGGGGTAAATTCTACACGAAAAAAGAGCGGGATTTCTTGCTTCTGTTTGTAAAGTTTTTCCTTATCTTCCTTGCATTAACATTTTTGTATCCTTTTCCTCTTCGGTATTGGTTTCTTACCGGTTTTCAGATGATTTATATTCTGCCGTTTTCTCTATTTTTCCGCAAACTTCTTACAACGCGCATAGGTTTAATTTTTGTTGCCGCTTTTTCAATAATTACTCTTATCGTTATTGCTCCAAAATTATACAAACTATACCGTTATCCTGATTACGGCGGGATTGCAAAAATACGAGGAAAAACTGATGCGCTAGATTTTATTTACCAAGACGTGAAAGTAAAACCTTTTGGGCTTTTAATTTTTAATCCTCCTGTTTATACAGATAGTTATGATTATCTTGCATATTTCTTAAGTAAACGCACTTATCATTATTTGCCACATCAAGAAAAGAAAGGCACTTTTTATTTACTAATCGAACCTGATTATAACAAACCATGGAGTTACAAAGGATGGATGGAAACAGTGGTAAAAACGGGAAGTATTCTAAAAACATGGGAATTGCCAAGCGGACTCATTGTCCAAAAACGCCAAAGCCCCTAAAAACCAAGTTTTTCTTTAACCAGAATCATCGTGATTCGTCCTGGTGTTGTTTCTTTATTGATGATAAGAATTTTATTGACACTGCTTTTCATGCCATAGGCTTTTTGGGCTCGTTCATCCTCTAAGGGATAAGAATACTCATAAATTCTTCTTAAGCCCTCATTTACATCTTTGACAATTTTTTGTGTACCTACTACAAAGACTATCTTCCCTCCGCCGTAAGCTTCCGCTGAAAGCTGGCTGCCAGTACTTGAGGCTATCATTAACTGTCCTTTCTCTGTCACCGCATGGACACTTGCTACCGTCCAGTCTGGAGCGGCGCCTATTTTGGCCATCTCTCGACTTTTCGTATTTCTATCCATTGAGTAAAGTTTATTACGAACCGAGGTATATTTTCCTGATTCATTAATGTCTTTATTTAACCCGATGGTATCCAAAGTAACCGAAGACATGGTCATAACCTCGCTGCCTTGCGGGATAAGCTCTAAAACTTTTTCTTTTGCCTCTTTACCGTTTTTTGCTATTATCGTTTTTACGTTGTTTACCCCTAAAGCTTTTGCAGTCTTTCGGATGCTTTCATCAGATGCCAGTTGTCCAAATTTCCTATTGACTGGTAATTTTTGAATGACCAAGCTATTCATTCACTTTTTGTCTCCTCTCTTAAGATAAATTCCATTTCGTTCTAAAAGCTGCCGATTAAGTGAGTAGAAATGACTGGCTCCTGCTTTTTCAACGTTAATAATGTTTGTGTCAATAAGCTGGGAAAAATGATGCGACATGGTGGGTTGGGAAAGGTTAAAGTGTTTCTGGATATCCTGACATGAGAGTTTAGTCTTTTTAAGCAGCAGTTTAACAACTGAAAGTCTGATGTCATTTCCTAAAGCCTGAAAAATTTTCTCCAAATCTTGTGACATATTTAATTGATTTATTGAAATATTTCAATATAATACAGCGGTGAGAATAATTTGTCAAGATCTCGAAATATTTTACTTTAACCATTCCCTCCAATTTTTCGGCCAGCCAAGAAGCAATAGTAAAGCAAGCGGCGCGCCCCAATTTGCCCAACGTTCCACAAAATCCCAAATGGGTTCGCCGACAATGGGGCGAAGAACAGCAGTCCAGAATCCCCAAAATGCCGCCCATAAAACAACCGCACGGATTGGGCGCACTAAGATAATGAGCGCAACAAACAAATCTGTTAGGCCAATAAGCGTCAGGAGGGTTGCTGCTGTGCCGATTTCTGCGCCCGTGAACTGGTGAATCCAATCAATCCATGCTTTCTTGCCTTGAAGCGCAAAAACACTATGGCCGATAAATTCTCCAGCAACGGCAATACGCAAAATCCATTCAATTAGCCTTGTGCTCATAAGTTTATGCTAGGCCTTTCCTTAAACAATGTCAATAACTGTATTTTTCAAAAAATAAGCTTACTTACCCAATCAGGAGCTTTAGCATTTTTAACCTCGTCGTATTGAGGGGTATAAGGTTTGATGTCTAATATAGGCGTACCATTAACAATGTCTAAACCTTTAACTGTTATGATATTTCTTAATCTTTTGACTAGCTCCACTGTGGATATGGCAATTCTATTTGGCCTTTGGGGACAACGGCAGGCAAAAATCCCAACATAAGGAATATCTTTACTTCCTTGCGGATGATGTTTAAGGTGGCACTCTTTTTCTTTATCCATCCAGTAAACAACTATGACATGTGAATAATCCTCAATCCCATCTAACCCATGTGTGTACTTTTTGTCAATTACAATTTCAGTTACCACGTCTTTCCAGCCCGGGAGCATTGACTTACTGATGTTATTTTTTGCTTTTCCCAGCGGTTTGACTTTAATAGTGCCGTCTTTGTCTTGACTATCAAGGAATTCGCAGAAAATTGTTTTCATTTTTATTTGTTCTAGCTGCCTTATTTTAGCATAAACGAGCCTAAATGTTACACACAACAGCTTAGTTTGGTTATATCAGTAGTAAATGACAAGGCAGCGATTTTTATCGCTTCTGAAAGGGTTGGGAACATTGGCAATGAATTCACCACATCATAAATAGTATTCTTATTTTTAATCAGTACCATTGCTTGAGCAATTAATTCTCCTGCATTTGGTGCAAGGATATGAACTCCCATAATTTGTTTTGTTTCTGGATGAATTGCCATTTTAATGAGTCCCTCGGTTCTATTGATAATAAGAGCTTTTGGTACATTGGCAAAAGAAACAGTGCGGCATAAGCATCTTCCTAACTGCTTCATCTCTTGTTCTTCAGTAAGTCCTACTCCTGCAAGCTGTGGGTCAGTGAATATTGTCCAAGGAACAGTATTGTAATCAATGCTATTTTGAGTATTCTTTAGAGCATTTTCCGAAGCTAATGTTCCTTCTCTACCTGCTGTTGTTTCAAATCTTAAAGGCAAGTTTATCACATCTCCAACTGCAAAAATATGGGGCTTTGAGGTTTGAAATTGGGAATTTACTTTAATTGCGAATTTTTCATCAACCTCAACACCAGCTTTATCAAGATTGAGTTTTTGTGTGTTTGGGGTTTTGCCAACAGCAAGCAAGATTTCATCTCCTGATACCTTCTCCTCTTTATCATCTATGGTGTAGGACACTATCTTTTTGCCATTTTCTTTACGGGCAGATTTTACTTGAACCTTTGTCTTAATAGTGATTCCTTCATCAACAAGAATTTCTGCCAAGCGGGTCGTTAACTCTTCTTCGCCGGGAGAGAAAATTGATTTGCCTCTGTGAAGAATTGTTACTTTAGTTCTAAAACGAGCATACATTTGAGCAAATTCAAGTCCGACAGGACCAGCGCCAATAACTATCAGTTCTTTTGGCTGTTGTTTTATCTTCAAAGCTTCAACATGGGTAATGTAACCGACCTTTTTAATATTCTCAATTGGCGGCACAGTTGCAGTTGATCCGGCCGCAATAATAAATTTCTTAGCTTGATACTTTTGACCATTAACTTCAATTTCGTTAGGAGAAACAAAGGTAGCTTGACCTTCTATATGGGTAACATTTTTTAGCTGGTTTAATACCTTTTCATATTTTTCTTCTCTTAGTTTTGCAACCAGGTCAAGTTCATGTTGTATCACCGCTGCGAAATCAAATTTTTTTACTTCTATATTTATTCCTGGGATACCATGATTCTTTGCCTGATGCATCACTTCTCCTGCCCACAAAAGCGTTTTAGAAGGAACACAGCCAACATTAACGCAAGTACCACCCAAAGGAAGACCTTTGTTTATCAGCAGCGTTTTAGCCTTCAATTCATTCGCTTTAATCGCAGAAGCGAAAGCCCCTGCTCCGCCACCGATAATAATTAAATCATATCTTTCCATAATTATTCATATCTTATTTCTATGTTATTTCCATCTTTCATCAAATGGTTTTCAAAGTCTTTGTTTTCATGTCCGTTTACCAGCATTTTGACTGTTCCTTCCACGCTATTGCATTTATCAAAAATGCAGCTTGAATTAAATTGCTTACCCCAGATTTGAAAGAACTTGCCTAGTTTGGTCTGTTCCTTGGTGGCAACCCCTTGTATCTCCATGTGAATTATTCCTTCTTTATTATCCTCATGGGTATGGATTGGTTGATGAATTGCTCCTATACCAACATTCGCGGGAATCTCCTGTTTCCCCCCTTTAATATAAATTGATAATTTTGGATGCCAATGCAATCCATTGCGGGATACTACCTCACCCTCCGGCGCCACCTTTTCACCTTTTGACAGCAACAATACTCCGCCTACTAAAATAATAAATGTGGCAAAAATTATGCCACCAGTAACTTTTGCTTCTGTAGTCATACTTAAACTCCGCAGCCTCCTCCACCTTTTGTTTGAGGAATAAGGTTGGGAATTTTGGCAATTTCTGCCTGAACATTCTTTGCCCAATTACTAACCGCTGAGAAGTTTATCCCCATCACTTCTTTGGGACTGACCTTCTCCCAATCAGTATTTTTGACTACCTTAAAATAAAGTGCTGTTTGAGTATAGTTTTGTGGAAACCAAAAGGAATTGAAAGCGAGAGCCTCTTTATATAGCTCATCTTCAGTAAGTCCTTGAGAGGCTCCCAGTTGAAGAAGACCAAGAAGGGCTGAACCATGGTTACAATCTTGGAAAAAGGTAGAATTATTGCAACAGGGACGATAGGTATTTTTGGCAATTTGAGTAACTAAAACTTCCTGTTCTGGTGTCAATTCAACTATTCTGAATTTATTAAAATACGCTCCACCATTTTCTTCCTTTCCTATATTCCAACCCCCAGTTGAAGCAAAGTTAAAAAGAGATTTTCCATTAACAGGACTATCTTTATTTGTTGACATATAGTTGGAAAGTCCTAATGCCCAGAGAAGATTGACGTAGATGTTGGCATTTTCTTGTTTCAAAAGAATGAGCTTATTTGATGGTTTGCCTAAAACATCTTTCAATTCATTTGGTAGGCCTCTTTGCTTGTATATCTCTTCAAACTTTTGTCTATCAATTACTCCGTTGTCAACAAGCTTTAAAATACTATCTTTTAGGGAAATTTTACTTTGAAAGCCTTGTTCAGGTAGAACTTTGGCTACTACTTCATCATAAATTTTGTTACTAGAAGAGGTTGTGTTTGTAGTGTTTAGTTTATTATCGTTTGGGTTAAGAAGTGCCGTCTTATTAAAGAAACCAAAAACTATTGGGTCGGTCTTAAGCATATTCCAACCAATAAGTATCAAAACAGCAACCAATGCCATAGAGGTTATAAGATAAGGTTTATCTTTTGCTCGGAATGAAGTAGGACGAAGAATCGGGCAAGTTTCATCGCCGCAACTTAAAGATTTTAACTCTCTTGTTGTTAACCACACAGGAAGTGCCATCAAACCAAAAGAAAGTGCTTTTAACTCTAAACCCTGCAGGGGAAAAACTGCAAGGCCTGCTGTAATTCCGATTGCAGACAAAAGCAGCGATCCGCATACAGGACAAGCAGAGGCCGCCACTCCCACCAATGCTCCTAAACCACTTCCGCCTTGAATCTTAAGTTTGGGCGGTCCAAATTTCCTCCACCGATAAACAAAAAGGACTGCGTTTACTCCAAACAAGATGATTGTTCCAAAAGTAAGAATTACATACGACCAAAGATAAACTGGTTCGCTTTTAGTATTATTGATGAGGCTGTAAATACTTGAATTAAGGCTTAAATTCCAGTAGAAGATAAGAAATAGAAATAGAGAAGCTGCCAGCCCGATTGAACCGTAAAATAAAAGGGTCAATAATTTTTTCTTAAATCTGTTAATTCTTCTCATATTTACGTAGCGTGATGATGCTCGCTATCTCCGCCGCATCCATCAGATAAATTCCATACTTCTGTTAACTGCTGTCCAGTGAATTTGTAATTTTTAATTAAGATTTTTCCCAGTCCTCCATAAACATTCCATCTCCAGCACTTACAGCAACAAGGGCCTTTCTCATCAGAATTTTGCATGGCATAGTCATAAGCTTTCTGTTCCTCCGGGTTTAATTGGTCGTCATAGTGAACCATTAACTTTTTGGTCAAACCCGCTTCGATGTCGTAGGGGTCGGGCGGAATTTTTGATACATCTTTATACTTCTTCAAGCCTTCAACTTGCTCGCTGTAACGATGCATACTCATCGGGCTACAGCAAGAGCCTTGTAAACGAGCACTATCCGGCATTGAAGCGATAGAGTCGCGAAACGCCGAAGAACAAGAAGAATTACCATGTTTTGAGAGGTAATCAAATTTTGCCGCCAATACTTCATTAACTAAGCCCTTTGTTCCTTGTTGAGATGATTGCTTAGGAGAAAAATTAAACAAAGGTTTAGATGAGAAGAAATAAAAATAGCCGGCAATAAAAACCGTAATGGTTAACACTAATATAAGCGTCTTTTTATTCATTATTGCCTAATAATTGACTTTTAATGATCGAAGCAAATTTGTTTTTACCTAAAGAGTATAAAACTTGCTTTGCTTGTCTTCGATTTTCAACTACCTGTATTTCTTTCAGCCTCTTTAGGCTATGAGATACAGTCGAGATTGGAGAACCAATAATTTCCGCTATTCCAGAAACTGAAAGCTTCGGATAATGACAAAGAAGAAAGCAAATTTTCATGCGGGTTTGGTCGCCTGTAGTTCCAAACCTTTCAGCACACGCCTCAATTTTCGCGTTATTTTGAAGTTCTTTTTGCAGAACTATTTTTTTGCTCATTTGCATATCTATACAAATGATAGGGGTTTAATTAACTTTTGTCAATTGGAAATCGTGAGTTAAAAACTATTCTTCAACTCCTTCCTCTTTATTGAAACCACTATCCCTTTTACGGTCTAATTATTAATCCCGCAGAAACCACAAGAAATATGCCAATTGCATTTAATACAAAGGATATTAGTAAAAATTGATAAGTCTTCATTTTTGATATTCCCATAAGACTGACTCCAATTTCATCGGGAAATGGTGAAGTAATAATAATTGCTCCGACAACAGGTAAAGTCCAGCTAAAATACTTTGAATGCAACACCTTCATGAAATGATGATTGCTGTCAATATGGTTATAAATTGTCTCCAGTTCTTTGGTTAAATTATTTTTAATAAATCTAAAAATCGTAAAGTCTCCAAAAACTGCACCAAAACCAGCAATGAGTCCTATTTCAACCGGAGATAGGGTCTTTGCAAGAGTAAATAAAATTAGAGCTCCTGTTGCAACGGTAAATGTTGAGACGAAAAGTATTCCCGCAATAAAAGCCCCAAAATATCCCAAACTTCCGAGGTTTAATAAGAATATGTGGAATATTTCAATCCGAGAAAGAATTATGGCAACAACAACTCCTAAGAAAGCAAAAGTAAGATTTTTATACTTCCAAGACCGCCAAAAACTCATATATAGTTAGTATATCAATTACATTATGCGAATTTCTACGAAATTGAAAATCTTTGAGAATAACATTTGTACTTCGAGAAGTAGAGAATGTTAGAACATTTTACTCAACATCTCCATTTTCGGAGATTTTTGCATCTTCATAAGGACCGATTACTTTTCTGTATAGCTCATGCGTAATTGCAGTAAGCACTCCTAATGCTCTATTGTAGTGGAAGTATTTTTGTGGATACACCTTTTTAATAATTTTAGTCACCGTATAGTTAAGCGAACCATCTTGGTCTTCAAGCGGTAATGATTTAAGGTGATCGATTAATGGCTGTACTAATGTATCAATTGCCGGTCTTTGGTCTTTTTTGATGTATGGCATATCACACGTAGAATACTACTGTTAAATTTTCTTGTCAATGCTGGAACGTACTCCCTCTGGTTAACTACCAAACCTATTTCTTTGTTATACTAGCAATTACATGTCATACATTTATAGCTTCACCGGTAAAGTAGAAGCAGGAAATAAACGAGGAAAAAATCTTGGTTTTCCCACCGCAAATATTGCATTAACCCAATCAATTCCTGAAGGAATTTATGCATCCCGTGTCTTAATTGATGGGAAAACATATCAGGCATCAACATTTATCGGGGAAGCAAAAACATTTGGGGAAAAAGAACATAAAGCAGAAAGTTATATTTTTGATTTTGATAAAAATATTTACGGCAAGGAAGTCACAGTATATCTTTTTAAAAATCTTCGGGGGAATAAAAAATTTTCTTCAGAACAAAAACTTATTGAGCAAATAAAAAAAGATGTCTCTGGAACAAGAGAATTCTTCAAGAACAATACTACTTCTTAAATTTTTTCAGGGTTTCCAGTGATTTCAATACGGCAATTGCTGCCTCTACGCCTTTATTCCTATCGTTATCTCCTGCTCTTTCGAGAGCTTGGTTTTTATCAAAAACCGCCAGCACTCCCAACGCAATAGGAATACTGTAATCAAGCGATAACTCCATAAGCGCACGGGCACATTCATTCGCGATCATATTGAAATGATACGTCTCGCCTTTTACAATAACCCCAAAGGCAACAATCGCTTCAAATCTCTTAGATTTTGCAGCTTCCTGTACCATTAGCGGAATCTCCCAAGAACCGGGAGCAACAAAGGTTTCGATATTGGTTTTATCAACACCATTTGCTATAAGTGTTTTTCGGCAATGTTTTTCCAAATTGTCATTTAATTCTTTATAATAATCTGTCCTGATAATGGCAACTTTTAAGTTTTTCGTAAGATTTTTAGCTATCTGAACTTGCGTGTTTTGTTTTTTTAACATATTACTTTGTTTTACCAATCAATTTCTCAAGGTATTTGGCAAGAATGTCCACTTCGATATTAACTAAGTCTCCAACTTTTGCCGTATGAAGCATCGTATTATCCCATGTATGAGGAATAATCCCTACAGTAAAATAATTCTTTGTAATATTAATCACTGTTAATGAAATCCCATTCACTGTTATTGACCCTTTTTCCACAATATATTTACTTATATTTTTTGGTATAGAAAAAGTAAATATTCGACTATTTCCTTTTTTTTCAATAGATTTTATTTTCCCGACAGCGTCCACATGCCCTTGCACGACATGCCCTGAGAGAAAAGTCTCACTATTTACAGGCAGTTCTAGATTTACCAAACTGTTTTTTTGCAAATATTGAATACTCGTCCGCTTAGAAGTCTCCGGCATAAAATCGATCGTAAATGACTTCTTGTCATATGAAACAACTGTAAGACAAATTCCATCCGCAGCAATGCTTATCCCCCTACTTAATTTCTTCAAAAAATCTTTATCGGTTTGTATGACTAAACGAGTATCGGTTGCTTCCGCAACTTTCCCCAAATGCGTTATGATTCCTGTAAACATATACGAAATTATACCAGGATTTTACCAATTCTTATAATTACTATGGTTTTGAGGCTAAATGTGGATCCCGGAGAAAACTATTTATTGAGAGGTCTCTGCTTAGAAATTTCTAGATTTTCTTCTAAGACGTCTTGGTGGTTTTCCTGCATTATGAATATCGGCTAGAGTTGGTTCTATATTAAAACGTTTTGCACCAGGTCTCAAATCTTTTGATTTTGTTGATGCTGGATAAATACTCCTATCTGGTGTTATCCCAATAGCTCCCCTCCCGATTTTAGACCTTACTACGGGAAGATGTTGCGGTGGGCCTTCTTTACGATAAGTCATAAGTTGAAATACTAATATATTCTATTTTATTTGTCAAGATAGAGAGAGATGCAACCTCTTTTACCCAACTATCCTTCAGCCCTTCGAGACTTCGCTCAGGGTTTTTAACTCCGTTCAGGACAATTGTGTGGGGAAATATTGCTGGGATTATTCACTTAGTTGCTTCTAATGACTTTATGTGTTTTTGCGTAAATTCCATATTCTCTTGTTTGTGAGGGAAGAGTCTGTTTGCTTCCTGTGTATAAAACCGATGATTTTTTAAGAAAAGTGTTTCTCCTTTTGCGAAAGCGATTTCATCTTCTTTTGAAGGGGAATTTGTTTTTTTCATTTCTTTTAACAACCCCATTGCTCTTCTCCAAAAGACATTCGACTCTTGACCTAAAACCGATAAATCTGCGTCTGCTACAATCTGGGCCAAATAATCCTCTGTTGGAGATTGCTCCATAATCCCATCTTTAAAATTTACTTTTGTTCCTAAAATCATCGTCTTTACCCTCTGGATATCTCCTTCCCCAAATAATCCAGCTTTTTTCATCTCTTTTTCTACAAGTCTAGCACTTTCTTCTTCATTTAGGCCACTACCTAAATCCTGCTCGATATCATGAAAACCAGCTGCAATTTTAATTAAAGGAATGTCAGAAGCTCTTATTTTACCTGCTTCTAAGGCTAATTGGGCAATCTGTTCAGCAGCGTCTATTACATCTTGAGTATGAACTCTATTGTGATAATTTTTGGGAGTCTTTCCGTCACCTTCACCTTTACCATATCTTCTTTCAACTTCAGAAAGGGCATGCTCAATTAGGCCATTTACAACAACCTCTTTTTTAGATAAATCAACTGTTTCCATAATGGTATTATATCAAAAGTGTTTTTTGAGGATAATTTGTGGTGGTTTGTGGTGAATAAAAACGCACGACAAAATGAGTTGTGGTGGCGGCTGACCGCTTGGCTCGAGAATCGTAACTCTAATATAACCACGCAATTAGCTTGTATCTACAAGGCTTTCTCGGATTTTAGGCTTGTAGCTCAAATTCGTGAAGAAATGGATAGGATGAAACCATCTGTAGCTATTATAGCTTAATAATCTGATATAATCGGCACATATGGGATTCTTTGGAAATAAAGAAAAGAGAAACCGCAGTGTATGTCCATACTGCGACACTATTTTTCCTAAACCTCCAAAAAGAAAGACTAGATGCGAAAAGTGTGGCGGTGAGTGTTTTGTTCGAACCAAACAAACCATATTCAACTCAGATCTTTTAACCGAAGAGGGTGCTTTGGCGGTGGATTTCTTTAAAGAGCTACAGTATTTAGGGGCTACCATTAAGGATTACTTAAAAGTTGAGGCAGAATTATCAAAAAAATGGGGAACTAAACCAAAATCTTACGACGTAGTGTGGAGAGTCTCTAACAGGCTAATAATGCAACCTGGCAAAGTTGAGAATGACTACGATCCGAGAACTAGTTTACTACAACATGCAAAAATGGTAGCTTTTGCACAAGCCATGTATCAAGCCAAGAGAGGAAATGATCCCCTACCCTACTTAAAAAATGCTCGTATTACGAAACACTATTCCCCTTCTTTATGCGCACTATCTGAAAAGTTATATTCAGAAGGCAAATATTCTGAATGTTTGGAGGTTGCTTTGGACGCTCATGAAAGAGCAAAGCTTGATGCGCAAGAAGAATGGCGAGAGTTAATAAAAGGTCCACCTTCTAAATTAGCGAGTATGACAAAAATGTGGGATACAACTACACAGCAAAATCTTAAATATGACGAATATATAAAGTGTCATAATTGGGAAGATGATATTCTACCTGGGCCATTAGGAATAGCTGAGAAGGCAAGAAAAAAGCTTGGGAAGAAATAGGAAAAATTAATCCAGTTGCATTACTTTAATTTCTTCTTCTTTTAGATCTGTCCGAGGCTCGCCTGACATTTTATTTAGTTCATTTCTCATTGTTATTACAAGTTTGGCATATATCTTCTGCCTATCATCTTCTGAAGCATTATTTTTCTTATCGAAACTATCTATATATTTTCTTGCTAATCTATAAACCTCATCGGATGCAGAAACAGGGGCATTTGCATTAACATCCCAAATAAATTGCTTTTGAAAACTCTTATCCTCCCAACCCTTAAAGAAACCCATCAGATTATTCAGAAAGTCTTTATATTGCTTTTCTCGTAATTCACGCACTCTTCTCTTACTTTCAGAATTTTGATCTAATTTACTTTTTACCCAAGTGACCACAACACCACTAATAAGGGCGCCTAAACCAAAGGCGGAAATTAGCGATGGAAAAATCGCCGATGATAATAACGCCGAATTACTTGCTTCCATAAATGGTATATTAAGTGCCAATTGGCTCCCCCGTCAGGATTCGGACCTGAAACCACTCGCTTAACAGGCGAATGCTCTACCATTGAGCTACAGGGGAATGAAATAAATTAAAAATTAAAAGTGCAAAGTTAAAAATTACTTATTCAGATTTTATCACCAAACACCGCCGAAATCCACTTCTTGATTACCCCATGTAGTCTTTTAGTTTGTTGCCGCGGGACGGGTGGCGAAGTTTACGAAGAGCCTTTGCTTCAATTTGTCTAATTCTTTCTCTTGTTACCGCGAAAATTCTGCCTACCTCTTCCAAAGTTTTTGGCTTCCCGTCTTTAAGCCCGAATCTCTCAATCAAAACTCTTCTTTCTCTATCGGAAAGTGTTGACAGAACTTGTTCAACTTGCTCTTTCAAAAGCTCACGGGAAGCAGTATCAAAAAGTGTAGGCGCTGTTGCGTCATGGATAAAGTCTCCCAAACGGCTGTCCTCCTCATCTCCAACGGGAGTTTCCAAACTTGCCGGCTCTTGGGAAATTTTAATAATCTCCAAAGCTTTTTCCGGTTCAATTCCCAGAGTCTTTGCCACTTCTTCCGGAGTCGGTTCCCGTCCCAAATCCTGCATCAGCTTTCTGGATGCCCGCAAAAACCTGTTAATATTCTCAACCATATGCACCGGAATTCTAATCGTTCTTGCCTGATCCGCAATTGCCCTGGTTATGGACTGTCTTATCCACCAAGTTGCGTAAGTTGAGAATTTATATCCCCTTCTCCAATCATATTTCTCAACAGCTCTGATTAGGCCTTGATTTCCTTCCTGAATTAAATCCAAAAGAGTTAATCCGCGGCCCACATACTTCTTGGCTATTGAAACCACTAATCGAAGGTTCGAATTTATTAAGGTTTTTTTTGCTTCCCTGTCTCCTTTTTCCACTCTTTTTGCCAAGGATATCTCGTCTGCAAATTTTAGAAGCGGGATCCGACCTATTTCCTTAAGATACATTCTTACAGGATCGGAAACTGTTCCTTCCGTTAGAACCGTTAATGCTTCTAGTTCTTTTTCCAAATCCGCAATCGGCTTTTGGTCATCCTGATCTTTAGCTACGGATTCAAAGACGTCGATATCAAAACGGAGAAGTTTATTGTAAAGGCTGTCAAGTTCCTCTAAATGGTCTTCCGGTTTTGGGAAAATAGCCAAAATCTCATCCTGGGTGATATATCCTCTTTTTTTCGCAGAAGCGACAATATCATTTAAGATATTTTGATTTTTTTGTCTCATATTTCGATTCAGCTTATTGTATCACACTCGAAGATGTTGATAAAAGGTGTATAAGTTCTGATAATTCTTCTTCCAGTTTCTTGATTTCTTCCGGTTTTTGGTCTTTCTCTTTATTTTTTAGATCCTGCGAGAGAAATTTAATTTTATCTTTTAGGAATAATAATCTTAGTTCTTTGGCTGCTTTTTGCGCTTCATCTCTATATTCTTCTTCCTCCAAAAGTTTAGGCATTGGCAGCAAAAAGCAGATGTCAAAGGTTTTTAGAAGTTCTTGCGGAAGTACGTTGGAAAATTGTTTAACATCAAATTGCCGATGTGTTTTAAAATAAATATTAAGAAAGCCGATAATTTTTTCTATCGAAGCAGTACGAAATTTATAATCTTTCAGGCTCTCTTTGGCATATTCAAAAATTTCTGCCGGATTCTCGGATTGAATAATAAGCGCTAATAGATATTCTTCCAAAATCTCCGTTCTCTCTCTTTTGTCTTTTGTCGGAAGAATTATTTCATCTTTGGCTATCTCTTTTTTCTCAATTTTTTCTATTTCTCTTAATAAACTTTCGTATGAGGTATTTAATTCTTTGGCGAGTTTTTTGAGAAAATGTTCTTTGACTACTTCATTTCCTATTTGCATAAAGATCGGCAGAAGTTCTTCGGTTATTTTCCTTGTTCCCGAAGTTGTCTCCTTGTCGAAAGACGAAAAAGCATTACTGAAAAAATAATCATAAATACTGATGTCGCTTTTCAAAGCTTTTTTAAAAGCAATTGGGTCATTTTTTATCGCTTCGTCCGGATCTTTGCCATTGGGAGTCAGAACAACCGTAGTTGCAAATCCTTTTTCCTCCAAAACCAAAAAGCTTCTTTTTGTAGCTTGCGATCCTGCAACATCTTGATCAAGACAAAGAGCAATATTCTTGGTAAATCGCGCCAAAAGATTTGCCTGATCTTCTGTCAGAGCAGTCCCTTTAATCGCTATTGCATTTTTATAGCCTTGAGAAAACATAGAAATTACGTCCAATTCCCCCTCTGTTACGATCACTTTGTCCAGTTTTTTAATTTCTTCTTTGGCAGTATTTAAACCGAAAAACATCCCTCCTTTATGGTAAACGAGCGTTTCTCTGGTATTGATGTACTTTCCGCCCTCCGATCCGCCAGCTGGCGGATCAATTACTCTTCCGGAAAAACCGACAATATTATTTCTGTGATCAAAAAGCGGGAACATCACTCTATTTCTAAAAAAATCCATAAGTTGTCCTCTATATTCGAAGCTAATTCCTGCTTCTATCAAATCTCCTTTTTGGTATTTCTTTTTCGCAACTAAAAAGTTGGATAAAGCATTGCCTTCCTTCGGAGAAAAACCCAAAGCAAAAGTTTCGATAAGTTTATTGTCAATTTTACGTGTATTTTCTAAATACGACAAAGCTTTCTTTCCTGCTTTATGTTTCGTCAAAACATAATGGTAAAAGTCCAAAGCAAGACGATTCAAGGCATAAATTTTATCTTTTTTGGAAGATAAGCCTGTTTGGAAAAAACTTTCCTTAAGCTCCACCCCTGCTTTTTTGGCAAGAGTTCTTAAAGCTTCCGGAAATTCCAATTTCTCATACTCCATCAGAAATGTGAAGCAATCTCCGCCCTTCTGGCAGCCAAAGCAATGCCAAATTTGTCTTTCCGGAGAAATTACAAAAGAAGGAGTTTTTTCATTGTGAAAAGGGCAAACCGCCTTAAAATTCCTCCCTGCTTTTTTCAGAGGAATATATTCCTGAATAAGAGAAACTAAATCTATCTTTTCCCGAACCTGGGCAACCTGATCCATAACGCCTGTATTGTATCACAAGTTATGGACTTGGAAAATTTATTTAGCCATTGATTTTTTCGCCCAGCCAACCAAAAGCAGGATAACTCCGCCTGCGATCCATGCCGCATAAGGTGCCCATGCCATAGCCGATATTAGGTAATTTATTACCCCGTATACAATTGTCAAAACACCTAGAGTCGTTAATATCTTTCCTGGATTATGCTGACACATCATTTTTTCTTCAGCCATTTTTCTCACCCCCTTTCTGGCCTTTAGTCATTGGTCCTTGGTCTTTGGATCTTATATTTACTAACGGCCATATCCTAATTCAGTTTTTCACTTTTTTTATTTCTTTGTCAAGTTTGCTATACTGGAAAAATCCAAATGATTAATTTACAAAAAGAAAAAGAGTTTTTTGAAAGAGTCTCGGTTTTAGTTTTTAACTTCTTGTCTTCCCTTAAACAGAAAACGTTGACTATTAGATATAAACACTTAAGAGGAGTTGTTTTAGATCCGGTAACTTCTTCTGATATTGCAATTGAAAATCTTATTTCAAAAGAAATTATTAAATTATTTCCTAATGATAAAGTCTTAGGAGAAGAAAATAGTTCGGATCTAATAATAGATCCTAAAGTTAGAACCTGGATTATTGATCCAATTTGCGGAACAACAAATTACGCACGGGGTATTAAAAACTTCTGTACCAATATTTCTCTTGCTTATCAAGATATCATTATTGCAGCTTGCGTTTTAGATCATGCAAGAGAAGAATTTATTTGGAGCATTGGCAATAAGGAAATTTATATTAATGATTCTTTGACAAAAGAAATAAACCGCTCGGTTCCCCTTATAGACGTTGACCTTGGCGGTTCCTATTATTTACAAAACGCTAAAGCTAAAAGAAAATATACAAACTTTCTCTATCGTATTTTAATCAAAAGTGACTACATGACTGTATCATATAATACGTCTCTAGGATTTGCTTATGCTGGAGCTGGAAGACTGGATGGATATTTTGTTATCGCTCCTCATATATGGGACGTTGCTACGGCAAATTTTCTTCTTATTCAAAGTGGCGGAATAGTTTCAGACATATCTGGGAAATCTTGGAATTTGAATTCAAAAAGCGTCTTAGCTGCTAGAGATAAAGCTGTTCACGAAAAACTCCTTAATCTATATCTTGATAGCTAAACTAAAGATTGCATTTCGAGATTTTTTAATGACCTCATTAGGCGTTTCCGTTGTAAATTAAATTGGTTTTCCAAATTCACTTTTTCACTTTTTATTTTTCTACAATAGTCTTGAGAAGATTATATTGCTCTTGCGGATCTTCTGAATTAAACAAAAAACTATTCGCAACAAAACGGGTTGCTCCTGCATTTTTTGCGATTACAATAGTCTGATCATTTACTCCTCCGTCAATTTCTATTTTTATGTCATGCTGAACTTGTTTCAGCATCTCAACTTTTTTCAAATATTCAGGCTTAAACGTTTTTCCCGATTCTCCAGCTTTTATAGTCATTACTAAAACACAATCTAAATCACCATACGGAATTTTTATTGCGGAAAGGTCAGTTGGACCATCAAGCGCTAAACCAACTTTACCCAAAAGCTCTCCTTGCGCAACAAATTCCGCTTGATCCGGCATTTTTTCTATCTGTCCTAGAAATCTTTTGAAACCGGCGACTGCAAAAGGTTTTAGATATTTAATCGGGTCTTCCACCATCATATGAAGTTCAAAGAAAATATCTTTGGTGTATTTGGTGAATGGGGCTGGGTCAAGAAAAGTTGTGTTTGGGGCAAACTTTCCATCAATAATGTCAATATGAATTACCTTGGCGAAAGATTTTACGAGTTCTATTTTCCTTTCAATCTCATTCCAATCTTTCTCTAAGATTCCGGGAATTACTTCAAGCATAAGAAAAGAATAATGAATTATGAATAAGGAATCAAGGGGGCTTGACTATTTACCGATAATAACTAAAGCATCCGCAGAGGAACTGTCAGAAAGATCAGAAGATGCGCTTGCAACCGTATAGCTGAATCCTAAATCTTTTTTAAGAAGAGGGAGATATTTGCTTTTGCTGCTTTTTACCTGAACTGTCGCGTTCTCATAATTGAAGTTATCCGCATTTCCCATCGCAGTAATATGATAGCCAAAACTTTTGAGCGCGTCCGATGCTTTGCTTGCCGCACCAACTACTCCGCTTCCATTTTGCACCTCAACCGTAAGCGTGCTTCTGTCAAGACCTGTTGATGAATCTATTGGATTTACGCTAGGAGCAGTTGTCACTCCTGGTGTTATAGAAACCTGCGGAGTTGGCGTATCTGTTGGAAATTGAAATTCTGTTGGAGTTGGAACTACAGCAGGAATATTTGCTGTTTTCCTGGAACCTATCAGCCTATATGCTCCGAAAATTAAAATTCCTAGAATAAGGACAACAACAATAAGACGCCCGAAATTTCTTGATTTTGCAGGAGGAGCAGAAGGAGTATAAAAATTATCAGAAGGAGGCGGAGTTTGAAACGAAGCTTCTTCCATACTTTTCAATAATAACACATTTAATTTGCTATAATCAAGATGCATCAATGACCGAAATATGAAAAGATTTTTGCCCGTATTTCTACTTTCTATCTTTATAGTAATTCTTGGTTTTCTAAACGTATATTTCTCTCCTATTGTAAAAGCTCAAGACGATAGTTGTTCAAATACCTCTTCTTTGAATCTTGACGCTATATCAAGATGTTTGGAATCTATACAAAAAGCGTACAATATGTCGGTAAACGCCACAAGACCGCTGGAGTCAGAGTTACAAAGAATGCAAAAACAAATTAATGGCATAAAAGCAAGAGTTTCCCAGATTGAACAAGATATTATTATTAAGAAAGCTAATATTGATTCCGGCTATGAGAACCTTGCTAAACAACAGCTGATCTTAAATCGTACAATTTCGGATTTCTATATCAAAAGTTATTATAATTCTCCATTTCTCGTTCTTCTTTCCGCTCCTTCGGCATCCAAAATAACTCAAGTCTTGGCATACCAAAAAGCAGCAACAGATCAAGACAAAGCAATCATTACAAATATCGCCCTATCCATTCAGGACTTGGAAACTAAAAAAGTAAATTTGGAAAACGAGCAGGAAAGATTAATTTCTATTAAAACCGACCTTGATACTCAATCAGCAAAATTAGATAAAATTATCAGCGGAGCAAAAGCTTACCAATCAGTTCTTTCGGGCCAAATTGCAAGCCTTACGGCAAAACAGGAAGAAATTTTAAATGCCAAATCAGGAACTTTTACAACCTCTGTCGGAGATGTTCCTTTGGCTGATGATCCAAATGCTTCACCAAACTATAATCCGGGCTTTTCTCCAGCATTCGCAGGATTTTCTTTTGGCGCTTTCACCCATAGAAACGGCATGAGCCAGTACGGAGCAAAAGGAAGAGCAAATCAAGGCCAATCTGCAGAGCAAATTCTGGCTTTTTATTATCCGGGAGCAAATTTGAACAAAAGCTACGGCGTTCCTTCGACAATAGATGTAATAGGCTATGGACCAAGAGCTTTTGAAGATGAGTATATGAAACGAATCTACGAAATGCCCAATTCTTTCCCCAAAGAAGCTCTTAAGGCTCAAGCGGTTGCTGCAAGAACCTATGCAATTCGGCAAGGAGGATCTATCTGCGCAACCGAATCCTGCCAAGTATATAAAGATGAAAACAAAGGAGGCGCCTGGGAAGAAGCAGCTAATGAAACCAGAGGGTGGGTTTTGGAAGGCGGGCCAAATGCTCAATATTCTTCAACCACCGGAGGATATAGCAATAATTCCGGTTGGGATACAACCTCTGGAAACAAAGACACCTGGACATCCGGAGCCTATGAAAAAATTGCCGGCAGTCCATGGTTTTATAAGGGTTGGTACACGCAAAACTATTCTATCTCATCTAATAAGTGCGGGCGCACCAGTCCATGGCTAAACACAGAAGAGATGTCAGATATCCTAAATGCATATTTAATTCAAAATAAAGGTAGTGTTGATAACGGCAGGATTACCCCTATAACAACATCTTGCTGGGGCGGAAATCCATATTCTATGGGAGAAACAAGAGATCTGGCAGCAAATGTCGGCGGAGGAAACGTTAGCTCAATATCTAATATTTCCGTTACCTACAGTAATGATGGAAAAACTGCTAATATAACATTCAGTACCAATCGAGGCGATATTTCAATTGGAGGATCTGATTTTAAACAAATTTTTAATTTAAGAGCACCAGGCTATATTTCCATAAAATCTGTTCTGTTTAATGTAGAGAGAAAATAGCTATATGAACGATATTTTTATAGCACCCAAGCATACAGCTCTTCCAAATGATCCAAAGGACATGAATGTTCTATCCTCCTTTTGTAAAAATCCCAAAGGAGTAAGATTTCAAACCCAAAAGGAAAATGAAACAATAATTTTATTTTTGCGATCTCATTTTGTAAAAAATATTTCTTGGATAATTTTCAGCTTATTTCTTTTAGTTTTGCCTCTAATAACCTCAATTTTCCTGCCAAGCTTCGGCTTAGATTTCCTATTTTCTCCATCTGCAAATCGTTTTATCACTGTTTTTACTTTGTTTTATTATCTTATGGTTTCTTCGTATGTATTTATAAGTTTTCTGCACTGGTTTTATAATGTATTTATTGTTACAACAGAACGAATAGTGGATATGGACTATTCCGATATTGTGATACACAATATTGCCATTACCAACTTAAGCCATATTGAGGATGTTAATTATACTCAATCCGGATTTATTTCGACACTTGTTAATTATGGAAACGTTTTCGTACAGACGGCAGGAAATGAAAGAAATTTTGAAGCGTTAGCAGTTCCGCGGCCTCGAGAAGCAACGCATATAATCGGGGACCTTCTTGGGAAAGGCCATTCCGGAAAATCCGGATGAAATGATATGGATTTAAATTTTATTAACTCTTTACATCCAGGCTTGTGGATTAAAATAATCACTCTTGTTGCAATAGTTTTTTACGTAGTTTTTACATTTGTTGTTTTCACCCAGGTCAAAGTAATGGGAGAAATTCTCGTACTCCCTAATTCCAAAGCAATACTTAAAATAATTTCAATCATTCATATTGCGCTTGCGATTTCGCTTTTTTTAGTAGCACTTGTTATACTATAAATAATGGCTGAAACAAATCTTGCTTTTACCAAGTCTGACTTGGCTTTTGCGAAAATAGTAGCCAGTCCCACAACTTCTTCGTGGTCTCAAGCTTATAATGCAGGTAAACTTTTCGCTGTTGTTTCTTTGGAGAAGACAGAAAACGAAACAGAAATTAATGAGTCTTTGGCAACTCTTGGAAAAAACATCTTGGAGAAATTGGAACAGAATTTTTTTACACTTGAGACCAAAGATTTGTCTTCCATAAAGTCTGCGCTAGAAGAATCTCTTAAAATAATCCCCGAGGATGTTTTGTATTCTTTTTCTGTTGGTTCGTTCTCTGAAAACGCACTATATTTATTTGCAGGGAAAGGCGGAAAAGCACTTATCAAAAGAGGGGAAAGTTTAGGGGAAGTTTTGGCAGCCAAAGACAGCGATATTTTAATTGCTTCCTCCGGATTTGTAGAAAAAGATGATGTAATTGTTCTTGAAACCAAGGCATATGGTGAAATTATAACTAATGATATGCTCCAATCATCTTTAGACAATCTTCCTCCAAGTGAAATCGCAGAGGCTTTGGCTCCAAAACTTCACGAGAGAGAAGACGGACGTGCCGCTTCCATAGTCATAAAATATGAAGAAAAAGAAACGCCTCAAGCGCCATATGAAGAACCCGAATCCCTGCAAGAACCCATTCCTTCTCCACCAGACACTTCTCAACCAACCGCTCCAAAGTTTTTCTCTTTTTACAATCTTACCCATTCCAAAAAACATTTTCTGACAATTCTTGTTTTTATCGCGATTATTCTTGTCGCCAGTATTTTCTTCGCAGTCAAAAAACAAAATGATGCCAAAACCCAAGCTCTCTTTAACAGCGTCTATACACAGGCCAAAAATAAGTTCGATGAAGGGCAAAGTCTTTCCGACCTAAATAAAAATTTATCCAGAGATAGTTTTAATCAGGCACAGCAACTATTAAACGATGCGAAATCTAAATTTTCGAAAAATTCCAATGAAGAGAACCAAATTCTAGCTCTTTTACAAAAAGTGAATAAAAGCCTGGAAGAAAATTCGCCGGAAAAAATTGCCGCCAATCTTAACAGAACCAAAATCTCAATTAGCGTTGCCAACGGAAGCGGCCTTGAAGGAGTAGCAGGAAAAGCCGCGGACTTTTTGAAAAGTAAGGGCTATAATATTTCATCAACTGTCAATGCGGATAATTATAAGTATACGGGCGCAACGATAAAGACCAAAAACTCTACCAAAGCCTACTTAAATCTCCTGCAAAAAGATTTGGCGGAAAAATATACTGTCAGTAGTAC
>JAUSEW010000035.1 GCA_030651475.1 Candidatus Levyibacteriota bacterium
ACTAGAAAAATATTGGCCGCACAATGTTGTGATGCATTTACAATTAAGGTAAAATACAAGGGATCGGCGCCTTCGTCTAGTTGGTCTAGGACGTTACCTTCTCAAGGTAAAGATCACGGGTTCGAATCCCGTAGGCGCTACAAAGAAAATTGCGGGCTCGCCTGCCCCGTATGACCGCCACCATGCCTGTCCGTCTTTGGCGGAACGTGAAGCTGTAGGTTTCGGGAATGGAAAGGCTCGTATGGGGACTCCCGCTGGCGGTACACAATATAAAATTATCTGTAGATCTATATAGCTACAATAATACACCCGCTAACATTCTATATTTCTTTTCGGTATTCCATATTTTTCCCAACTCATCGAAATTATCATCTGGTTTTTGCATTAATTCTGCTAAATGATCTATTTCCTGTAATTGGTCTTCCGACAATTTTTCAAATTCCCCCAGCATTACAAGTTTTGGATGATGGAGATAAATAATTTCATTATTCATCAGGCAATGAAAATCGTAAAAAAGTTCCCAAGCTATAACGATAAGTCCGCTAAAATTTGCTGCGTTCCAAAAATGCCTGTCGTTAACTTTTCCTTGCCGTACGTTAAGCCAAGCATCGGCTGAGTAATCAAATTTATCTTCAGGTATGTCATACATATCAAATCCTGTATTATGAAAACTTCCATCAATATCTATTGATACCCATCTACCTTCTTTTTTATCCCAATATTGATTGATCCAATGATCGCTGCTTACCTTTGTCCATGGCCAATATCCAGCAAAACCAGAACGCACCCTCGCTGGTATCTTCTTTGCCTTTAGAATTGCTGCCATTAAAATTGCAACATAGCGACACGTAAGAACAACTTTATTTTCAACTTTCCTCTCAAAAGTTAAGCCCTTGGGATCTCGCCTAAATAACTCAGCAATTATTGCCGTTGCTGTTACTAAATTATCGTCTTCCGCTTGCCTGTACCACGGCACTTTCCCCATATCCCCAAACTTAAGGTCAAGATTAGTTCCAGTATTTCCCTTTTCCAAAGTTGTCCTATGGATGAAGGACCATCTTAAAAGACGACCTATCTTTTCAATATCATCTGGCAATGAATTAAAATAATTTTCATACAAACCAGGATAAGTAAATACTCCATATTTAAGATAATGATTTAGTATTTTTTGCTCCATTGCAGTAATTATAGCTTTTATATTGTTATTATCAAGAGGTTCTGATAGTTAGTCTGCTTGGTGAGGAAGTTGAGCGTGCAAAACTGCGTGATGAGACAATACTTCACTTCCGTTTTTTATTAATGGTTTCGTCAGAGCAACTCCCAAAGCTTCATCCATATGGGAAACAAAGACAAATTTTAAATCTCTTAAAACCTCTTTGGGAATGTCTTCCAAGTCTTTTTTATTTTCTTTTGGCACAATGATTGTCTTAAGTCCTGCTCTATGAGCTGCAATTACTTTCTCTTTAAGTCCGCCAATTTCCAAAACCCTGCCCCTAAGAGTCATCTCTCCTGTCATTCCGACTTTTCTATTGACCGGGATTTTTGTCAAAGCAGAAATTATAGCTGTCGTTATGGCAACTCCGGCAGACGGTCCATCTTTGGGAACTGCGCCTTCAGGAACATGGATATGAACATCTATTTTTTGGTAAAACTTTTCCGCAAGTCCTAATTGATTGGCCCTAGCTCTTATATATGACATAGCAGCCTGACAGGACTCTTTCATCACATCTCCAAGCTGTCCTGTTAGAGTTAATTGACCTTTCCCCGGCATAAGCGCTACTTCAATAAATAAGATGTCCCCTCCGGCTTCTGTCCAGGCAAGACCAGTAGACATACCAACCTCATCTTTTTTCTCCAAGATGCTAGAACTAAATTTAATTGGTCCCAAAAACCTGGGGACTCCTTTTGAATCAACCGTTATTTTCTTTGTTTTTCCTTCGGCTATTTTTTTGGCAACTTTCCTAAAGATAGCTGCTATTTGTCTTTCCAAACTTCTGACTCCGGCTTCTCTTGTATAATGCTGCGCTAAAAAACGGATTGCGTCATCTGCAACGCTAACCATCTTGTCTGTTAAACCGTGGTTTTGCATTTGTTTTTTGAGCAAAAAGTCGCGCGCTATTCTAAATTTTTCATCCTGCGTATAACCTGCGAAATGGATTACTTCCAATCTATCTCTTAATGCCGGGGGTATTGTATCTAAGATGTTAGCCGTTGTTATAAACATTACATCAGAAAGATCAAAGTGAACTTCCAGATAATGATCGGAGAATTGATTGTTCTGTTCAGGATCTAGCGCTTCGAGCAATGCAGAAGACGGATCTCCTCTGAAATCTGCACCTACCTTATCTATTTCATCCAGCATAAAAACCGGATTTCTTGTCCCTGCATCTTTTATTCCTTGAATAATTCGTCCTGGCAATGCGCCAACGTAAGTTCGTCTGTGTCCTCTTATTTCCGCCTCATCTCTAATTCCTCCCAAAGACACTCTGACAAATTTTCTGCCCAAGGCGCGAGCTATAGACTTGCCAATCGATGTCTTGCCAACCCCCGGAGGTCCGACAAAACAAAGTATCGGACCTTTCATTTTGGAAGCTAATTTATGAACCGCCAAATATTCAAGAATTCTTTCTTTGATTTTCGTCAGTCCGAAGTGATCCTCATCTAGAATTTTCTCTGCCGATTTAATATTTATATTGTTTTTACTCTCAATGCTCCATGGAAGATTAACCAGCCAATCCAAATAATTTCTTATATATCCTGCTTCCGGATTATATTGCGTCATTTGGGACAGCTTTTTAATTTCTTTTCTTACTTTTTCCTCTATGTCTTCGGGCATTTTGGCTTTCTTCATTTTATCCAGAAGTTCTTTTATTTCGCCGTCCTCATCGTTTTCTCCAAGCTCCTTCTCTATAGTCTTGAGTCTTTCTCTAAGTATCGCCTCTCTTGCGCCCTTTTCAAATCTTTCTTGAGTTTTGCTGGCGATACGCCTTTCAAGTTCCAAAATTTTTACCTCTTTTGCCAAAAGTTCTGTGATTTTTTCAAGTCTTGTTCTAGCGTTATTTATTTCCAAAAGTTCCTGTTTCTCGTCAGGTTTTATATCTAGAACCGATGATATAAGATCTGAAAGTTCAGAAGGAGAACTGTCAGACATAATATTCATAAACACCATGAAGTCAACAGATTTTCCTATGTTCATCGCACGCCTGAATTCATTTGTCAGATGATTGCATAAAGCTTTTATTTCAGGGGTGTTTTCTACTATGTCCGGAGTTTCAATAATTTTGGCCAGGAAGAAGGGGTCGTGTCTTTCAACGGAGAGAATTTTTACCCTGGACATACCTTTAACATGGGCGTTTATTTCTCCTTCTGTTTTTATCATTCTTTGGATGGTGGATAATGTGCCGACCGAATAAAAATCATCCGGATTAGGATCGTTGAGTTTGGAATTTTTCTGAAGCACAAAACACACAGTTCGTTCGCCTCTAAATGAAGCTTCCAAAGCAGCTAGGCTTTTTGGTCTCCCAAATGTCAAAACCGAATCCGTATTTGGAAAAATGACGCCGTCTCTAATTGGAATTAAAGGAACTATTTTCTCCATATTTATTTTACCTTCACTATTGGCAATCTACCATACCATCTGCTAAATGTCAAGCCCCGATTAAGATCGGGGCGCAGACCTTGTCAATTTTGGCCGCCATAATATTTATTATACAAGCAAGCATTATCTGCCCACAATCCCCTTTTATTTTCTCTTGTCTCTTTTTCTTTCTCTATGAATTCGTTTCTGTATTTATATTGGTTCTCTTTATAAGTATATTCATGCGCATATCCTTCTTCAATCATAAGTTTATTAAAGTTAGTTCCATCTTCCAGGAAAACATACCGTAAAAGCCTATTATATTGATCTAAATTTCCGCTAGCTGCATCCGACTCAAGAATAACCATTCTGCTTTGCAGAACCTCCTTGGCTTTATTGGAAGCTTCAATTCCAAAACACTGAACAGGAATTCTAGGATCAACAACTTCCGGTGTATCAATCCCGATAAGCCTTACGGTCTCCTCTTTATTGTTTATTAAAACTTTTATTGTATCTCCATCGATAACTTTAGTTACTTTAAGCAAACTTATCTCTTTAGTAACTTGAGTTACTGTTGGCGTGGGTTTTAAAACAATACTAATCTTGCTTGCTTTTCGATTTCCTGTAAAAAATCCTCCAAAAACAAACAGGACAGCAAAAAGAAGAAAATAAAAATACAAAAATTTCCTACTCACTGCCTTTTTGTACCACAAAAAACTTCTTTCGACAAGTTGGTAATCAATCAGTATATCTGATAAAATTAAACCGAACTTTACGGGATCGTCTAATGGTAGGACCGCAGACTCTGAATCTGCGTATCTAGGTTCGAATCCTAGTCCCGTAGCAAATATCCTTTTTGTCGAATCGAACAGGGTATTATTGTAGACATGGAGCAAGATAAAGAAATAATAAATTTGGCTAAGGAAATCATTGACGATGCGGAATTAAAACGAGGATCGGTAGAGAGCTTAGTGTTTAAAGCAACTAGATTAGCATCTATAGTTAAAGACGAGAACATAAAAATATGGTTGGCTTTAGAAAAATTTGGTTATAGCGAAAGAGAACCAGATTTAACCTATATGGCAATGACTGGTAGGAGCTATGATAAAGTAACACATATTGGACTTTTTGGGTCTATTTCGACTCAAGAAGCTGCAATTGAAGCTTCTTTGGCCGAAATGGAAGTTGTAAAGAATTTTAAACCTAACGGAACATATTCCTCTCTTCAGTTTAATAATCAATTGCAACAAATTAAAAATCTAACTGCTGCAAGAGCTATTTATAAAAGGATCTGTTCAGTTGTGGCATCAAGTATACAAGATTTTGCAACAAAAATTTATTATACCTACAAATTTGGACAAGAAGCAGATTCAATATTGGAAGAGTATAGGAAAACCGTATTGGATGGAATCGCAAAATACTTTCCGGACTTAAATCAATCTTTTGAGGTAATAAATAAAAATAGTAATAATTCTAACCCGCGCGAGTGGTCGGTTGCAACCTTAGAATCCAGAAATATACTTATCTACTTATCGGGAAAATTATGGACATCAAGAGAAGCTAACTATAAATGCAGAGATAAACAGCCAATAAAAGTAGAGAATGAAAAGAACAAACTAATTGCCTATGTAGACATGAAAATGGGAGCATCCAAGGAAGGTAAAGCTAGGGCAAAGAAACTTTTTGGAATTATCCACGAAATATTTACTTTGGGCGGAAAAGCAAAAAGAAAAACCGAAAAGAAAGAACTATCAACAGTTATCATCGACACTTTTGTGTTTCTTAATGATTTAATGTCCTATACTGATCTAAAACCCATTGAGTAATTATAGGATTAAATTGGGATTGACCGACACGCTCGGTTTTTTTACCCTCAAAGTCTTTCTGATATAATCCAGTTATGAAGATTCTTTTAACCGGAGCTAATAGCTATGTTGGCGCCAGACTTTTCCTCGATTTAAGTAAAAAGTTTGAAGTGGTCGGAACATATCACGAAAATAAACTTTCAGAAAAGCTCATCCATCTCAATATTACAGACTCCGAAGAGATTAAGAAGATCATTGACAAACAAAAACCAGAAATCATTATTCATGCAGCTTCAAACGCAAATGCAAGATGGTGCGAAGCAAATCCCAAATTAGCTATTGCCCTAAATCAAGAACCTACCCTAAATATCGTAGAATCTGCAAATAATATTAACGCTAAAGTAATCTTTATATCCTCATATGCAGCAGCTATACCTAATAACGTATATGGAAAAACCAAATATCAAAGTGAGAAATATGTAAAACGAACAAAGAAAGGATTTGTAATTATAAGACCGTCCCTTCTCATCGGTTTTAGCCCCAACACGATAAACGATAGGCCTTTTAATAGAATATTAAAAAACTTAGACTTAAAAACTGAAGCTATTTATGACACTTCATGGAAATTCCAGCCCTCCTACTTAGGACACGTTTCGGAAGTTATAGCGCAAGTTATTAAGAATAATATCCTAAACGAGACGATATCTGTGGCAGTTCCTGAACTTAAAACAAGATACGACATAGCAAAAGATATTCTGGGAACTTTCCATATTGAGGTTAAGCCTATTGATAAAAAAGATACTACCAATGTTATCATTGATGACCTAAAAGCATTACAAATCTTGAAACTTCCTCAATATAGTTATGGAAAAATAATTAGCAAAATTATTGATGAAATTAAACACAGGGAATTTTTCTCAACAATTTAGCTTGAACTATAACGATCAAACAAGTCCTGACCGACACGCTCAGCTTTTTTCCAACTTCAAAAAACTGTATCAAATTGGTCAACCCAAGTTTGGATTCAAACTTTTGATATACTATCCCTGTGAACATAAAACAATTAAGGGGAATCGAGGGCGCTAAGCAAGCAATAGGTCTCACTGTAGTTATTGATATTATGCGTGCAGCAACTGTTGCAGCATATGCATTTGGTCGAGGCGCAAAGAGCATTATTCCCGTTTCAACAAAAGAAGAAGCATTTGCTTTAAGAGATAAAAATCCAGAATTTCTTCTTATGGGAGAAATAAATGGAATTAAGATTGATGGATTTGATTTTGGGAATTCTCCTTCTGAAATATCGAAAGTGGATTTAAAAAACAAAATACTCGTACAAAGAACTACATCTGGAACACAAGGTTTGATAAATGCAATCTTTGCAGACACAATCATTTTTGGAAGTTTTGTGACTTGCTCGGCAATTTTTCGCTTTATTCAAAAAAATAATTTTTCTGATATTTCAATCGTGTCCATAGATAGCGAGGACGAAATATTCGGACATGCTCTTGAATCATTAATCACGCAGGGACAGTTTGACAAAGAAAAAGTGAGGAAAGAACTTTATAATGATCCCGGCGTAGAATGGTTCGTTGACCCTCTCAAACCAGATTTTCCCAAAGAAGATATAGATTTTGCACTAGATTTTGATAAGTTTAATTTTGTCTGTTTGGCAAAAAAAATTAACGATCAACTTATTATAAATAAAGTTAAAATATAGAAGAGCTCCTAAGCGATAATTACAAACCTCGAAAATTTTCTTTTGTTTTACTTACCATTTTTATTCCAAATAAGACTATAATGTATTTATGGATGATAAAATTCTCCGAAGTTTAATCCTCCTAACCTACAAAGGCAAAGTGCTCCTTATGCATAAAAATAATGGTCCGATGGATGAAGAAAAACACCCCTGGACTTTTATCGGCGGGGTTAAAGAGAAAAGAGAATCTTTTGAAAACGCGATGACTAGACGGGTAGAGAAAGAAACGGGTATAAAAATTGAAAAAGTTGAATTTGTGTCGGAATCTTGCTATCACGCCAGACTAACAGACGATAATGTAAATAAAATAGAACGGGCAGAAAATCAGCTGCTTAATTTTTTCTCTCTTAAAGAACTAGGAAAACTTTTCTTGTCAAACACAACAGCGCAATTTATATCAAAGCACGGCTCCCTTATTTAGAAATAACTGTTCCGTCTTTGACAACTTGGTTTACTTTTATCGCTATCTCGTCTCCTTTTTTGCCCGATGATACTTGCTTGTGTTCAAGCTGCATCGACTCTATCGTTTGCTCAAAAGAAGCATCTTTCTTTTCAAACCTTACCTTATCTCCAACCTTCAAACCTTTCTGAAGTTTTATAACCGCCACTCCTATTTTGTCGTAGTAGTGAGTAACTTTACCAATTAAATCCTTTTTATCCATTCCTTTTTCACCCCCTTTTCCGAAAATTACCTAAATAACCTTACTACGTATGGGAAGAAGATAAGAAATCCAACCATTACGGAACTAATCGCCGTAAGCATAACTGTTCCTGCTGCCACGTCTTTCGCAGTTTTTGCTTCTTTGCTATGCTCAACACTAATAAGATTAACCATTTCTTCTATTGAAGAGTTAACCATTTCTGCGGAGATTACCAGAAGAATCATAATTCCCAAAATTCCCATCTCGAACGGATTCACATGCAAAATTAAACTTGCGATAATAACGATAATCCCAGTTGCAAAATGTATTCTAAGATTCTGATTATCTTTTAATGCATGGAATATGCCTTCAAACGCATATCCGAAAGATTGAAGTATTGATCTATGATTAAGCATAAAATAAATTTAAACGACAAATCTCTTACTTATAATATACACTATAATTGTCAATACTACACCTAAAACTCCACCTAATGCTGCCTCCAAAACCGTGTGCCCTTTCGTTTTAACTCTTGACCAGGCAACTATTGGAATTAACGGCAATAACAGCCAAAACAAATGCGCTCCATAGACAATACCTCCGGATAATACAAAAGCTGAAAGCGTAGCCAAGTGAAGGCTTGCTTTAATCCACTTATTAAGAGTGTCTATAATTATCAATCCAAAAAATACACCTAGAACTGCGACAACAAGCACTTTCGGTCCATTAAGAAGCAATAACGATATTAAATAGAAAAACATTACAAGTCCCGCGAAAGAAAAAAATAGCGGTCTTTGCTCTTTCTTGGAAATGTATATATCGGAAAAAAAGCCTGTCAGAACTCCTGCCAAAACGAAAAGCACCACCAATCCCATAAAAATATATGAAAACATTGTCCATTTTAAAGCGTATAAATCATTGCTGCTTACTTTATCTACCAAAACATATGGGGCCGCAAGAAGAACGATTATGGGATTTGAGAGAAAGGAGATTATCTTTGCGAAAAGCATCATACGTCTAATCTTTTTAGCATTTCTATAACTTTTTCTTTACCTACTATTTCCAAAGACTCCGGAAGAGGTAAGCCGCTTTCCTTACCTGTTAAAATTTTGTAAACAATTGGCATCCGAATATTTTCCTGGCTCATTGCTTTTTTCATAACAGTTAGAATTCCGTCTTTGCGCCAATTACTAATTTTCAAAAATCCATCTAAAAGTTTTTTACCAATATTTTTTTCTTTTCCATCCAAACCAAAATCCAACTTTTCTATAAATGGCTTGATTAATTCGTAAAATTCATTAAGAGTTTTTATCCTTGATTGCGCCAAGACTAAAAAACTGTGCAGTATTTCCTCGCTAACATTCTTTAGCTTATCTTTAAATCTTTCTTCAATTTCTTTTTTAAGGTCAATAATTGCCAGTTTGCGGATATAAACACTATTCATCCATTCCAATTTTTGAATATCAAAAACAGGACTCGAAGTATTTACATCCTTTAAGTCAAATAGCTTTATCATTTCCGAAATTGAAAAGATTTCGTTGTCTCCGCCAGGATTCCACCCCAAAAGCACCATAAAATTTAGAAGCGCATTTCTTAAATATCCTTCATTTCTATAATCAAGAACTGATTTCGCTCCGTCTCTTTTTGAAAGTTTTTTCTTGTCCTTTCCCAGAATAACAGGCAGGTGAGCAAAAAAAGGTAGCGCCCAAGAAAAACTTTTATATAAAAGCAGATGCTTAGGCGTTGAAGATATCCACTCGTCTCCTCTTATCACGTGAGAAATCTCCATTAAATGATCATCAACTACGCTTGCCAAATGATATGTTGGAAATCCATCCGATTTAATAATTACAAACTCTTCTATGTCTTGGCTTTTGAATGAAATCGATTTGTTTCCGACTAAATCTGTCCAGGAAAATATTTGATCTTGAGGAATTTTCATCCACACGGCGCCTTCTTTTTCGTAAGCCAATTTTTTATCAAGCAAGATTTTTGCATATTTTTTATATTCATCTATTCTTTCCGATTGGGTATAGGTTTCATCGGGAGAAATACCAAGAAAATCTAGAATTTCAACTATGGCTTCTTGCGCGCCCTTCACAATTCTTTTTCTGTCCGTATCTTCGATACGAAGAATAAATTTACCCTTATTATGTCTCGCGAAAAGATAGTTAAAAAGAGCTGTTCTCGTATTTCCGATATGCGGAATCCCTGTGGGACTTGGTGCAATTCTTACTCTAACCATAATATGTATTGATTGTACTTGAATTTTTATCTATACTCAATATGTGTTAACCCTCAATAAAACTGCTTTGGAAATAAAAGGATTATCTAAACTTTTAGGTATTTTTGTAGGGGTATCTGTTGCAATTTTTTTATTAATAGAGCTGGGACTTTTTATTAAAGAGAAGATTTCACCAACTCCTCCTCCTGCGCCAACAGTTGCGTTTGGCAAACTGTCTCCTGTTAACTTTCCCCCAAGCGCAACAGGCAAAAAATTAACATATTCCTTAGATACGGTAACAGGTTCTTTGCCGACATTTCAAGACAGAGAAAGAGTGTATAAAATGGAGACCGTTAAACCTGATCTTCTTGCATTGGACAAGACCCAAGCTAAGGTTGCTAAGGTTGGATTTACGTCTAACGGCATTGCTCTTTCCGAAGATACATATCAATGGACTGACCAAAGCCCTCTATCTAAACAGTTAATAATGAATATATTTTCTTATAACTTCACTCTATCTTCGTCCTTCCTATCTAGTCCTCTTTCCGACTCCCCAAACAATTTGGGTAATCAAAATGACGCTTTGAATACCGCTCAAGCTTTCTTGCTGAATATGTCCATACTCCCAAATGATTTAGACCTGATAAAAACAAAAAGTTTTCTCTTTTCAATGAAAGATAATACTCTAATTCCGGCAACAAGTATTTCCAATGCTAATGTTTTAAGGGTAGATTTTTTCCAAGCCGACAGAAACAGATTGCCTATTTATTATCCAAAAACTGCAACCTCAACAATGACTCTATTTGTTGAAAATATCCAAAACCAATTACAGATTGTTAACGGCCATTTCTTTCACCAAAATATTTCCACTAAATTTTCCACTTATCCTCTTAAAACCGCAAGCCAAGCTTTTTCAGAATTAAAAAATCAGAAAGCATACATAGCATCCTATTCCGGCAATAACGATAATGTCTCAATTAAAAATGTTTTCTTGGCTTACCTTATGGAAGATTCCCCGCAAGATTATCTGATGCCAATAATAATTTTTGAAGGAAGCAATGGGTTCTTCGCCTATGTATCGGCAGTTACGGATGGATGGATAAATAAGTAAAATTTCCTGAAATTAAATCTAAAAGTGTTTTTGTATCCGCGAACCTATCCTCGCTTTTCATAACAACAATAATAAGCCTATGCCCGTTTTTAATTGTGGATGTAACCAAAACTCCCTGCGCTTCATCCGTAAATCCTGTCTTTATTCCATCAACCCCGCTTATTCCCAAAAGCTTATTTAGATTTTTAATTGAATAAGTATGCTCGTCCGTAATATCTGCTATGTCTATTTTTTTAGTTGAAACAATTTTGGAAAATTCTTTGTTTTTCAAAGCTATAGATGCAAGCCTTGCGAGATCCAAAACCGTCGTATAGTCTCCATAGTCATCAAGACCGTTTGTATCGGAAAAATGAGTATTATAAAGCCGAAGCTCTATTGCCTTATCATTCATTTTTTTTACAAATTCAGTTTCTCCTCCCGAATAATTGTCTGCAATAGTAAGCGCAGCGTCATTGCCGGAGGGAAGAAGCATGCCGTACAAAAGATTCTCAAAAGTCATCTTTTCTCCTTCCATTAGTCCCAATAACGAACCTTCTACGTTTGAAGTCATAACTTCTAAAACATCATCTAATTTATAATAAGAAAGCCCTATTAATGCTGTCATGATTTTAGTTGTGGAAGCCATTGAAAAACGAAGATGTGGCTTTTGGGCAAAGAGCACAGCCTTAGAATCATCATCCATTACTATTGCTGCTTGAGCTGTAATGTCAGGATTTAAAGGAGATTTAAGAATCGGATATAAAGATAAATCCGGTAATTCTATTGGCGCTTCTGCGACTTTATTATTTTGTAAATATCTTTGGGTGTTCAGATCGATAAATACAATTAAAAATAGCAATAAAAACAAAACCAAAGGAGAACCGTATAGTAAAATCCTTTTTTTAGAAAAAAATTTAGGAAGTTTTTTTATCTTTTTTATTGATAACAGAAAGTCTTTCATCAATTCTCTCCATATCTCTTGGGAAAAGACTTGCTTCCCTAACATTTGCTAATCCCAATATGTCTTTCGTAACTCTTTCCAGTCCTAAAGCAAATCCTCCTTCCGGCGGCATTCCGTATCTAAAGGCTTGAAGATAAATCTCAAAATTCTCTTTTTTATTTCCCCACTTTTTAATGTGCGTAAGCAATTGCTCGTAATTATTAATTCTTTGTCCGCCTGTTACCCATTCCTCACTGATCCCCAAGAGGTCAAAACTTAACGTAGACTCCTGATCGCTCGGATCCGGCATGGTATAAAACGGACGTTTCTTCGTAGGGAAATGTGTAACGAAAACAAATGGAGCGCCGGTTTCCTCTTTTGCCCAAACGCATAATTCTTTTTCGTCAGACGGATTTAAATCAGGCGCATTTCTATTATCCATACCCGTTCTTTTGAATATAAGTTCCTGTGCATCTACGAGCTTAACTCTAGGAATAGCTTTTTTTATTTGAGGTATCTCATTTATACCAAGTGTCGAAATCTCATTTTTATTTTCTTCCCGAACGTTTTTAAGGATTGATGTGATTAATTTCTCCGCGGCATTCATAAGATCTTCCCATGAATTTATAAATCCAAATTCGACGTCAAGACTAACATATTCCGATAGGTGCCTTGTTGTGATAGATGGCTCCGCGCGATAAGCATGGGCAACAGTAAATACTTTTTCAAAAACTCCTACCATTATTTGTTTATAAAGTTGGGGAGATTGGGCAAGATAAGCATTTCTACTATAATAGTTAACGGAAAAAACTTCTGCTCCTCCTTCGGTTGCAGTCGGAACAATACTCGGTACGAAAATTTCAGTAAATCCTTCTTCCTTAAGCGCAGAACGAAACGAGGACGCTATAGTTTCCTGAATTTTGAAAATCGCAGCAATTTTTGGATGACGAAGAGTTAGCGCTCTATAATCAAGAAGTGTCGGTAATTCTAAATTAAGATTTGGTCCTCCCATGTCAAATGGAAGAACTTCTGCTTTGGAAAGAATTTTAATATCTTTTGCCTCTATTTCTACTGCGCCGGTTGATGATTCTTTGGCAGCAGCTGTTTTGGGTCTTTCCTTAACAAGACCTATTAATTCTATTGCGAATTCGGGGCGAAGCCCCAATGATTCCTTGTATGCTTTTTCCGAGATTTGCTGATTGACAACTACTTGAACTGCTCCTGATCTGTCCCTAAGGTCAAGAAAAACCAATTTTCCGTGCGATCTTATTACCCTAACGAATCCCTTTAGAACAACTTCTTTGCCAATTTTGTCCGGGCAGTCGCTAATAAGAGTCCTTGTAGAATTTGTTATAGGCATGCTATAATAATAACTTGTTGTGCTTGTTTAGTCAACGATATTTATTTGTCAGGTTTCTGTCAAGCGCACAACGCAAAAGTTTATTTAATATATTTATATGAGTATGATAGAAGGACATGCGCTTACGGCTTGGGATTTAGCTGAAGTTGGTGCAGCGTTTAGACCCATTACAAGTAACGAAGTTGTAGATCCTAAACATGTATTAGTAAGGGGCGAAACGAGGCTTGTACCAGCCCGCCTTTATCCTAATCTTCCAGGACCACAACCGTCAATGAAGGAAGGTAATATATTAACTCATGCTGAGACGAATCCGCCACAATTAACGCCTCCTCCTATTTCAAATCCTTAATCTTTAATTGCAATCGTTTGCTTCCAAGCCACTCATTTTCATCGATTGTGTAGGCAATATCCACTTTATCGCCAATATGTAGTTTTGATGATTCCCCCATTCCAAACCCAATCCCATCCAATGCGATATTTGATTTTTGATCTTTGATCTTTAATTTAATATGTTTCCCATCCATACCAACCAATCTTATGTCTTCAATAATCACATTTTTTGACATAAAAGTAGGTTCAGGATTGCCCATTCCGAATGGAGAAAGCTTCTGAATTGAATCGTACAAGTCGCCTGTAACAGATGATAATGGCAATTCACAGTCTATCTTAAGCGTTCTAATTAAACTATTAATATCTATATCCTTTTCCCCTAATTCCCTTAATCTTTTTTCAAGAACTATTAATTTAGATGTTTCGACCGTGAAACCTGCTGCCATTGGATGTCCTCCCGCATCAACTAAAAGATCCGAAGATTTCCTGATAAATTCTATGATATTAAATCCCGATATTGACCTTGCCGATGCTTTGCTAAATTTCTCTCCTTTTGAAATAACAATTGCCGGCTTATAAAATTCTTCTACCAATTTTCCGGCAACCAAACCAATTACCCCCTGCTGATATTCCTCATTCGCAACAAATAATAGTTTGCCTTTCCCTCCTTTTCTTACGTTTAATATGGCATGCTCTGATGCTTCAATTGTTACCTGCTGACGTTCTTTATTCGTGCTGCCTAATTTCAAAGCAAGAACTTTCGCCTTATCTTTATTTTTGGTGCAGATAAGTCTTAAACTGTCCATTGCATACTCCAAACGCCCCATCGCATTAATTCGGGGAGCTATAATATGACCTATTGCATAAACATCAATTTTCAAGGGATCCAATACCGCTTCTTTAAATAGCTCCAAAAGTCCGATTCTTTTCGTTTGCTTAAGTTTTTCTAGACCAAATTTCAAAAGCGTTCTATTTGCTCCAACCAACGGAACTAAATCCGCAACCGTTGCCAGCGCCACCAATTCCAAATGTTCAAAATTTTCCATTTTCAGCTCTTGAGCCAGCATATAGGCTACTCCTGTTCCGCAAAGTTTGGTTGTGTGGACAATAGCCAAAGCTTTCGGTAAAACTTTTGATGGAACATGATGATCGGTGACAATAACATCTATACTTTGTTCGTTTGCAAACTTCACCGCCTCATTGGCAACAATCCCATTATCAACAGTGATAATCAATTCAACATTTTTGAGATTTGATTTTTGATTTTTAATATTTTCGATTCCGCGAATCGATAGGCCGTATCCCTCGTCAACCCTATGAGGAATATATGGCATAACTTCTGCGCCCAAACTATTTAGGGTTTCCCATAGAATCGCAGTTCCGCAAATTCCGTCAACATCATAATCGCCGAAAACCACAATCCGCTCTTTATTTTTTATTGCGGTTTTAATTCTATTGATTGCTTTTACAAGTTCTCTTTTATCGATACCAACGCTTTCAGCTGTTACTTTATTCAGTTTTGGATCTAAGAATTCTTCAATTTCTTCCTTCGTCTTTATCTGACGATTCTCCAATAAAACCTTCTTAATATCCTTTATTCTTGATTGATTTAAAATTTTCCACTTCTTCATAATCTGTTATACTATATCAGGATGATTGAGTATATTCCACAAGAAATTTTAGCTATTTACAAAAAAGTTCAGGACAGCGGTTTTGATGTTTATTTTGTCGGAGGCTGTGTTAGAAATTTACTGCTTGAGAAAAAAGTAAAAGACTGGGATCTAACGACAAATGCCGCACCGGAACAAATTCTTAAACTTTTTGGAAATGGTTTTTATGATAATAAATTCGGGACAGTTGGAGTTCCGATAGGAAATACGAAAGGGGTAGTTGAAATAACTACTTTTCGAACAGAACACGGCTTTTCAGATAAACGCCGTCCGGACAAAGTGTCGTGGGGGAAATCAATCGAAGAAGATTTGGCCCGGCGGGACTTTACTGTCAATGCGATCGCTCTAAAACTATCTCGTCCAAAGGACGATCAGCCTTTGGCTGAAACTAATATCGTTGATCCATATGAAGGGCAAAAAGATATTAAAGCGAAAATAATCCGTGCAGTTGGCGATCCAAAGAAACGTTTCAAAGAAGACGCATTGAGACTTCTTCGCGCTATCCGCATAGCTTCAGAATACGGATTTACAATTGAGGAAAATACCTGGGAAGAAATACAAAAAGACGCTCCTCTTATAAAACATGTTTCCGGAGAAAGAGTACGCGTGGAATTATTGCGAATTCTTGGGGCAGAATATCCATACGACGGAATTATGCTTCTTAGGAATGCTAATCTATTGGAAAATATTATTCCTGAACTAATCGAAGGAATTGATGTTTCGCAAGTAAGACCGGGCAGACATCATACAAGCGACGTATTCACTCATAATCTTCTTTCTCTAAAATATTGTCCTTCGAAAGATCCAATCGTTAGGTTTTCCGCGCTCCTTCATGATGTTGGCAAGCCAAAAGTCGCAAAAAACGACGAAGAAGGATTAATAATCTTCCACAATCATGAAATTGCAGGAGCAAGACTGGCTAAAGACATTTGCGACAGACTTAAGTTTTCCAAAAAAGAGAAAGAGAAGGTATATACGCTTATCCGCTGGCACATGTTTACGGTAGATGAAAAAATAACCGATAGTGCTGTTCGAAGATTTATACGAAGAATTGGAGTTGAAAACGTAAAAGATATGATGGATTTAAGAATTGGAGATAGACTCGGAGGCGGAACTCAAACTGCAGAAAGCTGGCGTTTAAAACTTTTCAAAAAAAGAGTGGAAGAACAGCTGAAACCAAAACCATTCTCCATCAATGATCTTGCAGTTGACGGCAATGATATAATGAAAGAGTTAAATATTAAACCGGGGCCTAAGATTGGAGAAATTTTGCAAAAACTTTTTGAAGAAGTCGACGAAGATTTATCAAAAAATAATAAAGAATATCTCCTAAAAAGGATGCACGAAATATGAGAAAGTTCTTTACTTCCGAATCCGTAACCGAAGGCCACCCCGATAAAATTTGCGACCAAGTCGCGGACGCTGTTCTTGATGAGGTTTTAAAAGATGATCCGGATAGCGCTTGCTGCTGTGAAGTGTTTACAACTACCGGTCTTGTTCTAGTCGGAGGAGAAATTACTACTAAAACCTATGTTGATGTTCAATCAATCGTTCGTAATGTCCTCAAGGATATCGGATATACAAATGCCGATTACGGAATTGATTACAAAAGCTGTGCTGTCGTAAGCGTTATCCACGAACAAAGCAAAGATATCGCTCAAGGAGAAAACCCTAAAAAAGCCTTGCACAAGGCGCAGGGCGCCGGAGATCAGGGCATGATGGTGGGTTTTGCATGTCGCGAGACTCCGGAGCTTATGCCGCTTCCTATTATGCTTGCCCACAAAATGGCCAAACGATTAGCGGAAGTTCGAAAAAAGAAAATAATCCCCTATCTTAGACCGGACGGTAAGACTCAAGTTACGGTTGAGTACGAAAACGACAAGCCTGTTGGCATCGAAACTGTTGTTATTGCCGCTCAACACGATGACGGAATTCCATATAAAAAAATCCGCGCCGACATTATTAAGCATGTCATTAAACCTATTTGCGGTTCAATGCTCAATGGAAAGGCAAAAATTTATATTAATGAGACCGGAAAATTTGTTACCGGCGGACCTCAAGGAGATACGGATGTAACGGGAAGAAAAATAATTGTAGATACCTACGGCGGAATGGCTCGGCATGGCGGAGGAGCATTCAGTGGCAAAGTTCCCAATAAACAAGACCGAAGCGGTGCCTATATGGCACGCTATATCGCCAAAAACGTAGTCGCAGCAGGATTGGCGGATAAATGCGAGCTGCAACTTGCTTATGCTATTGGCTATCCTGAACCGGTATCAGTGCACGTTACGACCTTCGGAACAGGAAAAGTTGACGACCAACGTATTGAAAAAGCAATTCGTTCGGTGTTCGATATGAGCCCTGCAGGCATTATTAAAACCCTCAATCTCAAACGTCCTATCTACCGCCAAACTGCTTGCTATGGTCATTTTGGCCGACCGGAATTTCCATGGGAAAAAACCGATAAAATTTCAGCCCTACTAAAATTTTCAAAATAATTCTTTTTTCTTAACTACGTTAGTTTAATTTCTATCCGTTTGTCGATATACTTACCGTTAATCTTCGCACTGGTATTAATCCATATTTTTTCAGGAACTGCCTTATAAACTCTTCTTGGCATTTCGTCTTGGAATTGAAATGTTTTATGATGTCCTAGCTTATTAATTCTTCCATCAAGATATTTAAGAGCATTTTCTATTTCTTTTTCATTATTAAGCTCTTGCGCTTTCGCCTTAACATATACGCCTTCTCCTGTGCCCTCTGGAACAGTTGAATCATAAATAACAATAAATATCTTGTTGTTTTCTTTTATATTTTTTGAATGTTGATTTTCTCGCCATGAAACCCAATAGAAATTATAATTTTCATCAAACGCTGAATACAAAGGAGAATTCCAAGGTTGACCATTCCTATCTGAAGTAGCGATAGTTATATAAAGAATTTTAGAAATAATTTCCCTTGCTCTTTTTGTAAGTTCTTGGCCCATAAGCTTCAAGGTTAACCTCGAATTTAATTATACCATTTTAAAATCAAAACGCCATTTCAAATTGGACTCTGAGATTCAAAAAGGATATAATCGAAATATGTTAAAGCGAAAATTACAAGAGGAGTTAAAGCAATCAATGCTGGCGAAAGATACGCTTAAAACATCTGTGTTGCGAATGGTGCTTTCGGCAATTAATTATTATGAAATTCAAAAGGGAGGAGCAGGATACCAAGCAACAGACGAAGATGTTTTAGCTGTAATCCAAAAAGAAGCAAAACAAAGAAAAGATTCTATTGAACAATTTCAAAAAGCAAACCGCCCCGAACTAGTTGAGAAAGAAACGAAAGAATTGGAAATGTTGCAGGTTTATCTTCCACAGCAAATGAGCGAAGAGGAAATTAGAAATCTTGTTAAAGAAGCTATATCTCAAACTCAAAGCACAACGATTGCGGATATGGGAAAAATAATGGGAGCATTAATGCCAAAAGTCAAAGGCAAAGCAGATGGATCTCTTGTAAGCCAAATCGTTAAGCAAGAACTCTCGACATAGCCTACTTTTCTACCAAAATACGATCTTATTTTATCTTAATTCTTTCTCTACTCCACTCTTCCCAAATAACAAGCAATGGAGACGCTATGAATATTGAAGAATAAGTTCCCACAGTAATTCCAATCAATAGTGCTACAACAAACCACCGTATACTTTCTCCGCCAAAAAGAAGAAGAGCCAGCAAAACCAAAATGACAGTAAGAGATGTGTTTAGCGACCTATCCAATGTTTGAAGAATTGAATCATTAACTATTTTTGCAAATGACATACCGCCTGTTTTAATCAAATTTTCCCTAATTCTATCGAAGACAACAATAGTGTCATGAACGGAAAATCCGATAATGGTCAGAACCGCTGTTAAGAATAAAGAATCTACTTCGACGTTGAAGAAATGCCCTAAGATTGCAAAAATTCCCACAACAACTAAAACATCATGGATCAAAGCTATAATTGCGCAAACTCCAAACTTAAAACTGCTTGCCGGTTTCGGAACTTTTCTAAAAGCCCACGTTATATATAAAACAATAAGGATGGATGCCACAATAACTGCCTTAATTGCATTAGCTGTTGTTTCGGCTCCAATTGTCGGACCGATTGTTTCAAACGAGTTCTCTTTTACGACATATTTCTTAGATAATTCTTCCAGAAATTTGTTGTTTTCTTTTTCATCTATCGTGCTCGTACGGATAAATACCAAATTATTGGATTTCTCTATTGTTGTAACTTTTACTTTTTGTTCTGTTAGAATTTTCCTTATCGCACTCACATTTTCCGCGTTAACCGTTTCTTGGAAGGATAAGGCTATTCTTGAACCTCCTGTAAAATCTATGGAAAGATTTAGCCCAAAAAGAAGAATAGATATAAATCCCGGTATTACCACCAAAAGAGACAGTGCGAAATAAAAATATTTTTTACCTATTATATCCATATCTTAAAAAAGTCCTCGTAATTACGATTGCGGAAAACATTGATACCAAAACTCCGATTGCCAAAACAAGCGCAAATCCCCTTACTGTTCCTGTACCAAATTGGTACAGAATAGCACTGGTTATAAGAGTCGATATATTAGAATCTCTAATCGAAGCCCAAGCTCTTGAAAAACCAAGCTCTATGGCTATATCTTGCGGTTTTTTAAGACGTGTCTCCTCTTTTATTCTTTCGAAAATTAATATATTCGCATCAACTGCCATACCGATAGATAAGATAAAACCGGCAACCCCCGATAAAGTTAATGTTATGCCATAGGGAGTTAAAGCACTGATTTTGAAAATTGTCAATACGAATAACGCATAAAGAGATAAGGCAACGCTTGCCAATATACCAAGCCTTCCGTAAGAAACACTCATAAATATTACTATAATAATAAATCCCAAAGCTCCGGCAAAAAGACTCATATTCAAAGACGTTGAGCCCAATGTGGCATCTACAGTATGCTGTTCTAGGGGAATAAGAGGTACGGGCAATGCGCCCGCATTAAGTTGAGTACTTAAGTCTTTTGCCTGTTCGAAAGTAAATCCTCCTGTAATAACAGCATTACCATTAAGAATCGGGGTATTAACTCTTGGAGCTTCTATAACCCTATCATCCAACACTATCGCAACTATTTTATTTACATTTTTCGTTGTAATATTGGCAAACTTCTGGCTTCCGGAAGATGTAAAACTTAATTGCACCTGCGGTTTACCCGTATTTGAATCAAACGTAACGCTTGTTTCCTGAAGATCTCTGCCGCCAAGATCTGTTTTTATTGCGTTTGGACCTAAGGTTTCCAAAATTCCAAGAGGATATGCTGAAGAACTAGCTAGTTTTGCGCTCCCGCTTGCACCTTCTTCCCAAAAAGAAAGGCTTGCTGTTGTTCCTATGATTCTTTTTGCCTGATCTATGTTAACGCTTGGCAGCTCAACTATTATTCTTCCTTCACCGTTCACATTCGCTGTCTGCACTAAGGGTTCCGAAACTCCGAATAAATTAATTCTTTTTTCTATTATTGTTTTGGCAGATTCCAAAGCTTGATTTCTTTGGCTGTTGGGAATGCTAGACATATTTGCCTTATAGGTAATGCTGGTTCCTCCGGCAAGATCCAAGCCTTTTCGGAAATCTAAACCTTTATTTATGGCTAAAAACTTAAATATAGAATTAGAAGTTTTTATTACGGGGAAATTAACTATAACTGCAAATATTGTTAAAACTATAATTAGCCAAAGGAGAAATCGCGGTTTTTGTCTCATAGATTCGAATTCCTCACTATGACCCTGAGCGAACGAAGTGGGTCATAGGGGTCATGCGAGCATACTTTCCTCATCGCCTACAAGCATTACTCTGGATCCGATAAGAATTGATAGAATAAAGGGGTCTCTTTTTTTCTTTCTGAAAGCAAATTCTTCTTCTGACATAACAGTATAATTTATTTCCGTATTTAATCTTTTCTCTTCATCTCTTACAAGCAGAGCAAGTTCAGGCAAAACTACTGTTCCGACAATTAGAACATCTACGTCTTCGGGTGCTTTTTTAATTCTCCTGGCGAACTTTCCCGAAAGCATAGCATATTTTATTTTTCCTATTTTTACACGATTTTTTAATATTTCGTTTCCGAGCCCGACTGTTTTTGCCCCAAGCTTAAGCAAATCGTAATAGAATGGGTAATTTTTTGATAAGGAGTAGTAAATTCTATTCGCTCTTGGTTCTTTTACAAGAATACTTTGCTTTTCTAAAAATGCCAGCTCTCGTCTTACCGCATTTATTTCATCTTTGGTTCTTCTAACTAACTCCCTGACATGATACATCTCAAAGGGAGATGCCAAAAAAACATTGAGCAACTTCGTTCTTGATTTTGATGTTATTAAATCAGATAACATAATCCTGCCCTCTAAGTCGTTATTCTAGCAACACTGCAAGAATTATGCAAATACTATTTTACGCTTACTACTCCGTCCGTAGGCAGAATTTCGAACCAAATAAGTCCTCTATTGAATTTTATCGGATTGCCATTGCTATCAAAAAGAAGGGTTCTCGAAGTTCTGGTATTTTTACTCCATGTGCCTTTAATCTCCATTCCATCTTTAAAGATAATTGCCCTACCTGTTCCTTTAGTTGTGTATAGAAGATGAACGTTGTCTTCATATCCGTCATTCGCATTAGATTGTTTCATAAACAACACAACAATATTTTTTGCGTTTAATTGCTTATTATTATCAAGATCTATATGGGCAGCTTTTCCATTACTTCTCTTGTAGGAATTAGACGCCTTGTCATAGCTCCAGTCAACAAAATAGTCGGAATATGACGCCCAAAATTCAAGATGAATTGTTTGCGCAGTTGGTTTAGCAGAAGCCGCATCATCGGTAAAGCCATAGGGAACGAAATTCTTGTCCCAAGAGACTCCGTCTTTATCAACATTTGTTAATCCGCGTGAAGCCCCCGCAAATGTCCACAATTTCTCTGTTGCTGAATACATGGTATGTTCGGTCGCGGTTTCATGACCCAGACGATTATAATCTCTCCAAAATACAGGAAAACCTATAGAAAATTGATTTAAATCATTGTATCCTGTCCAGTCGTATTGCGTGATTTGCGATAAAGCATCTGCAGGTCCTGGCGTATTGGCTCCGCCTACATGAGCGTACAATGGATTGCTGCCGTATTCCGATATGAAATCCAGGAAATAAGTTCTGGCAGAACGAACCGGACCTACTTGTCCTGCATCCTGGCAATAAAATACTGCTAAGAATCTTGTAATGCTTCCTTCCGCTACTGCCTCATATATAACATCTGCTGACGAAAGACCCGATTGGGGACGGGCATTTTGGTGGTTCTCTATCATTACCCCAAGCGGCCTATGCTTATCCCACCAATCTTTTTGTACTTTTGGATACAATACACCATTTAGGGGACATGCTTCGGTTTTGGGAAGAGTTGGGCTAAAAACCGTCTTACCATTAACATTGGCAACAGGAGCTCCTGACGAAGAAGTTGTAATTTTCTGTGTTTGTGCTTTGGTAGATAATAGAAAATAAGAAACACCTGTAAAAAATATATAGACAAAAACCGCCAATAAAATACTTACTATTGTCTTCTTGTTCATAACATTATTTCTTGCTTGCCTCTTTAATGGCTTTCTTTTCTTCTTCCGATAATTCGTACTCCAAAGCTTTACCTTTAACTATCCGCTTAGCATACCACCTTGTTCCGGAACGAGAATATAATCCTGAAATTACTACTCCCGTATCGCTCTCATCAATTAGGGAAAGCGCAAAGCTTTGATCTCCTCCTGTATCTTTGAAGGGATTAAAACGGACAAGTCCGACTTTCTGGATGTGCAAACGTCCGTCCTTTTCTATAGTATCACACCAAGATTTTAAATAGTCAATATCCTTTCGTGAAACATCAACTTGTCTTAATATATTTTCTAAAACAACCTTTAAACTCTTTTCCGTTATTCCTTTTGTCAGCTTATTGTAATGCGATGTTAGCTGCCATACCAAAACCGCAAGAACTACAATGCAGAGAAAAAGAAAAGCAAAAACCGGGAGTATAAAATCGTAGGGCATAGAATTATATTAGCCTCTTGACAGCTTCGTGTCAATAGTGTAATCTTTGCCTATTGCATGGCTAAGCATAGAAAAACTCTTAAACAAAAATTGGCAGCAGAATTACGTCACGAGACTTACAGTTTAAAAAGTCAGAATATTATTCTATCCAATACTCCGGTCAATAAAACAGCAACTGCTCTTCCCGTTAACTCAAGTAATCTTTATCTTTTTCTCATTTCGGATCTTAGAAAAACCGCAATCCTAACCCTCTCAATAGTTGCTTTCCAAATTATTCTTTTCTTTCTTTTGAAACATCGTGTAATTATGTTTCCCGGAATAAGTTATTAAGGCGAAGGGAGGTGAAATATAATATGGCATCAATGTATTGTGTAAAGTGCAGAGCGAAAAGAGAAGACGCAAACGCTCAAGCAGTTACAATGAAAAATGGCAAACCAGCAATGAAAGGCAAATGTCCAGTCTGCGGAACAGGAATGTACAGAATTGGAAAAGCCTAGATTGTTAAGGCGAATTCTTGAAGAGTTTTAGGATATCCTATTCTTCAAGAAACAAAAAGAAAAACCCCGCATTCTATGCGGGTTTTTCTTGGTACCCCATCTGATATAATCAATTTATGAAACTTCTTCTTACTTCTAACGGGATAAAGCCTGGATTTAAAAATGATTTTCTTTCCCTTCTTCCAAACAAACCATTAAACCAAATTTCCGTCTCATATATTATTACCGCAGCATTTGGGGAAAATGGAGCTAAATCATGGGTAAATATAGCAAAAGAAGATGTACGAAAACTTGGAATTTCCAACATAGAGGATTTAGATATCCGAGGTAAAACGGAAAATGAACTTTATTCAATTCTTTCTGAAAAAGATGTTGTTTTGGTAAATGGAGGAAATACTTTTTACTTATTAAAATATGCAAGGGAAAGCGGATTCGACCAAGTGGTTAAACAATTAATCAACAAAGGAAAAATTTACATCGGAGTTTCTGCGGGCAGCTACCTTGCTTGTCCTACTATTGAACAAGCTCATTGGAAACATCAGGACAGAAAAGATTTTGGAGTAAAAGATTTAAAAGGACTTAATCTTGTTCCATTTTTAATAACCGCCCATTTCAACGACAATTTCCGAGAAATGGTTAAAGAAGAAATAAAGGTTACTCGCTATCCTATTGTTTGTCTTTATGATAGCCAAGCCGTATTAGTTAATGACTATTTAACAAAAGTTGTTGGCGAAGGAAAACGAGAATTTTTTAATGGTTTTAAAGAAAACACAAAATAAAACTACTTCTCCCTCCAGTGTTCTAGCTTGAGGACTTTGACAACGGATACATCCCACTGTCCGACAATTTCCGCTCTTCCGAAGCCTGCGATTTCCCAAAGAGAATTGCCTAACGGATGACATTCTATGGTCTCGCAAACAACCAATAGCTGATCCGTAACCGTTGTTCGCCTCGGATCATTTACTGCATTTTCTATTATTACCGGCGGCTTATTACTAAGAGTAAAAAAGTAGCGATAGGCATGATCGGAATTTCCTCCGGTAATTAGAGCAAAATTGAATGGTTTTTCATCTGTTTTAGACAAAACAAATTGCGAAATTCCCTCGACTTGTTTTAATTGTTGATTGGGAGCGGATCTAAATGGTACTCCTTGAATATTAATAAGAACAATTCCCATAAACGCTAAGCCTGCTAACGTCTTGCCTGCAACATTCTTACTCCAGAAATATGAGATACTGTTTCCAGCTAACAAAAAAGGCAATGGGAACATAAATCCGAAGTAGTAATCATAAATAGACTTTTTATAAAAACCGAAAAGCGAAATTCCGACAACGAACCAAATAAATAAAAGGCTTAATTTAGGCAGGTCTTTTGCTTGTTGTTTAAATCCGACATAACAACTTTTGAGAAAAATGTATGCACTGGTTATGGCCAAAATAACCGTTAATAGATACCATATATCTATATTCTTGTGCACGCCTATTGATACTTGTTCAGGAGGAGGAAAATTAGTTACAAGTCTTGCGAATAGTCTAAAAAATACATTGTATATCGTCTCGAAAAATTTATTGCCTCCGCCCGTATCGCCTGAATGAAAAACGAAATTGAATATACTAATTATATTTGGAAAACCATGACGAATCTCAAATGCCAAAAAAGGCGACCATCCTATTACGAATCCTAATAGTAAAAATAAAAAATCTTTAATCGCTTTCTGATCACGTCTTGTGAATAAAACATATAAAACTATAATTACTCCCACAAAAATGGCCAGATAATGAAGCTGCATTAAAATACCAAGAAGTATTCCCGATAAAATAAATAACCAATAATTATTCTTGCTTAATGCTTTATATAATACGTATAGGGTAAGAAGCGAAAAAAACGGCACAAGATTAGGATTCCATGACGAACGGGAATAAGCGATTACCAACGGAGAAATACTATACATAAAGGCCGCTATAATTCCAACCTCTTTTCCCAAAAATTCAGATCCAACTTTATATACAAACCAGACAGTTGCTACTCCAAATAGAGCAACCATGACGGCAGGACCGACAGGATTATAATTAAATAACCAAAGAAACGGAGCCATAAAATAGTAATATATGGGCCCTAAGAAAAACCCGCCAACCGAAGCCGTAGGACCAAGAAGCGTTAAGTGCCCATGCAAAATATTGTAGACAATCAAAACATCTCTTCCTTCATCTCCTAGAAAAGTCATGTAGTCGACAATTCTATAAAGTCTAAGAAAGGCGGCAATTAGCAATATTATTGGTATTATTAAAAATTGAAAAATTCGTTTCATTTTTTGGGGTGTTTTTTCCAGATAACGCGACTATACATTGTAAAGTTCCAAATCAACAATAATCCTGTACCTATGATAAAGTAAATATAGGGATATTTCCTTCCATAAATTAATTCTCCGACTTTGATTGTTCCGGACTGAATCAGCCAAACGCCAATATTCGAAGTAATGAAGAATTGTAGCATTTTCCATAAATAAGAACTTAGATTAACACCTTTTCTTTCTTTAAATGTCCAAAGGTTGTTTAGATTGTAATTAGAAAAAATTGCAAACTGGGCGGCTATTATATTAGAAAAAAATAAGCTTAATTTTGTATTATTTATAAAAAACGCGTAGAGAAGAATATTTATAACAAAACCTGTGCTTCCGACTACCAAAAATTTTCCGAATGAACCGTATATTAATTCTTTTATTCGGGAACTTATAACGTATTTCAAAAGATCAGCGATATATTCTCTCGGCGCAATTTTAGATCTACCCAAAGTCCTGTCTGTAAAATTAATTGGCACTTCTGCAATTTTGAAACCGTCACGAACTGCTTTGTGCAAAAATGAAACTTGAAATGTGTATCCTAAAAAAGATGTAAGTTCATTTTTTTCTTTAAGAAAAACTTCTTTCTTAAGACACCTAAACCCTCCTGTCCAATCATGAATTGAGAATCGCATAAGAATTGCTCTAACTAATAGATTCCCAAAGATAGAAAAAAGTTTTCTTTGAAATCCCCAATTGGAAGGAATTGATCCTCCCTGACTATACCGAGTTCCAACAACCATATCTGCTCCTTCGTCAATCTTTTTAAGAAACTCCGGAATCTTCTTGGGGTCGTGAGATAAGTCTGCATCCATCTCAAACATTAGCTCTGCATTCATCTTCTCAATCGCATACGTCATACCTCTTATATAAGCTGCTCCTAATCCTTTTTTTTCTCCTGCGCAAAGAGCCAAATTTTTCCATTTACTCATCAGCTTTCTTACTTCCTGCGATGTTCCATCGGGTGAGTTATCATCGGCAACCAAAATATTCATATTGTGATTTTTCATACCGGGGAAAATTTGAGTTTCCAGAATATCAATCAAGCGTTCTATGTTTCCTTTTTCGTTGTAGGTGGGAATAATTATAACTACTTTCATATTATTTATAGGTTTTTGAAATATGCTATTGTTTGGCCTAGTCCTTTTTCAAGCGGAATTTTAGGCTGCCAATCCAGTAATTTATTAGCTTTGTTTATATCCGGATTTCTGCTTTTGGGATCATCTTGCGGAAGATCCTCAAAAACTATTTTAGAAGAAGAATTCGTAATCTTTTTTATGATTCTTGCTATTTCTAATATTGTCTTTTCGTCGGGATTTCCTAAATTAATCACCTCTCCTTTCGTATTATCAAGAAACATCGCTTTTCTTAAGCCCTCAACCATATCGTCTATATAACAAAAGCTTCTTGTTTGTTTTCCGCTGCCGTATACCGTTAATGGACTATTGCTAATGGCTTGATTTACGAAATTGGACACCACTCTGCCATCATCTATCTGCATATACGGACCGTATGTGTTAAAAATCCTGATAATTCTTGTGTCTAAATTATGCTTTCTAATATATGCCATTGTTATCGCTTCGCCAAATCTCTTTCCCTCATCGTATGAAGAGCGTACGCCGTTTGGATTGACATTGCCAAAATAATTTTCTTTTTGCGGGGATACATTCGGATCGCCATAAATTTCAGACGATGAGGCATAAAGAAATTTAGCATTATTTTTTTGAGCTAGTTCCAACAAATTATATGTTCCCACGGAGTTAACAAGCAGAGTTTCTATTGGATGATTTATATAGCTTCTTGGGCTTTTTTTGTTAGGGGATGCAGGAGATGCAAGATGAAAAATAAAATCTATATGCGGTAATTCCAAGCCAATTTTTAGATCTTTGGAGATATCATAAGATATGAAGCTAAAATTTTTATTTCTCAAAAGGACGTCTATATTTTTTCTATCTCCGGTTATTAAATTGTCTATTGCTATAACTTGGTATTTATCATTGAGGAGTTTTTTGCATAGATGCGAACCTATAAATCCTGCGCCTCCGGCAACCAAAACTGTTTGCATATATTACTTCTTTACTTTTCTCTTTCTAAATCTGCTTTAACCATCATTTCAACAAGCGTCTTAAAGCTGGTTTTTGGCGTCCAACCCAGTACTCTTTTGGCTTTACCGTAATCCCCAATTAAGTAATCAACTTCTGCAGGACGCATGTGCTCTTTTTTATCCCAAACCGTATATTTTCTCCAATCATCTATACCTACTACTTTAAATGCTAACTCTACAAATTCCTTAACGCTATGATTTTCTCCTGTCGCTATAACATAATCATCAGGCTTCTCCTGTTGCAGCATAAGCCACATTGCCTCAACATAATCTCCGGCAAATCCCCAATCTCTTTTGGGCTCTAAGCTTCCAAGCTCTAATTTATCTTGCTTATTCAGCCTTATTCTTGCAACTGCATTACTTATTTTACGTGTTACAAACTCAAGTCCCCTACGAGGGGACTCGTGATTGAATAGGATTCCCGAACACGCAAATATATCAAAACTTTCCCTGTAATTCACAGTTATGTAATGTCCGTAAACTTTTGCCACTCCATAAGGGCTTCTTGGATGAAATCTTGTTGTTTCTTTTTGCGGACTTTCTGTCACCTTACCAAACATTTCCGATGAAGAAGCCTGGTAAAATTTTATTTTTGGATTTACCACCCTAATTGCTTCCAAAAGACGAGTAACTCCTAATGCAGTAAATTCTCCTGTTAAAACAGGTTGGTTCCAGGAAGTCTTAACAAAAGATTGAGCTGCCAAATTGTAAACCTCATCCGGTTCTGCTTCTATAAGAGCGGACGCTAAGGAACTTTGATCTAGTAGATCGCCTTGTAAAATAGTAATTTGATCTTGAATATGCACTATTCTTTCGTTATTTACAGTACTCGATCTTCTTGTCGTGCCAAAAACTTTATATCCTTTCTTAAGTAAAAATTCTGCAAGATAGGAAGCGTCCTGTCCCGTAATACCTGTAATTAATGCTTTTTTCATATAAATAATATTTTAAATTATCTTTCTCCAATAGTCCAGAGTATCTTTTAAAGTAGTTTCCAATGCGATTTTGGGTTCCCATCCGGTCTTATCTGTAAACTTTTTTCTATCACATATCAATTCTTGTTCATCGGAGGGACGGAAACGTGATTTATCAACTTTTATCTCTATATTTTTTTTTGATAACAATAGGAGTTTATCTAGAATTTCAGATATCCTGTAAGATGAACCGCTGCCTATGTTATATACATCCCCAACCGCACCTTTTTCTAGGGCAAGAAGATATGCTTTAACCATATCTCGAACATCCGTAAAATCCCTTTTCGCAGAAAGGTTGCCTACGAAAATAGTTGGCTCTGTTTTACCATTTTCTATCTCTGCAATTTGCTTGGCAAATGACGCAACTACAAATTTAGGAGATTGTCTTGGTCCTATATGATTGAATGGCCTAACTCTAATTATTTTAAGTCCATATGATAAAAAATATTGGAAACCTAAAAAATCTTGGGCTATTTTGGAAACGGAATATGTATTTGTCGGTCTAAAACTTGTTTCTTCATCTATAGGCAGGTCTTTTTTGTCAACGATACCGTATACATCCGCTGATGAAATTATAAGTATTTTCGTATCTAAAAGTTTGGACTTACGAATTGCTTCCAAAAGATTTATTTGGGCTGTTACATTATTCGTTATGGTTGCTGCGGGATTTGCAAAACTATCAGCAGGAGAGGTTAACGCAGCCAAATGAAAAACTATGTCCGGCTTATACTCATCTATTAAAAGGTTTACTTTTTTATCATCAAGCAAATTAAGCTTTATGGGTTCAATTTTTTCTTTTATGCCGGCTATCAAACTTAGACTTTCATCTGTTAAATATGTACCCTTAATAGCAAAGTTACCTAATGATAATAAATATTCTGCTAAAAAACTTCCGGCGAAACCGGTAATTCCTGTTATAAAAACTTTCTTCATACGTTCGATACGTTCGGTAAACTCAGTATCGCACTGAGCATTGCCGAATGTGCGACAAGCTCAGTATGACCCTGACGAAGAATGGGTCATCTTCCGACACCAACATACGTAAAGCCCATTTGTCTCATTTCAGCTGGATCGTAAATATTTCTTCCGTCCAGTAGGATTGGATTTTCCATAATGTTTTTCATTTTCTTTAAATCCAGTTGTCTAAATTCATTCCATTCCGTAACTAAAATCAAAAGATCGGAATCTTTAGCTGCAGCATAGGCATTTTGGACAAATTCTACATCTTTAAGGAGTTTTCTTGCATTAGTAATTGCAATAGGATCGTAGGCTTTTATTTTCGCCCCCATACTTTGAAGTTTATTAATAATAGTAATCGAAGGAGCATATCTCATATCATCCGTATCGGGTTTAAACGCTAATCCCAATATTCCAATTGTTTTATTTTCGACTTTACCTCCTAAAAGTTTCCTTGCTTTTTCAACTATTCTAATCCGGGCTTCTTCATTTATGCTTTCTACGTCCTTAAGAAGGGTGAAGTCGTATCCGTTTTCTCTTGCAATTACTATTAAGGCTTTTACATCCTTGGGAAAACAGCTGCCGCCAAATCCTGCTCCGCAATCCAGAAACGCCTGCCCAACTCTTTTATCTAATCCTACTGCTTTCAAAACATCCGGACCATTTGCCCCGGTTGCCTCTGAAAGGAAAGCGATCGCGTTAGCAAAAGAGATTTTCGTTGCAAGGAAAGCGTTGGAGGCGTACTTTATCATCTCGGCAGTTTCAATATTTGTCTTAACGACATTTCCGTCAATCGGCCTATGAAGCTCAATTAATAAATCTTGGGCTTTTTTAGACTCTGCTCCTATGATAATTCTGTCCGGATGAAGTGTGTCGGAAATTGCCTGTCCTTCACGGAGAAACTCCGGAGATGAAGCTATATCAAAGTTAACTTTTTTAGATTTTACCTTGCTTATTATGTCTTTTACTTTTTTATTTGTCCCAACGGGAACAGTACTTTTCGTTATAACTACCGTATAATGAGTGAGGTTTTCTCCTATTTTTTTCGCTACTTCAAAAACGGTTGATAAATCCGCTTCGCCGCTTGAAGCTGAAGGAGTTCCAACGGCGATAAACACTACGCTTGACCCCTCTATTGGTTTTTTATAATCAAGAGTAAATAACAAACGCTTAGCTTTAACATTACGTTTGACTATTTCTTCTAATCCCGGCTCGTAAATAGGCAGTATTCCTTTTTTCAGATTTTCTATCTTTTCCTTTGTATGACCTATCACCCACACGATATTTCCTAAGTCTGCGAAAACCGAAGCTGTTACTAAACCTACATAGCCATGACCCACGAATGTAATTGTCATAATAAAGCTATTTGATCTTTTATTTTCCTTAGTCCTTCTTCAAATGTTTTCATCTTAATGCCCAGTTTCTGTATTTTATCATTTTTAATAGCCAGACGAAAGGGTCTTGGAGCGCGATACTTAAAAAAATCTTTTCTTGTTGTAGTTTCTATAAGTACCTTATCAAAATTAAAAACTTCTGCGATTTTCATAGCTGCTTCATAAGGACTTATGAAACTATTCCCAACTATATGAAATATTCCTTTCTCATCATTCTTAAGTAATTTATCAAAAGCAAAAGCTATATCGTCAATAAAAGTTGGAGTCATAATATGATCAGTTACCATACTTAGGGACTCCTTGTTTTTGAAAAAATGGATTAAGTTCCTAACAAAATCTTTCCTTTGAAAGTTTGCTCTATAAGGATATGCCAGTCTTGCTATAATCCAATTTAGATTTGAGCTCTGCACAATTTTTTCTCCTTCATATTTAGTTTTTGCGTACCAGTTAACAGGATTGGGCTTATCTTCTTCCGAATATTCCGATTCCTTCTCCCCATCGAAAACAAAATCCGTTGAAATATAAATTAATTTTTTATTGCTCTTTTCGCAGGCTTCAGCAACATTCTTAGTCCCCTCAACGTTTATTCTCCAGGCATCACCATTTACTCCTAAAGCTGTATCTTTCTCGCATCCGTCTACATCTGTTTTTGCAGCTAAATGGAGAACAACCGAGGCATTGGAATTATTTATTTTTTCACCGATTGCTTCTTTGTCTGTAATATCCGTATCGGAAAATTCAAATTCGTAAGCACCATTAAGCAATTCAACAATCCTTGACCCAATAAGCCCTGTTAAACCCGTCCCCAAAATCTTCATTGAGAACAATTATATCATCTCTGCTGGGGAATTTTCTTAAATGGGATCAATTACGCTTGGGAGGAATTTCTCAGATGCTTGACGTCTATAATGCCGTATGCTGCTGATCTAGCAACCGCGCTTAAAAAGAAACTGTCATTATTTATTGTTGTAGTCTTTCCGAGCTGCGATATTGGAATAATAACAACTCCTGCTCGTAATTCATATTTATCAAGATTTAATGGGCTCCCTGAAACTCTTTGAGCCTCATCTGCATTAATTACAGCAGCAAAAATTCGTGGCTTATTATTTGTCATACCGGCATCAGGCAAAACTTCTCCAAGATCATAAACAGCCTTTATTTTTAAATCAGACACACCAAGCTCTTCTTTTATTTCCCTATCTATTCTCTGTAATACAGTTTTAATTCCATCAACGTTTAAATCTATGAATCCTCCAACGCTATCCGATTCTTTTTGTCCAGTTGCAAATTTTTCTCCCCTTAATACCACAAAATGACTTATTTTTCCTCCATTCTCAATAAACACTATACCTTTTGCTCCGGAATTTGGCCCATATCTCCAACTTACATACTCATAAGTGTACTCATCGCCTTTTTCATTTTTCACCTTAAATGTGGGAATTAAAGCAAAATTTCCTCGAGGCAACTTAGCAAGTTCCAAAACCTCAATCCCACCCATTTTATCAGGTCTTCCGGCTAAATCAGCCAAAAAACCATCATGATTTTCCCTTCCTTGTTGAGGTAACTGAGCTAGTTCAAGTTGTAATTCCTTTGATGTTCTTTGAAACCAAGGTCTTGTCATCAAGCTTTCTACAATTAACTTTCTCTTTGGGGTAAGGCCAACAGAAATCTCGATTAGATGAGCCCACCTATTTTGATCTTTGTACGCTTCAATAGCAGGATTTTCCGGCAGTCTTAAGGTAGGTTTTGGTGAGGAACTAGATTCTGGCATGCTTCATATTATAGGATAATAATACAACCATGTCAACGTATATGGGATATCTCTAGTCTCATTCTTCTCCATATTGCTCTTTGTAATATTTTTGATATTCTCCTGTCTTAACTCTTCTCCACCACTCTTCGTTATTTTTATACCAAAAGATTGTTTTTTCCAGCCAATCATCAAATTTGTGGAGAGGATTCCAACCTAACTCATTTTTGATTTTACTCCAATCAACCGCATATTTCCTATCATGACCGGGCCTATCTTTAACAAATTCTATAAAACTATCATCTTTTTTTAAGAAACTTAAGATCTTTTTTGCTACTGTTAAATTATTAATATCTTCCGTAGAACCTCCAATGCAATAAGTTTCTCCAACTTTTCCTTTTTTCAAAACAGCGTCAATTGCCCTACAATGATCTTCTACATAAAGCCAGTCTCTTACATAAAACCCGTCTCCATATACAGGTATTTTCTTTCCTTCTAAAACATTAGTTATTGCAAGAGGTATCATTTTTTCAGGGAATTGATACTGACCGTAATTATTCGAACAATTTGTTATGGTAATGGGTAAATCGTATGTTGCAAAATAAGCCCTTACCAAATGATCCGATCCGGCTTTACTGGCTGAATAAGGACTTCTGGGATTATAATTTGTTCGTTCATTAAATTTATTCTTATCTTCTAGATTGAGGCTTCCGTACACCTCATCCGTTGATACGTGGTGAAATCTTTTAATTTTATTCTTTACAGCAGCGTCTAATAAAATCTGTGTTCCGACAATATTTGCCATAATAAAATCCGCAGGTCTTTTAATTGACCTATCAACATGGCTCTCCGCCGCAAAATGCACCACAACATCTATGCCTTCCATTGCTTTATTAACATCGTTCAAATTTAAAATATCTCCGTGTATAAAAAAATAATTGGGATTATCTTTAACACTTTTAAGGTTTTCTAAATTGCCGGCATAAGTTAGCTTATCAAGATTAATAATCTTATCGCTGGGATAATTTCTCATCCAATACAAAATAAAGTTTGATCCTATAAATCCCGCTCCTCCGGTTACAAGAATTTTCATATTTTTATATTTTCTTCTCTTTTCTTAGTTTATCTAATAATAAAATTCCTATCACGCTGGACGAAACATTGATTTCTCCGGACATAACTTTACCAACAGCATCTTCAAGCGACATCTTAATAACCTTTATTTCTTCATCATCTTGGAGATTCTGTAAAGTTTTCTCCAATCCTTTCGCTAGAAAAAGATGATTTATCCCTTTAAAAACACTTGAGGCTATTTCAATTCTTGCCAGTTCTTCCCATTGCGCTGCCGATATTCCAGCCTCCTCCTTAAGCTCTCTTTTGGCAGCAGCAAGAGTAGTTTCATTGCCATCTATGAATCCTGCTACAGCTTCCAATGCAATTTTGCCTAAAGTATCTCTATATTGAGAAACCAGATATATATCATATGCTTCGGTTAAGGGAAAAACGGAAACTGTGGAATTACGCTTAGCAATGTTATGAATTTTCTTTTTGCCTGTTGATGATAAAAATTTTATTTCCTTAACGCTAAAAAGATCTGCTTTAAAAATTGTTTTTTGAGAACTCGTATTTTTCATAATAATTAAATTAGGGATGGAGGATTAATTTTATAGCTCCCCGTTTTTTACTTTTTGAGCAACCAGATTATTTGCTTTAAGCAGCTCGTCGTAAGATGTTCCCGCGTCTATCCACCAATCAATAATTCTACATGTCATTGTTCCGTCTTTGAGATAGAAATTATTTAGATCTGTCACCTCCAATTCGTTTCGCGCGGACGGAGTAAGGCTTTCTACAAAACTAAACACGCGGCTATCATACATATATATTCCTGTTTGAGCTATGTCCGATTTCGGGTGCTCCGGCTTTTCTTCGATTGAAATTACTTTTCCTTTATTATCAAGCTCTATAACCCCATATTGCCTAGACTGCGTATCCATTCTGACGCCAAAGACCATCGCGCCTTTTTCTTTTTTTTCGAAATCTTTAACAGCGTCCTGCAAATTGAAATTAAAAATATTATCTCCAAGAATTACCAAAATCTTTTCTCCTTTTACGAATTCTTTAGCTAAGCTAATTGCATCTGCAATTCCGCCTTTGGGATTTTTTTGAACAGCGTAATACAATTTCATATCAAATTCTTCTCCTGCTCCAAGTAAGTTCGCGAAATGTCCGGCATGATCCGGAGAACTTGTTAACAACACCTCCTTAATCCCTGCTTTTTTCATTGTCTCAAGAGGATAATAAACCATCGGCTTATTATAAATAGGCAACAAATGTTTGTTGGTAACCCACGTAAGAGGTCTTAAACGTGTTGCTAATCCTCCTGCTAAAATTACACCTTTCATAATTCGATTACAGTCCGAAACCTCCCTTTAGAATGAACAAAACCATTGATAATCCGATACAACCAACCAAGATATATTCTATCACAATTTTCACATTTAAATCATGATTTACCAAATGGTGCAATATTCCCCAGAATATATAAAAAATAGTTACTATAGTAACTTCTATCATCTGAAGCGGTCTGTTTGGGGACGACAAAGAAACAAGAATTAAGCCAAACGCCAGTATCAGAAACAGGGAGATACCATAACCAATATGGCTATGAAGTTTTTTATACATCAGACTATTACCCCCTTATTAAGTATGCCAATCAGAATAATTAACATTACGAAAAATGAAATATGATCCGTATTGTGTCCGACAAAACGTACAATTTTTTTTCTTTCTACAACGATCATGTCTAAAATAAAAACTGCGATAAATATATACAATATCGTCTTGTTGATAAGAGAAGACAAAGATAAAGGACTTATGAGACTGCCTTTGACTGCATAATTATTGTTAGAAACCGCGGAAGCAACATTTTTAACAGGATTTTTAGGAGGATTATAGACAACTGGCTCCAAACTCTGCCCTCCTAGCTCCTGGACCACCAAAACCGTATCTTCACCGCTAAGCTTGCCTTCCTCTATAGCAAATCCAACATCTTTATAATTTTGGGAAAGTAAATTTGCTCTATGTAGGGGACTTTCCATCCATGCATTGACAACGCTATCCGTATTATCAAATCCACGAGCTAGATTTTCTCCTGCGTATACATAATTATAACCTGCTCCCTTTATAAAAACCCACCATAATGTTTTTCCATCAGGAGAATTATGCGCCCAATAGTTTTTTGCGAACATATCTTTGGCTTTATTTACTGCTGCCAAAGAAAGCTTTTCATTCAAAATCAAAGGCGGTAATCTATTAGCTTCTCTTTTCTGATTAACAATAAGCAGAAGTTTTTGAGAAGAAATGTCTGCAGATATTCCCAAAACAGATGGAAAATTAAATCTTAATGCGGGAATTAAAAAGCTGGCGCAAAAAATAATGATTAAAACAAATAGAAGGCTTTTGTGATGCAGAAGTTTGGCTCGGTAATTGTTGTTTTCGTGAGGTAAAAAATATGAAAGAATACTATGCATGCTTTTAGTATAACACTCCATATAAACGTCAACAAATTAATTCATTTTTCCGAAAACCGGAATTTTCAGAAGAAATGAAAAAATATTGGCTATAGCCATTCCCACCCTAATCCCTGTCAATGATCCTTTTTCTTTTTGCACTTCTATGGCATTTAAATCTTCTAAGGATATCTTATTTTTATTCAAAATGTTATCTATTGCCGATAGAATTAGTTGAGTCTGATTATGGTCGATTTTTTGATGCGCGGCATATTCCTGACCGTTGATTCTTAACCCAATAATGATTTTTTCATTGCTTGATGTATCTATCAACAATATCGAATTTGAAATTTTCGTCGCTCCCTTTCTTAAAATTTTCCATGGCTTTATTGAACAATCAATGATAGTCGAAACCTTTTCTCCAGATTTACTTTGGTTCGTAATTACGTAATCAACTAGCTTGACTAATCTAGAATTTAAATCTTTAAGCTCGTAAGGTGTTTTTTCTCCATGAAAATTAGCAGATGGGCCTAAAATCGGAACCCCAACGCCTCTTATCAGAGATAAAACAATCTCGCTATTGGGCATCCTAACACCCAGAGTATCTCCTCCCCCTCGAACCAGTTTTGGAATTTTATCTGTTTTACATGGAAGTATTATCGTTAACGCTCCCGGCCAATATTTTTCAATTAATTTTTGTTTAACCTCTTCAGGTATTGGCAATAAATAATCCTGCGTCATCTCAATGCCATCAACCAAAACTGGTGTTGCTTTACCTTCTGGTCTTTTACGGATTTTAAATAATTTTTCTATAGCTTGCTTGTTATCAATTCTGCATCCTATACCAAAAGCCGTATCTGTTGGAAATATTACTATTCCTCCGCTTTTTAAAATCTCTACAGCTTTTTGAATATCATTTTTCATAATTAATTATGGTTATTTTCCTTCTACCCTCATCTAAATATTCAAATTTTATATCCCATCTTTTTTTAGGCAATAACTTTCCCATTTTTTCCGCCCACTCAATCGCAACAATATTCTTCGGATCATTAATGATCTCCTCAATCCCCAACCCCTCAACATCTCTTTGACTATCGATTCTATATAAATCTATATGGTAAAAAACTTTTGAATTTTGAATTGTAGCTTTGATTTTTGAGCTTTGACTTTTGAGTTTTGTTGCATAACTCCTAACTATTATAAACGTTGGCGAAATAATTCGCCTCTTAATACCCAATCCTTTTGCTAAGCCTTGTACGAATGTAGTTTTCCCGTCACCAAGATTTCCATAAAGAGCCAAAATTCCTCCACCCTTTAAATTTTTAGCAACTTTTTCGCCTAAAGCTTGCGTTTCTTCAAAACTGTTGGTAATAAAAACGTCTTTTTTATTTTTCATATTATCCACTCTAATGATACGTATCATTAAAGTATTTCAAGACTTCTGTTGTTTCTTATTTTTAATATAAAACCGAAAAAACAGTATACCACAGCTGGCAAGAAAAAGGATTCCTAATCCAATCAATATTTTGGGGGTATTGTTTGTTTGCTCGCCTAAAACCTCTGTTTTCTTTTTCGATGCTCCCGTTGTCTTAACCTCTAATTGCGTATTTGTAACAATCGCGCTTTTAGTACTTTCACCCAAAACTTCAGTCGGCAAAACTGGCGTAGGAGTTAACGAGGGAGTTGGCGTAAGGGTTGGGGTTGGTTTTGGAGTTGGAGTATTGGTTGGTACAGGCGTAGAAGTCGGCGCCGGAGTAGGAGTTGGAGTAGGAGTTAAAGTTGGTGTTGGAGTAGAAGTAGGCAAAGCTATCGTAACCACTACGGCGCTATTGTTTGCTTCTGTAGCCGTAGAACCTCCTCCACTCGTATAGCGTCGCAACCGTATCTTATACGTTCCGTTGCCGTCATAATCCGTAGCGTTTGGGTTTCCTATTCTTCCTTGAATAGACCCCCCCCAAACGGTTCCGCTTTGAATAGCAACTGGCAAATACTGTGAATAAGTAGAACCACCATACCAATCAGATCCGTTAAAAGTTTCGCCAAAATAATTTGTGGTTTGATCTTTAAATATATCTATTCTTAAATAGTTCGTTCCTGCTGTTGCTCCAGATATAGAAGCAGTAACGGTAAAAGGTTCATCAGTAATTGTACTTGGATAATTATTAATAGTTACCGTTACTGCAAAAACTGGCCGAGGATATAAAGAGAAAATTAAAGCGCATAAAAATAAATCCAGTAAGAAAGTCGATAATTTCATTTTTTAGAGAATTTTAAGATTCTCCAATTATTGCCCTATATGTAAATAGTAAGTTTGAATACCATCAGTTTGATCGACCCGACTAAAAGGTAACTGTCCCCCCCCACAAGCTATACTGCCTCGGAAGAGTTCGCCGTCTTTAACTGCACGAACTGCAAGAGAGGAATTGGAGTATAAATCAATTCCCGTATGCGGACCACCTGCATACCAACCAATCCTTGCCCAATAAGTCATACCAAATCCTTGCTCAATAAATATAGTGTCTGAAAGTGGCCAGCTCCAAGAACCGCCAAAGGAAAAAGATCCATCAGGAGAATTTTCAAAAGTAACCGACTTACTAGATAAATATTGACTGGGATCTTGTATTCCTCCATCCTTACGAACTTCAAGATGCAAATGAGTACCAGAAGAACATACCGACTTACCGCTTATCATATATCCAATAATATCTCCTTCTTTAATTCTTCCAACCGAAACCGCATTTCCTCCGCCTGCAGCAATTTGCTGGATGGCTCTCTGCTCTGCTAAAGCAGATTGAAGCATCTGTTGATAAGTAGCCTCATTATTTTTTGTTACTTCTAAAAGCGCTTGCTTATCTCTTTTTTCTTGTGTAAGTTGGGCTGTGTAATTCTCAAGCTGCCTTTTTAGAGATTCTACTTTTTTCTTTTTTGTCTCAAAAATATCTTTCTGATTTGAATAATCATTTTTCGCCTGTTGAGTATTATATATGAGTGTCTTATCGTGAGATTGGGCAATTTTTAGATAATTAAGCCTTGAAAAGAAATTAGAAATACTATCCGATGTTAAAAGAATCTGCAAGGGTTGTATTCTTCCGACCTCATAAGTAGCAACAATCCTATTTGCCAAAACTCCAGCAAGAGTGTCTAGAGTTTTTTCAAGACCGGTTATTTTTTTCGTAGCAGTATCTATATCCAGAACTAAATCTGAAATTTGCTGTTTGGTGGACTCAATTCTATACTCTGTCAGTCTTATCTGGTTATCAAAAACTGCAATTTGAGATGAAAGAGTTTTTTCCTGACCTTGAAGGTCTTTAGTTTTGCTTTCTAGACAATTTATTCTTTCTTTTAAATCAGATATTTCCTGACAATCTAAGGATTGAGCAGATATTCCCTTATTTCCAAAAATAAATAAATATAAAAGAAGGAAAAATAGAAGCAATATTTTTTTTGTCATAGAAAAACATACTATTTCAGATACCTTAATACTGCCAGGAAACTGGAAAATGCTCCCAGTATGCCTGCAAGGATAAACTCCGCCAAAAGAAGTTCCGCAAAAAACAGCAAGGGAACAGGAAAAATCGGGATTCCCTTTAGGAAAGATGAAAGAAATGGTACGGAATACAAAAGAGCTACTGTTGCCACAGCCCAACCGAGAAAAGCGCCGATAAATCCATAGAATATTCCTTCAAGTATAAAAGGCCAGCGAATGTACCAATTCGTAGCGCCAATAAGTCTCATTATTTCTATATCTTCTTTTTTCTGAGAAACCTTAACTCCAACTACAGTTACTATAATGAAAATAGAAACAAGAGAAAGCACAATAACCAAAACTAATCCAACCCTTCTTAGCGCACTTGTCCAAGATGTTAAAGTTGATACTACATCTTTTTGGAAAATGACTTCCTGAATTAAGGGTGAGCTCTTTAAAGTTTGGTAAACATTTTCTAAGTCTGATATTTTAACCGTTGAGATTTCCAACGATGCAGGCAAGATATCTGCAGTAACAAGATCCAAAAGCAGCGGATCATTTTTGTTTTGCTCTTGATAAATTTTAAGAGCGTCTTCTTTGGATACGAATTTAACGCTTGCAATACTTTCCGTATCCCTAAGTTTTGTCTCCAACTCGTTTATGTCGCTTTGCTTAGTATCGTTTCTGAAAAATGCAGTAACTTGGGGTTTTGATTCAAAATAGCTAATCGCTTTTGCAGATCCAAAAATAAGAAAGGTTAAAAAAGAAACTGCAAGAAAGGTTAGCATCATAACCATGATTGCAGCCAATGCTTGATACGGAGATCGTCTGATATTATGCCATACTGTCTTTAAAGTTTTCATAGATTCTTTTCTTTTGTCTTTTTCTTTTTCTTCTCATCGCTAATCAAACGCCCTTTATCAAGACTTACTACTCTTTTTGCAAGGCCATTTATAAATTCCGCGTTATGAGTAGCCATAATTACGGTTGTACCTTTTTGGTTTATAAGGGATAAAAGTTTTACTATTTCCCAAGAAGTATTCGTATCTAAATTGCCTGTAGGCTCATCTGCAAGAATTATATCCGGAGACAACGCCAGCGCTCTGGCAATTGCTACTCTTTGCAACTCCCCTCCGGATAATTGTATGGGAAATTTTTCCTTATGCTCTGCAATGCCAACTTGTTCAAGCACTTCCTCTATTCTATTTTTTGCCTCTAGAATATTTACACCCGCTATTTCCATGGGCAAGGCAATATTTTCAAAAATTGTTCTATCCAGTAAAAGCTTTAGGTCCTGAAAAACAACACCTATTCTTTTTCTAAGATGCGGGATCTTATGTTTGGGTAGTTTTGCCACATCCCAATCATTAACTATAATTGTTCCCTCCGTTGGCAAAAGTTCTCTTGTTATCAATCTAAAAATAGTAGTTTTACCCGAACCTGAAGGTCCAACTAGAAAGACGAACTCCCCATTTTCAATGGTTAAGTCTATTGAAGAAAGAGCCAGAGTTCCGGTGCCGAATTTTTTTGAAACCTTATCAAGTTTTATCATCTGTCGAATGGATTATTGAAGAATTTCTACCCTGCCTACATCCATAAGCCAACCCGCATATCTGGCAGTTTGAGTCTGTCCCCAAATTTTAACTTTCTTCCCTACGACTAAAGACAGATCCACTATGGAAGAAGTCAGGTAAACATTCTGACTGTCTCCTCCCGGTCTGACTAAATGATACGCTCCTTCTCCGTTTATCCCTCCGCCCTTAAGCACACCCTCTGCCACATCTTTAAATGTTTTCGTATCATTGGATCCCACGATGCTTCCCGCTGTTGATTCTTTTGTAAGGTTTGCAGTTCCTCCTCCAACATTAGCTACTCCCTTTTTGCTGATAAGATATCCTGTGCCAATTCCCAAAACTGCAACGACCAACAAAATAATAATTAATTTCGTAGAGAAAACAGAAGATTCTTTTTGTTCCATATTATTCATTACCGGCGTCTCCGTAGTATTTAATGTTTGTGTATTTTCATTATCCATTTCGATATCACCCCTCTATTAGTAAAGCACAATCCCTGTATTTTTACAATCCCCGAAAGCCTGCTAAATTAATTTCCTTAGTTCTTCGTCTATAAACCCTTCTATTTCTCCATTCAAAACTGCTTCCGTGTTCGTTGTTTCAAAACCCGTACGTAAATCTTTCACCATATGGTAAGGATGCACCACATAAGATCTTATTTGATTGCCCCATCCGGGCACTTTGTATCCTCCTTTTAAATGCTCCTCTTCTTTTTTGCGCTTTTCTTCTTCCAAAACCCAAAGTTTTGCCCTCAAAATCTTCAATGCGTTTTCACGATTTTGACCCTGGTAACGCTCCGCGTGTGCAGTAACGACTATACCTGTTGGTTTGTGTTTCAAACGGACTGCAGTAGAAACCTTATTGACGTTTTGTCCGCCGTGCCCTCCGGCTCTAAAAAATTCCCATTCCAAATCTTCATCTGTTATCCTTAGCTCCTCCTCCTTAACATCCGGCAATACTTCAACTAATGCAAAAGATGTTTGTCTTAAATGATCCGCATTAAAAGGAGATTGTCTAACTAAACGATGAACTCCTGCTTCGCCTTTTAAATATCCATAAGTATATTTTCCGCTGACAGTCAAAATAACATTTTTTAAACCTGCTTCCTCTCCTAAGGTTTCTTCAATAACTTCGTATTTCCAACTTTTTCTATCAAAAAAACGGGAATACATTCTATAAAGCATTTGTGTCCAATCCATTGCATCTACCCCCCCTTGTCCTGCATGAATTGAAAGAATTGCGCAACCTTGATCATATGGACCGGATAAATAAAATACGATTTCCAAATCCTTAAGTAATTTACCTGCTTCTTCGTAGTCACCATTATCTGTCAGATCTTTAAGCTTCTCTGCCTTTTGAATTTCCTCCTGCAAAACTGATAATTCCTTCATTTTATCCGAAGCTTCTTTGTGATTTTGCCAAAATGAAGGAGAAGAGCTTTGGACCTCGATTTCTCTTATCTTTTTTCTTTTATCATCTATCTTTAATTCCTCTAAAACTTTATTAATCTGCTCTCTTACGTTATCCATATTTATTTTATAAACCGCTGCATATTTTTGTGCATACGTCTTTTGCTTGATTTCTCGGATAATCCTGCAAAGACTGCAAATCCTCAATTATTTTCTTGACCTGTGGGGAAGAGGATGTGATATCAGCGACATTAAGATTTTTTACTTCCTGCTGTATGACTTCAAGCTGATCTTGAACAATTTTCTGAACAGGTAAATTAGCTGCGGGCGGATTAATTTTTGTAGCTTGAGCGTTTAATTCTTCTTGCGTTACAGCGCCTTTAACAGATTGAAGAGCACTAATGATAGGAGATTCTTTAGGCAAGGTATTGTTGCCTAAAACAAAATTCTTTATCCCGAACGCTCCTGTTAATAGTGCTATTATTACTAAAAGGGTAAGGAAAATTCTCTTTTTATTCCACGACTCTCCCTGTTCTAGTTTCTCCATGAGGTTATTTTAACATATATCTTATGCCTCTTTTTGCGTATGGATAAGTTGTAGCATAAAAAACCCCAAAAATAACAAGAACTCCTGAAATAATTAAACCTCCAGTTAATTTTTCTCCCAAAAAAGGAATCGCGGTAATTGCTGCAGAAAGAGGCCCAAGATACTGAAAGAAAGAAGCCGTAAAAGCAGATGTTCTTTTTATTGCGAATTGAATAAGAAAAAACATAAGAGCAGATGATATGATTCCTATCGTAAAAAGACTCAAAACTCCAAGCGGAGTGACATGAGATAGAATAAGTGGTCGAACCGACTGCTCAATGGGAACCAAAATCAACAGAATAAAAGCTGTTATCGCATAACTTACAAAACTTGTTGTAACCGGTGAATAAACTCTTGTAAGTTTCTTCGAAAGAACCATATAGACAGCCCAAGATAATACAGCAAGAAGCGTAAGAAAATTTCCCAACGGCGTTCCAAGGGATAATATATCCATTTTAGAAGCTGACTGCTGTATTAAAAAGATGATTCCTCCCATTGCAATAATAAGTCCAATAATTTTATGTCTTGTAAATTTTTCATTTAAAATAAAATAGCTTAATACGCTAACAACTAAAGGAACTATTGTATAAAGAATTTGGGACATGATTGCACCCGTGTGCTGAGATGCTATGCTAAAAATCCCAACGTTTCCTGCAAAGAAAATTGATTGTAGGGACAATTGTTTAATATCCGGTCGTTTTAATTTCTCTTTTTGCAGTATAAAGAAGGGCAACAATACCGTTGTTGCTATTATAAATCGAAGGCAGGTAAACAACAAAGGAGGAAAGTCCTTTATTCCAATTTTAAGAAGCAGCGTGCTTTGTCCCCCAATAAAACCAGCAACAAAAAGTGCTAATAATCCCATCCACATATAATTAATTTAAAACGTGGTACAATAATAACATGAACTTAAAAACCCTTCAAGAAAAAATAAAACTCCTAAATGAGAAAATAAGACCACAATACAAGCTTTATTCTCAAAAAGAGAAAGAAATTTTAACCAAAACAGTAAAGCTCAATGAAGAAGTAGGAGAATTATGCAACGATATTCTTTCTATTCTTAAGCTACAAAGGCGGGCGAAATTGGAAAAATTCGACAAAAGAAATGTCTATCAGGAATTTGCAGATGTTGTTATTACCACCATTCAATTAGCTGTTGCTGCAGGAGTAGATGTGGAAAGAGCTGTTAACGATAAGCTTAAAAAGATAGAAGAAAAATATTTGAAAAATTCAAATTAAATTTTTTGCTTACCTTTTGCTTCTTTAATATCTTTATACAGCTCATCTTTTAGCTGATTCGCTGCTTTTTTAATTTTTTCCTCTATGTTATCTATTTTCTTCTTTAAATGCTCCCAAATTTTGTCATGATTATTGGCAGATAAATGCGTTAAGAAAATCTTCTTATCTTCCTCCGAAAGTTCCGATAAGATTACATCCAAAATCACATTATGCATGGTTGCTTCCGTAAGAGATATCAGATGAATTCTTTCTTCTTTGGATAAATCCATATCTCCCAACTCAAGACTAATAGACGATGTCTCAATTATGTGACTGTAAAAATGTTTGTTCATATTTAATCTATTATAACGCAATTGGGCCTAAGGCAACTTTATCTTGCGGATCATCAATAAAAAAATAAAGCACAGGACCTCTTTTTGATCCGTCTTCTCTTTCTAGATAATTCATTACTTCCGGCGATCCGCCTAGATGTTTTCCTGTCCATTGCGACGGACCTGCATCTGCTATATCCGCCACAACTGACTTTCCGTTTTGGGGATTTACAACCAGCATTTTTCGATATTTAAAAAAATCCCTATATTCTGCAAATCTTTGATTAAAATCAGGGATTAAAAATGTCTGTACTGCTATATAATATTTTTCTCTCAATTTATCCTTTTGCGTTAATTGGTTTTGTGAAGGCGAGAAATAACCCCACGCCCCAAGTCCCGGCGCCATACCATAAGACCAATATTTCGTAGCATCTTCGTTGTTATCGAAATGTGACGACATCGTATCTCCCGGATAAAGCGCCAAGTGCTGTTCCTGACCTATTACTCCATAATTTCTGTTAAGTTTTTTTCCATCCAGTTCTGCCAAAACTTTAAATCCAAAAATCCTGGATAAAATTTCAGAAACATTTTGTTCTTGATCAAATGTTAAAGGAATAACCTCCGAAGGCAGAACATGCGAAAGATCAGACACCAAAAAAACATTTTTATTTATTTCCTTGGGGGACTGCGCATTTGCTACGGGAAAAGAGTCAGTAGCTATTTTTGGTAAAGACTGCGAACCTAAAAGAAATAATCCCGCAAGAGAACTTAAAGCAAATCGTTTTGTATTATCAACTAAGAAGCTTAACGCATTTCCATGTTTAGCCCAAAGCTTTTCCTGTAAACTTTTGTGTCTGGCTATCCATTTATCTTTTAAGTGTTCGTAGTGCGGTTTTGTATTTTGAGCAAACATACCCTATCTAATAGTAAATAAACGTAAGAGCTAAATCAATTAAATATGTTTTCTATAAACAAAAATTAGTATTCCCGATAAGAGCAGAACAACAATTGCTATTTTTAAACCCAATAAGAATGACGCGTTGTCATAAACCATTACTATGACATGTTCTCCTTTCGGAATAGGGATAGCTCTGAATGTGTAATTTGCTCTTAAAATTTTACCCTCTTTTCCGTCAATAAAAACTTTAAACATTTTTGAATAATTATCGGAAAGATAAAATAGCGATGGATTGTTTGCCTTAACTTTTACCGATATTGTATTTGGAGAATATTGAATAATCTCTGCGCTTCCTGTATTTTCTTTTGGCTTAAAACCTGGATTTTCCTCTAAGACTATTTTGTCTGGATGAAAATTTTCGCTGAATAATGATTTTAAAATTTCCTTATCATTTTCAATAATCTGAAAATTGCTAGTAACAAAAAATCTTGGCATTGATTTTTTATATTGATAAATTTGCCATTTATCATTTTGCCAAAGCAAAGAAAAATCATTCTTATTGGGAACTGCACCTGTTAATTCCATTGATTTTTTATCAGTAACTATATATTTCACACTTATTAATTCATAAAACCTATGCAGTCTATTGTTGTTAGGATAAAATACATCTTTTGGATAAACTTCTAAATCAAAAGCTATTTTGCCGGGAATTTTAATATCTCCATATTCCATATAGCTTATAAACTCTCCATATCTTCCTATATACATTGACCCTATTCCTTCAGGGGAATACAAATTAAATTGCAAGGGAATGCTTGGGACTATGTGTCCATAACCTATACTCATAAATCTATCCAATCCTTGATTTTCTTTAAGATATGAAAAAACAGGATGCTGTGGATAAAGAAATTCACGATTGGAAAAAGGGATATATTTCTGGCCAAAAAGAAAACTTTGCGTAAATAAAACCGCTATGACCAAAAAGAAAAAGATATTTTTTGAATACCTGTTTCTAAATATAAAAAATGTAATTGTAGTTGCCAAAAGAAAAACCATTGGAATTATAAAATTTTTAAACTGAATTGCCTCAACGCTAATATTAATTCCTGCCTTATCAACTTTATTTAACAAACTGAGATCTTTTAGAATTCTGTATGCCAAAAATGATCCTAAAATAACCATGATAAGCCATAGGAAAATAAAAGACTTTTTAATTATTTTGCGCACAAAATCTTTCTTCTCGTTAATAAGAAGATCAAAACCGTATGCGGCAAGAACACAAAAAGAAAACGTAGTAATTAAAAATATCCTATTGGGAAGAAATGATGTAAGGATGGGTATGTTTGAAGAAATTACTCCTCTTGATATAAAATTATCTACTGCAAGTATTAAAGTTATAAGTATTGAAATAATGAAAAAAATTATTTTTTTATTATTTCTTGTAAGTATTGCAAATAAAGAAAATATAAAAGGAATTATTCCTATAAACATTACTGACTCTTTGTAGTCGCTTTTGCCAAAATAATTGTAAGCCGCAGGATTTCCCCAAAAGTCCGGAATAATTAGAGTAAAAATGTGAGATATTGGCATTAAATGCTGGAAGGAAAATACTCTTCCCGACAGACCAACTCTTGGTGAATCCAAAAGCGCATGGAATGACGGTATTATATGAAATAAAGTTACAAAGGGTAATATTACAAAAGGAATTAATGCTAAATAATAAAATTTTGATTTATTTTTATTTTCAAGATAAATTTTAAAGAGTAAATAGATTAAGGAAAAACCAAATATGTAAAATGTGTATTGCAGCCATCCTGCAAGAAGAGAAAACATCAAGGAAAAAAGGATTATACAGAGATATCTTATTTTTTTCGTTTGGAAAAATGACTCTATGCCCCAAAAAACGTATGGCATCCAAATTAACGTATGGCCAACACTCAAGCCCTCTACGGATCTCACAATTAAAATTCCCGAGAAAGCCAAAGCAAAAGCTCCGAAAATTGCTGATTTTTTGGAAACAACAATTTTGCCTAAAAATAAGAACATTCCTGCTCCGGCAATAACTGGCTCTATCAAAATTAGGAAAACCCAAACGTTAATTTGAGGAAAAATTAGAAACAGAAAATTAAGAGGATAAAAAACTGCTGTTTCCGAAAGCCCTAAATGATAATTTCCCGAAAAAGAATACGGATTCCAAAATGGTATTTCTCTTTTCTTAAGAAGGCCATCTGTAAACGTTCTCTGGGGATAAAAAATCCAAAGATCATCTTTTCCTGTCGGTCGATTGGGAATTCCTGTTTCCCATCCGCTAAATTTTTCCTGCGCCCAAGGATTAAAAAAAGAAGTAAGAAGATTTGCGGAAAATGGAATCTTATTTTGGAGAAACACTTGCCAAAACAAAATAAAAGTGGACAGGGAAAGGATAATTAAAAAAAATAGAAAATTAAACTTAATTTTTCCCATTAATATAATTTATGAAAATTTAATTCGGATAGTGGCATTTTTTATATTTTTTCCCGCTTCCGCAAAAACAGGGGTCGTTGCGGCCGATTTTTATTGCACCCTCACCCTGGCCCTCTCCCCTCGAGGGAGAGGGAACGTTTTCCCCACCCTCCTCCTTCACCGCTCCGGAGCCTGCGCTTGCTCGGCCCGTCAGGGACCCCTGCATAATAAGTCCTTCTTGTTCCAAAAGTGATGGCGCAACAACCGCGGCAGTACCCACTTTAAATACGGTATGCGCAACATCATGCTGAACCGCTGACAACAAATTCTGATACAAATAATACGTTTCCTTTTTATACGCGACGAGCGGATCCTGCTGTGCATATCCGCGAAGGCCAATGCCGGCACGCAAACGATCAATCGCTACCAAGTGATCAATCCACAGCACATCAAGCGTGCGCACCAAAAGCGCTTTTTCCATTTCATGCAGAAAATCAGCATTTTCAACGTGCTTTTCCATGTCCGCGTATATCGCGCGCGCGCCGTCTGCCAAAAGTTCTATCGCCTGCCCCGCGGCATCCTCGGATTGTGTTGTCCCAAATTCACGAAGTTTTTCCAAATGTTCTTTTGAGATTGGATATATTTTCTGAACCGCCGCGGTAATTGCATCAATATCCCAGTCCGCATCAGGAGTAGCGTGCGCATTCACAATCTCCGCAATTTCGCCACGCACCATGTCTAAAATAATATCTTTCAGTGACGAAAATCCCTCGCTCGTCACTTCCAATTTATTTTCTGCAAGTTCCAGCATCTCGCGACGACGGCGATAAATAGTCTCGCGATGTTTATTCAAAACATCATCATAATCAAGGAGGTGTTTGCGGATATCAAAGTTATGGCCTTCCACTTTTTTCTGCGCGGTTTCAATGGCTTTACTCACCATTTTTGCCTCAATAGGCACATCTTCTGGTACACGGAGGCGCGTCATCATGGATTTAATACGATCACCGGCAAAAATGCGCATAAGATCATCCTCAACCGAAACATAAAATTGCGTAGCACCCGGATCACCCTGACGTCCCGCGCGTCCGCGGAGCTGGTTATCAATACGCCGTGATTCATGACGTTCTGTACCCAGCACAAATAATCCGCCGAGTTCCCGGACGCGTGCGGCTTCATCTTTATCCTGCGGATTGCCGCCGAGCACAATGTCCACGCCGCGGCCTGCCATGTTGGTAGCAAGCGTTACGGCACCCGCGCGTCCTGCTTGCGCAATCACTTCAGCTTCACGTTCGTGATTTTTTGCGTTCAACATTTGAAACGGAATACCCTCGCGTTCCAACAGAAGCCCGAGTTCCTCATTTTTTTCAATAGAAATAGTACCGAGTAGTACCGGCTGACCGCGCTCGTGCAATTCTTTAATATGACGCACCACGGCCGCAAATTTTGCAGATTCACTGCTATAAATCCTATCCGGATGATCAATACGCTGATCAATTCTATTGGTGGGCATCACCACTACTTCCAGCTTATAAATTTTTCCAAACTCTTCCGCTTCTGTCACGGCCGTTCCGGTCATACCGCCGAGTTTTTTATACATGCGGAAATAATTTTGGAACGTGACCGTGGCGAGCGTTTGGCTTTCGCGCTGAATTTTTACATTTTCTTTTGCTTCGATGGCTTGATGCAATCCTTCTGAATAGCGGCGGCCGGGCATTTTGCGTCCGGTAAATTCGTCAACAATAATAACCTCATCGCTTTCAACTACATACTGCTTATCTTTTTGGTACAGCGTTTCTGCACGGAGCGCCTCATCAATATGATGCACCGTGCGGATGCCGGCATCGGTGTAAATGTTGCCCACGCCGAGCCATTGCTCCATTTTTTTGATACCAGCATCGGTCAAAATAGCACTGCGAAGTTTTTCATCCACCTGATAATCCTCTTCTTTTTTGAGCTGACGCGTGAGACGCGCAAACTGGTAATACAATTCTGCCGCTTCTGCCGCGGCTCCGGAAATAATGAGCGGCGTGCGCGCTTCATCAACTAAAATGGAGTCCACCTCATCAACAATGGCGTACAGATGACCGCGCTGAACCATCTCGCCGAGGCGCCCCACCATGTTATCGCGGAGATAATCAAAACCGAATTCATTGTTGGTGCCATAGGTGATGTCGCACGCGTACGCGGCGGCGCGTTCTGCGGGACGGAGGTAGGTTTTCTCTACTTTAAACGAGCCCGTGGTGTCACGGCTTTCATCACGCGGCGTGCCTTCATCTTCCGGCGCGGCGTGTCCGCCGTATTCGGGGTCATAGATAAAAGTGGTGCCTTGATGCTGAATGATACCAACGGAAAGTCCGAGCGCATGGTAAATCTGTCCCATCCACACCGCGTCGCGTTCGGCAAGATAATCGTTCACGGTCACGAGGTGTACACCAAGACCTGCGAGCGCGTTGAGATACAGCGGCAGAGTTGAGGTGAGTGTTTTTCCTTCACCGGTGCGCATTTCCGCTATTTGGCCGCGATGGAGCGTGATGCCGCCGGCAAGCTGAACGTCATAATGACGTTGACCGAGGGTGCGTTTGGAAGCTTCGCGGACTGCAGCGAATGCTTCAGGGAGGAGGTTATCTAGCGTCTCGCCTTTTTCTAAACGCGCGCGGAATTCTTCTGTTTTTGCGCGGAGCTCGCCCGTGGTGAGACGCACAAAATCCGGCTCAAGTGAGTTTATTTTTTGTACCAGCGGATCCATCTCTTTTACTGCTTTAGCGTTAGGATCCCCGAAAATTTTGGTGAGGAATGACATACGATAAGACCCCTATAACCTATCATCTCCTCACGAAATGGTCAAGCATTACCCTTGCTGTCTCTTGTCAATCATTTTTTCTTTTAAATCCACCAGCTGACGCTGAAGTTCTTTCCGCACCACGTCAATCGCGGCATAGAGATCCTCATGCACCTCGCGTGAGCGCACCGGACCCTCGTCCGGAATAATCATGTGCACCTCGCAAAAAAAGATGGGGCCTTTGTTGTGATGTTCTGATTCTTTTCCTACTTCTACTTCAACCGTGACGGCCTCGGGGTTTTTGGTGTGCACGAATTTTTCAAGCGCCTGCATTCTTTCCTCTGCGTGCTGTTTTATTGCCTCCGTGAGTTCTATCCCGAGTCCCTGGATGGTGATGTTCATATGTAAGTGTGATACCTTAACCTATATATTGAATTTCCTCTTCAAGCCCTATCCCATAAGAATCATATACCTTTTGCTTAATTTTTTCCACCAGCGCCTTTACTTCTGCCGCGGTGGCACCGCCGGTATTCACCACAAAATTACCATGCGTTTCTGAGACCATTGCCGCGCCTTCTTTCTCTCCTTTCATGCCGGAGTGTTCAATAAGCCAGCCAGCAGATATTCTTTTTTTATCCAAAAATTCTTGCGGAATATTTTTGTTTGCCCACGCGGGGTCTATTTCCGTAAATTCAAAATTTTTAAAGATACATCCGGTGGAGGCGAATCCTTTTGGTTGCGTTTTATTGCGCTTCTCTAAAAACTCCATCATTTTTTTGAGGCCGCCGCGCTCTTCATCAAATTTCAATTTCAATGTTGCGCCGAGTACAATGCCACTGTTGTGTTTGAAAATGCTGTCGCGATAATGAAATGCACATTCGGCATTGGTAAAGGTGCGCACTTCTCCATCAACCAGCGCCTGCACGCTTTCAATAACATCTTTTATTTCACTACCGAACGCACCCGCGTTGCCCCGCACCGCGCCGCCAATAGTTCCGGGCACGCCAATTCCCCATTCAAATCCTGCAAGACCCGCGTCAATGCTGGCGCGCGTGAGTGCGGCCGTAACCACTCCCGCGTCTGCAATAACGGTGTCATCGGCAACACTGTACGCGTTCATTTCTATTTTTATGGCGACGCCCGCGAATCCTTCATCTGAAACCAGCATGTTGCTACTGCCGCCAAAAACAAAATACGGAAGATCGTGTGCGCTTGCGATGGCGAGCGCTTGTTGTAACTCTTCCGTGTTTTTGACGGGGATGAGGTATTGCGCTGGTCCGCCGATTTTAAAGGTAGTGTATCGCGCGAGCGGTACACTTTGTTTGGCATTTGGAAATGCTTCCTGAATTTTTTCCCAGAGTTTATCGGACATGTTTTTATTCTACTAAATTCCGCGCGACCGAATCAATATCCCCTGCTCCCATGATAACTACTATATCATTCTTTTTGATGTTGGCGCGGAGCCAGCCTTCTGTTTGGTCAAGGGTGGCGGTGTAGTGCACCGGGAATTGCGCCCTCGCCCCTACTTTTTCCGCGAGCACTTTTGACGTGACATCCTGATCTTTGTCCTCCTCGCGCCCGGCAACATCATAAATCTCATTCAACACTAAAACATCTACGGGCGCAACCGTGAGCGCGTCAACAAAATCATTGAACAAGTTTTTTGTTCGGTTGTGCTGATGGGGCTGAAACACTAAAATTACGCGCCGATCCGGATATAACTCGCGCACCATAGCCGAAGTTTCCCGAATCGCCGTAGGATGATGGCCGTAATCTGAATACACGAGCGCGCCTTTATACTCCCCTACTTTTTCAAAACGCCGCCAGATGCCGCGAAAATTTTCCGCAACATGTCCTTGTACCGCAGGCGGCACACCAGCCAAACCCGCGGCACTTCCCGCGGCTAACACGTTACGTACATTAAATTCGCCCGGCACGCCCACTTTTATTTCCTGCGTAAAACCTTGCGTGTGCATGTGCGCAACACCCGCGCCATCTACACTTTTGTAACCGGAATAATACACGGAGGCAATCGCGGTTTTACCAAACGTGTACGTTTTTCCTTTCCACGTTAATTCTTTGCAGCCGGCGTCATCGGCGGATTTTATGAGAATCCCCTCTTCCGGAAGTTCGTTTACAAATTCCTGATACACTTTTATTTCATGTTTCAAATCTTTATAAAAATCCAAATGATCCGGTTCAATATACGTCACCACCGCGATGTTTGGTTTGATATGGCGCATGTTGCCCTGATGCTCGCACGCTTCAACCACCAAAAAATTTGAATGACCCACGCGCACATTGCCGTGTTCAAATTGCGGCACGAGCGAGCCGACAAAAATGGTGGGATCAAATCCCGCTTCCTGCATCATAAGGCCGATGAGCGCCGTGGTAGTTGATTTTCCATGCGTGCCCGTGACCGCGATGGTGAATTTCTTTTCTGAAAGCGCGCCCA
>JAUSEW010000005.1 GCA_030651475.1 Candidatus Levyibacteriota bacterium
AATCCCCCGCCGATGACATCCGTTAGCCAGTGTTCTCCAAGGTAAATTCTCGAAACAAACATCGCAACATCATAAGCTATTATAAATCCTAAAATTATAGTTTTCTTTAAATTTGATAATTTTTCCGATCGAAGGACAGTTAATCCAATAAGTATACTCAAGAATGCTGCTCGTCCCGCATGTCCCGAAGGGTAAGAATTTTCCGCTCTTATATGAAATTGGGGGAAATTGATAATTCTTTCTGTTCTTAGCATAAACTCCGGCGGCGGAAAATGGCTGACGAAAAACTTTCCGTAAAGCTCAATTAGATGAAAAAGCCCAAAGAATCCTAAAATAAATACTCCCCTTATTTTTCGCAAAAATACCAAAACTACTATTAAAGCTCCAAGCATTATTTCAAAAGCGCCAATATCGCTCAAGAAGGAAGCTAATTCATCGAAGCGTCTGCTTATATTATCCTGAAGCCTAACCGTAGTATCGAAGTCAAATTGAGTAAAAGTATCCTTATGCACTAAATAGGAGAAGAAGACAAAGGCTGCAAAGGCTAAAGACCCCCAAACGAAGAATTTTATTTTGTTTTTCATCTGTACAAACGGGTTATAAATTCAGTCCCTTGAGGAACTTGCGGAATTCGCCGTTGATATCTTTATGCATGAGTCCGAATTCAACAACAGTTTTTAGATATTCAATTTTATTTCCCGTATCATAGTACTTGCCATTTTGTATCTCACAAGCATAAACAGGATAACCTGTTTTTATCAAATTATCTATGGCAACGGATAGATACAGCTCGCCGTCTTTTTCCAACTTTTGGTTACGCAGAATATCAAAAATTTGCGGAGGAAGAATGTATGCTCCGTGAGTTGCAAGATCCGATGGGGCGTCTTCAGGCTCGGGTTTTTCTACAATTTTTTCGATTTTAAAAACATTTCCCTCAACAGAAGTAACTTTGGCTATTCCATATCTTCTTAAATCCTCTTTGTTCTTTATTCTGACTGCGGAGATAACCGCACCGCCATATTTCTCATAAACCTTAATCATTTGTGCAAGCCTAGGAGGAGTACTGTAAATAAACTCATCTCCCCATACTACTGCAAACATTTCGTTATCAATTGCCGGCTCTGCCGAAAGAACCGGAGTCCCATTTCCATAAGGCCCTTTCTGACGAATATATATAAAGTTCGCCATTTCGGAAATTCTCTGAATATCTTCAAGCAGCTTTTCCTTGCCGCCGTTTTGCAGATTTTTGATAAGCTCTGCGTTAGGAACATCAAAATGATCTTCGATGGCTCTTTTCAAAGCTCCGGTAACAATAACCACATCTTCTATTCCGGACGCAACTGCCTCTTCAACTACATATTGAATAACCGGTTTATCTACTATCGGAAGCATTTCTTTGGGCATGGCTTTTGTTTGAGGAAGAAATCTTGTGCCAAATCCTGCCGCAGGAATAATTACTTTTCTAATTTTATTCATGAGTATTAATTATACTACATACTTACTCTTTACATGTCAACCGATATTTGATAATATATCGTTTATGGCAACATCTCCTATTACTTTTTTAAAAGAGGTCCAAGACGAGCTTAGGAAAGTAGTTTGGCCAACAAAAGATGAAGTTATAAGACTAACCGGAGTGGTTATTTTGATCAGTCTTATTGTCGGACTTTTTTTAGGAGGCGCTGACTTTGTCTTTACGAAAATTATGGAAATATTTATAAAATAATTATGGATAAGCAAATTGTAGAACCAGTTGTTGCTCTTCCCAAAGAGGGTAAATGGTACATCGTACACACTTATTCTGGCCATGAAAATAAGGTTATGAAATCCTTGTGGCAAAGAATTGAATCAATGGGATTTGGAGATAGAATTTTTGAGATAATTGTTCCAACCCGTAATACTATCAAGGTTTCTCAAGGCAAAAAAGAAACTGTCAAAGAAAAGATTTTCCCAGGCTACGTACTAATCAGAATGACACTTGATGATGAAACATGGCTTTTGGTCAGAACCACACAAGGAGTTACCGCATTTATAGGCGCGGGCAACAAACCAACGCCAATCTCGGAAAATGAAGTTGCGGCAATCCAGAAATTTATGAATTTGGAAGAACCTCTGTATAAAACAGCCTTTGCCAAAGGCGAAGCAGTCAAAATTGTCGACGGGCCGTTCGCTGATTTCCTTGGCACAGTCGATGAAATAGACGAAGCAAAAGGAAAATTAAAAGTATTAGTAAGTATATTCGGAAGGGAGACGCCTGTTGAATTAGATTTTCTTCAGGTGACTAAGCTTTAAGAATTTTGACCTATGGCAGCTAAAAAAATAAAGACAATTATCAAATTAAATATCAAGGCTGGGGAGGCAACTCCTGCTCCTCCGGTTGGGCCTGCTTTGGGTCAGCACGGACTTCCCATTATGGAGTTCGTAAAGGCTTTTAATGATAGAACAGCCAGCCAAAAAGGCACAATTTTACCTGCAGTTATAACAGTTTTTACAGATAGAACATTTTCTTTTATCGTCAAAAAGCCGCCGGTTGCGGAAATGATTAAGAAAGCAATAGGGAGAGAAAAAGGCTCACAAAAACCAGGAAGAGAAGTCGCCGGAACCTTGACGGAAACGCAAGCAGAAGAAATTGCCAAAATTAAAATGGAAGATCTAAATGCCAATGATGTAGCTGCTGCGGTAAAAATAGTCAAAGGAACCGCCAGAAGCATGGGAGTAGAAGTAAAATGATAGATCAAAAATCAAATCTCAAAAATATTTTTAAGATTTAATATTTAATTTTTAATATTGACTGAAAGGAACTTATGGGGAAAATTAGAGTAACTGCTCTGGGAGATGAAACTCTTGAGCAAAAACACAAACAAGAGACAAAGAAAAGAAAAGAGGGGAAAAAAGCCCTGTCTGCCGACAGGCAGGTTGTTAAAGGTGCTAAGGGTGGAGAACGAGTTGTTTCAGTTGGCCCTTCCGAAGAAGAATTAGCCAAAATGGAGGCTTTGGAGAAGGCTAAAACTGAAAAACCAAAGGAAGAAAAACCAAAGAAAACAGTCAAAGTTAAGAAACCAAAGCACGTCAGATCCAAAAAATATCAGGAAGTCAAAAAGCTTGTTGATCGGACGAAAAAATATAAACTGGCTGATGCTTTGGAGCTTTTGCCAAAACTGAAAATATCCAAATTCGATGAAACCGTAGAGCTCCATATCAATACCGCTTCTCAAGGAATATCCGGAACCGTTACCCTACCCCACGGAACAGGCAAAGCGATAAGGGTGGCAATTGCTGATGACAAAATAGTAGCGGAAGTTGAAAAGGGAAAAATTAATTTTGATGTGCTCTTGGCAGTTCCAGCAATGATGCCAAAATTAGCCAGAATTGCAAAAATCCTAGGACCTAGAGGTCTTATGCCCAATCCTAAAAACGGAACGCTGACTGCTAATCCTGAAAAAATGGCGGAGAATTTTACCAAAGGCCAAATTCGCTTCAAAACCGAAGCCAAATCCCCGCTTATGCATTTAGTTCTAGGAAAACTTTCTTTCGGTCCAAAGAAACTAACGGAAAACATCGAGACAATAATTAACGCCATTAAAAAAGAGAATATAAGAAATACTGTCTTGAAATCCACCATGAGTCCCGGAATAAAAATAGACCTAGGTTAACCATATTGTACTTTTTCAAAATTTATAATATACTTCTTGCATTAATATGAACGCTGAACGCATAGGCTCTCAAGGAATTGGTAATTTTGATGGCGCACCGAGAAAAGAAATAAAAGCTTTTCCTAGGATTGGGCTTATGTTTCCTGGACAAAGCAGTCAAGAGGTTGGAATGGGAAAAAATCTTTTTGAAAATTCCCCTGCGGCAAAAAAAGTTTTTGAAGAAGCAAACGGAACGCTCGGTTTCAATTTAGCAAAATTGTGCTTTGAAGGGCCTAAAAACGAGCTTAACCAAACTCATAATACTCAACCTGCAACACTTACCACAAGTATCGCAGCTCTTGAAGCATTTAAGGAAAAATTTGGGATAGCGCCAGGCATTGTAGCAGCAGGACATAGTGTTGGTGAATATGCAGCTTTAGTAGCAGCAGGTTCATTAAGTTTCCCAGATGCGTTGAGATTAGTAAGGAAGCGTGGACATTTTATGCACGAGGCAAGCATAAGGCAAAAAGGGTTTATGGCTGCTGTTATTGGCCTTGACGAAAGCGTTGTTGAGGAAGTTTGTCAACACACGGATGCTAAGATCGCAAACGTAAACTCCAGACAACAAATAGTAATAAGCGGACTTAATGAAGGCTTTGCTCATGCGTCAGATTTGCTAACGAGAAGAGGAGCAAGAATAATAAGGCTAGAGGTAGAAGGAGCGTTTCATTCGAGACTTATGGAATCGGCAGCAGAAGAAATGATAGAGGCATTACATAAAGTTAGGATAAATGATCCTACAATGCCTGTGATTGGTAATACGAGCGCACTACCGATGCATACATCTTCAGAAGTCCAAAAGGATCTACAGAGACAAATTGTCGGATCTGTGAATTGGCTAGCGTCTATGTTAATAATGATAGACATGGGAGTAGAAGCAGTTATGGAAATTGGTCATGGAAAAGTTTTGACTGGTCTTGCCAGAAGAATCAATAAGGATCTCAAAGCATTCAGCGTTAGCAACGTTTTGGATATACAATCCTTAGCTTTAAATCCTTCGGTTTAGATAAACTAACCCTTTTAATTCCTCTTGACTACGTAATTATTATCTGCTATATTTAGTTTTGTCCTAAGACAGTGAGTTCTGCAAAGCAGAATAAGTCTCACCGAGGAGCAGCCGAATTATAAATTAATAATTTGTAATTAGTAATTAAGGTGACGCTCTTAGGAGCGTTTTTTTATGGATACGAAAATAAATCAAGTCAGACAGAAGAAAGAGCAAATTGTAGCAAAGATTGCGGAAAAAGTAAACCGCGCTAAAGGCATTATATTTGCTAATTATCAGGGAATGACTCATAAACAGCTCGAGGATCTTAAGAAAGAATTAAGAAAAAGCGATGCCGAGCTAGTTGTCACCAAAAACACGCTTTTGAAAATTGCGTTATCTAAATCTAACGACATGAAAGCCTCTGTTGAGGATCCAAAAGCTTTTCAAGGCGCAACAGCTACTCTTTTTTCTTTTTCAGATGTAATTTCCCCCATAAAAGCACTTGCCAAAGCCATAAAAGCGATAAATCTTCCTGAAATTAAGTTCGGATTTCTTGAGGGAAAAATGCTGACGAAAGACGATGTAATGAAATTGTCAACTCTTCCTACCAAAGAGATACTGCTTGCTCAAATCGTTGGAGGAATCAAAGCTCCTATTTTCGGTCTTCATAGAGCACTAAGCTGGAATATACAGAAGTTTGTTTTAACTCTAAAAGCAATAGGAAATAAAAATGTTGACGGTAGAAAATAGAAAGTAGAAGATAGAAATTTGATGCTGGAAAACAGAAGATAGATTTCGTCAATCTTCCATCTTCTACTATCTATCGTCTAGTAAATAAAGGGGGTGAAATGTAAAATGGCAAAATTAACTAAAGAAGAATTACTTAAATCAATTGAAGAAATGTCTGTTTTGGAACTTTCCGACTTCGTAAAAACTTTGGAAGAGAAATTCGGAGTTTCTGCTTCGGCTATGATGGCCTCAGCACCAGCTGCAGCGGCAACTGGAGCACAAGCAGGTGAACCCGTTGAAGAACAAACAGTATTTAACGTTGTTGTTGCAAGTTCAGGAGCAAATAAAATCGCTGTTATTAAAGCACTTAGAGAATTAGTTCCAACATTGGGACTTAAAGAAGCCAAAGACCTAGTTGATGCTGCACCAAAAGAGGTAATGACGCAAGTCAACAAAAAAACAGCCGAAGAAGCAAAGGCGAAATTAATAGCCGCCGGCGCAACTGTTGAATTGAAGTAATAATTAACGATTTTTATTATTTACCAAAAAAGATTCTCTCAAACGGGAATCTTTTTTGTTGGGTTAAAATACCTCTTGACAATATTGTTATACTTTGTTATTGTATATCTAATTAACTAGCATATTGATTATTAAAAGTATATTCGTAAGGCTATTATGATTCAAACTCTATCAATCAACAATCTTCCAGATCTTCTAACAGTTCGCGAAGTCGCGCAAGTTCTTAGAGTTTCACCATTAACAATTAAACGTTGGGGCAAAAGAGGAAAGCTTCCGGCTATCAGAATAAATTCAAGAGGCGACAGAAGATACAAGAAAGAATCAATTCTCTGGCTTTTGGGAATTCAGCAAAAAACCGAATAGTAAGCTATACCCCCCTTCCGTATCCTGCTTGATGTTTTTGTTTTATCTTTTCTTCATCCGGATTTTCAAAATGTTCCTTTATGTTTCAGTCCATTTATTGATTAGATAAGACTCTAATTTGCATAAACTTCTTCTTTTTAGTATAATTCCAACATTATGTCACCAGAACGAGCTAAAGTATTTGTAGCCGAAGACAATGAATTCTGGCAAAAAATAATAAAAAGATCTCTTGCGGATAAGGGACATGAAGTTGTATTATCGGCAACTAATTTAGAGGATGCGCTTGCTGCAACAAGTAAGCTTGTAAAATTAGGAGTGCAGGTAGCGATTATTGATGGAAATCTTAACGATTATGAAGCAAACGGACATGATGGGCAGATCGTTTTGGCAGCTATTCGTAAGGCAGCTCCACAAGTTAAGACAATCGGGCTTTCAGGAAATAGCGTTAGGGGAGTTAATGTAGATTTAGGAAAAGATAATTTCACTGATTTAGGAAAAACCGTTACGAAGATTTAATTCTTCTTTTTTCTCTGTCCAAACCGTCAGGCTAAATGGGGGTGCTTTGTGCTTTGGGGATGGTCCTCGGAAACCCTGATAAGACAACCCAGGAATAATATAGTTGGATAGATTAGACATATAAGTATAAATAAGCAAGCATGACAACTTTTTTAGGCGACCGCTTAAAAAAATTGTCAAAGCACCACAAATTAATATGTCAAAATATTTGTTAATAAAACTTGTTAGACTCCCTTGCGGTAAGTGGCACTGTGGCTTGTTTTTATCTTTTCTTCATCCGGATTTTCAAAATGTTCTTTTATGAAATTTATTGTTTCTTGAGAATCTTGGGTATTTATAAATACTCCCGTACCTACTTCAAAACCTCCCAATGACTTGACTCTCGGAATAATGCGCAAATACCAATCCCCGCCTTGATAAATATAAAAATTAAATGGAAATTCATTACCGTGGCGAAGATCAAGTATCTGCACTAATCTTGACAGCGTAAAAGCTAAATCCGATACCTCTCCATCGCTAATCTCTCCAAATAGTCGTCCTCTTTTTCTCGGACTAATCCAAACTTCATCCGGCCATTGAGAAGTTTTGGGACAAAAAATTATAAATTCTTTTGTCTCTTGGGTAATTTGATCTTCGGAAACTGCTTCCGCTTCTTTATTTGAGGCAAGTGTGGGCACATCCATTTTTACGTCAGATGGGATAACTGCAAGCTGGGTATGGGGATGAGGCAGACTTTCTCCCCCACCCTCCCCATGATTATGGAAAATATACACCTGGCCTTTATCTTTATGAGCATCGTAACGCTGTCTGTAGGTATTAATTATGAGTTCTGCCGCAGATAAGGGAAGTTCGCCGAAATTTTTGTGGTGATCAGGAGAATGAACTATAACTTCATGAATTGGAGCAAAGGGAAATTTATTCGGCAAAACACGAATCTGCCATCCGCTATCGTTATCGTTCCCGCCTACCCGATAAACTTCCTTTTCTTCTTTTTCTCTGCCCGGACAAAATGGACAAACCGGCTCAAATCCTTTTGCGATGTCCGGTCTTTTGGCGCGTCGAGGAGACAGAATAACCCATTTTTTGGAAATTGGATTTTGCAGAAACTGAAAGTCCATAATGTTATCTTAACATTTCCTCGTACAATTTTTTATATAAAACCGCGCTTTTATCCCAAGAAAAATCAGTTTTCATTGCCCGCTCTACCATTTTTTTAAATTTTTCCTTATTCTGCATTCTGCTTAAGGCACGCTCTATTGCTTTTTTCAGACGTATTGATTTCCCTTTTTTAAAGAGAAACCCATTTTTCCCGTTTAGAATAGAGTCCCTTAGCCCTCCAGTGTCACTTGCTATAGGTATCGTTCCATATCGCATTGCAATCATTTGTATCAACCCGCATGGTTCGTAACGGGACGGAACTATTATAAAATCCGAACCTGCATAAATCTTATGAGCAAGCTCTTCATCGTAAACAACTTCTGCTTTAACCCACGTAAATTTTTTAGCTATTTTTAAAACGCTGGCTTGAATTTTTGGGGTGCCTGAACCTAAAATTATTATATTAACATTAAAATTGGAAATGTGATTAATCGTTTTTATCAAAATATCCAATCCCTTTTGGGCAGCCATTCGTCCGACAAAACAAAAAGTCGGCCTGTCTTCCAAACCCAAGCATTTCAATAAATCATCTTTATTGTCTTTTTTTCCAACTTCCCAGTTATTAATATCAAATTTATGAAAAGCAAATTCATCTTTCGCCGGATCCCAAATGTCGTAATCAATACCGTTGAGAATTCCCATAACCCTTCTGTCTTTCCCAAGTCCCTCCTGCTCTCTTTTGACAAGAAACGGGGAAATTAGACTGTGATCGCGTTCTGTTTGCTCAATTTCCTTTGCATAGGTTGGAGAAACTGTTGAAACCCTGGTCGCGTGAATAATTCCCTCCCCCAAAAAATTTATTGCCGTTGCTGGCTTATCTCTTTTCAATTCTTTTGTTTCCTCATCTTTCATGTGAAGCAGATCCAATACCTTCAGCGATCCAACACCTTGATACATAAGATTATGAATAGTTAAGAGCGTCGGAATCGATAAGTTTATTTTCTTTCTTAGAATTAAAGGAATAATGGCTGTATGCCAATCATTACAATGAATTAAATCAGGCGACCAATGATGATGCTCTGAAACCCAACCAATAAAATGCCCAACTGCCAAATCAAAAGATGCAAATTGATTTATCTTGTCTCTTCCGCGTTTATAGCTAATGAACTTATGTCTCTTGTTATCTAGAAAATAAAAGGGGATTTTAGTCTGAGGCAATAATGAGGAATAGACCCCTATTCGATCTTCTTCGGATTCGAATTTCATTACAAATTCGCCCTCTTCTTTGAAGTTATACTTCTTTTTTATGTCATTGTAATATGGTATCACCACGCGCACATCTACTCCAATCTTACTTAAGGCCTTTGGTAAAGATTCCATTACATCCCCCAGTCCTCCCCTTTTATAAAAAGGCGCAGCCTCGTAACCCGTAATCAAAACATTCATATTCTCATGTCGCTTAACTAACAAGCTGTCCTTTAGAGTTTTCTTCCAGCCATTGAGTAAGCACTTTATTTCCTAATTTATTTCTTATATCCAAAACCGTAGCGCTATCTGTTTTTGGAATTGTATTCCACTGATCTATAATTGCTTTGTATGCAGAACCCTCAATTCTTTGCTCTCTTGCGATTTTCAATCTCTCCTGTGCTTCACCTTCTGACATAACAGGCAAAACAACAGGAGCATTCGGGTCTTCCGGAACATATATATGAAAATGTACGGCCGTTCCAAAATCTTTATCTTTTGCTGCCAAATCAGGCCTGTGCAGCTTTTTTTCCATTTTGGGATTTTGCGCAAGCTTTTCCGTAGATAAAGTTCCTCCTTCGCTGACATCTTTAAGTCCACCAGCCCAATTTCCGCTATTATGAATTTCTCCTTTTCCGCCAAAAATTATTTGCCTTACTCCCAAAGATATCGCTGCGGCTTCTGTAACTTGCTGTACGTATCTCTGAACCATTACCTCATTTTCCATATCTGCTTGTTTTTCATGAACAGTCTGCCATTGTCTTGAAATTTTTTCTTTCGGATCAACAAGTATGTGAATCCCATTAAGATGAGGGTCTGTATTTACCGATACACGAAATCTGTCGCTTTCCCAAACAGTAGTGCTTGCTTCCGAAAGCTGTCCTTGGATTTCATTTATTCCATTCTGAAACAATTTCATAATGTTCGCAAGCTTTTTCCACTTCGGCATATAACGTCCAAATAATTTTACTAATCTTGTTTCATCATAATGGGAATCAAGCGAATTTATTTCTGGAACATTTCTACTATTTGCATCTACGGGTTTTCGCCACGAATCTGGATTTCGTGCATTTATTCCATATATATCTACAACGTCCAGATCACCAGTAGACGAATTTCCAATTCTGGTGTTTGCCCAAGGCTCATCTGGAGTCTGTCTGCTTTCGGCTATAACTTTTCCTGCTCCCAAAGCATAAACAAACTCACGAAGCGTTTCTTTTGTCTTATTAGTTACATTTTTTACGCCCTCAACTCTTATGGAAATTCCTTCAGTAAGCGGTACATTTGGTTTTCTAGGAACAAAAAGCTCAATATCGTTAGTTCTAAATAAAATAATACCTTTCCCCCCTTCAGTTTCTATTTCTGTCTTAGCTGAATCAGCTTGTGGTATTTTCCCCACATTTTCTATACCAATTTCAGGGCTAACTACTCCATCATTCATAATTTAAACAATGTTCAATATTTCTCTATATACCCTTTCGTATCCATCGACCATTTTCTCAACTGAAAAATTATCCTCAACATGCTTTCGGCAGGCTTGTCTCATTCTTACATATTCTTCTTCAGATAATGAATTTAATCTTTGAATAGCCTCAACCAATCCCTCAATTCCTGTTTTTTTGATGATAAAATCTCCTCTTTTGTCCTCTTCCGACGAATTAACAACAAATCCTGTAACTCCATCTACAACAACTTCAGGTATCGCACCTCTCGCAAAGGCAATCACCGGTGTTCCACATGCCATCGCTTCAATCAATACTAGGCCAAACGGCTCCTCCCATTGAATCGGAAAAAGAAAAGCTTTTGCATCTTGATACAACTCTAACTTCCGTTCAAATCCGGCATGCTCCTCAAAAACAATCTCTGAAGTAAGATATGGTTTTACCTCTTTATCAAAAAAGCTCTGGTATTTTGCCCTGTCAATTATTCCCGATAAAATGAGCGGCACTTTTGCCATAGAGCAGGCCTTAACTGCTTCAGAGCAGCCCTTAAGCTCGTCCACCCGACTCAGCCAAAGAAACTTTTCCTGATTTGAATTCTGCGAAATTGGAAATTTGAAAACATCTATTCCATTGTAGATAAATCCAGCATTATTCTTAAAAAGTGAAAGTTCCTGAGCTTTTTTCGAAACATAAACAAAATTTTCATTTGGAGAAAACCCAATTCTCTCATAAACTTCATAAATCTTGGGCCTGCTCATAAAGTCTCTGTGCATTGTATAAAGAATTGGAATATTTACCTGACTGGCAAAATAAGACATTATAAAAGTCTTTAGAAAATTAATATGTAATATGTCAAATTTCTTCTCTCTAATGTCTTCTATAATTGCTCTAACTTCCAACAACGTGTAGGGATAAACGAAATGAAGATTAGATTCTTCTCCTAATGCGTCTTCCCCATTGCAGATTTCTATATGATGTTGTGCCGGAGTTTTGCTTCCCGTTGCGCAGTACAAAGTTACTTCGTGGCCTCTTTGCACCAAACCTTTCACTAGAAGATAAGTAAAAGCCTCTGTTCCTCCCAAAGCATCCTCCTCAATCTTCTTGGTTACCACCCCCGCAATCGCTATCCTCATATCAATTTTCAATCTCCATATACCATAATACACTAATCGTTGAAGAAAAAATAGATTTTAAAAGGAAGTTTTATTTTTTGATGTTATTGTTCTTAGGGTAAGTTGCAAATTTTTCGTATTTCTCTATAAATTTTTGCGCGATTATCTTCCAACTGAATTTTTCTACGGCGATTTCGCGCGCTTTTTGACCCATTTTGAGACGTTTTTCATCATTTTGAAATAGATAATTAACCTTCTCGGCAATATCCTTGGCATTTCTCGATCTGATAAATAAGCCATTCTTTCCATCTTTAACTGCTAATGGTATTCCTCCTTTGCGAGTCACAACTACCGGCGTTTCACAAGCCATTGCTTCAAGAATAACAAGACCCAAAGGCTCATCCCAAACACTTGGAGCAACAAAAACATCTGCTCTACTGTAAAATTTAACAAGAAATTTAGTATCGTTTCCCAAATGACCTATAAACCTAACATTTTTAATTTGCTCCTTACTTACAATTTCCTCCAAGTTTTTTCTTTCAGATCCATCTCCCAAAATCAACACTTCTCCTTTAATCTTTTTGGCAGCATAGATTAGATATTTAACGCCTTTGTAGGGAGTAAGTTTTCCGGCAAAAACAACTACTTTTTTGCCTTTAAGGTTAAATCTTTTATCTATATCCCCCGTGTCAACTTTTTTAAATTCATCAATGTCAACACCGCCGGGTATTACTCTTATTTGATCGCCAAATCCATCTTTAAGCACTCTGTTCATCCAATCTCTTGTCCAAAAGCTATTTGGAATTATACGAACAGCCTTATGCAATGCTTCAGATGTTAAAAAGGGATAACGTTTATCTTGCTCCAAAGTCGGCAATTCTGAACCGTGAACTGTAACAATGAAATTAAGACCGTAGGCAATTTTAACAAAACGGGCAATCCAGGAAAGGGGCATTAGATGATGTACATGGATAATGTTTGGCTGAAAATCATTAACCGCCTGTATTATTTTTTCAAAATATGCAAGATAATTTGCCGAAAGATCTTTCCCGCCGACTTTGGTATAAAGCTTGCAGTCTGGCCATTCAGGATGACCTGTAAATGCAATTCTGACCGGTAAATTTACTTTATACATTTTTAAGCCTGGAATTTCACGTTCTTCCGGAGCAACCATTGCAACTTCATGGCTCTTGGCAACTTCTTCCGCAAGCTCCCTTGCGTATGTTCCGGAACCAGACCCGAACAAAGGAAATGTCTGTAAATACAAAATTCTCATTCTCGTAATTATAACATAAACAATAATACGTTAATATGAGAAATGGCTGAAAGAGAAAGGTTCAATTATTTACTTAAAAATCTCTCTTTTAAAACCAGATAAATAAATTCCAGAAGCGTGAGCTGGCGTTTCCAGCGCCAGGGTTGGGTAATTAAACGAAAAAACCATTCAAGCCCAATTTTACTAATCCATTTTGGCGGCCTTGGAACTTCTCCGCTGATGTAGTCAAAAGATCCGCCTACTCCCACCGCGACTTTGACCGGAATTTTAGCTAAATTTTCATTCATCCATAACTCCTGCTTCGGCGCCCCAAAGGCGACGAACAATATGTCAATCATCGCTGAACCACGCTGATCAAAAACGCTGAACAACGCTGAATTATTCCGTTCCGCGCCTTTCTGCGTATTGTTCCGCGCCTTTCTGCGTTCATCCGCAAGAACAAAACCAGCATTATCCCACTCCTGACCAACAAAACCGATTTTAAGATTGGGGTATCTAGACAGCAAGCACTCGGCAGTCTTCTCTGCTACCCCAGGCTTACCACCCAAAAAGCCCACTGTTATAGGCTTTTCCGCAACAAGCAAACATAAGCTTTCTAGTAAGTCAACTCCCGTTACCCTCTCTTTTAATGGTTTACCCAAAACTTGACCCACAATTATTACTCCTATACCGTCTGCCAAGGCTATTTCTGCCTTATTTAAGACTTTTTGGTAATCAATGTTTTTGTCCGCCATTACCAAAATTTCAGGGTTTGGTGTCACAACAAAGTACTTTTTACCATTTTGCGCTAGGCCTTTTATAATATACTCTAGGATTTCCTCTTTAGAAGCGTCCGTTATTCCGACATTTAAGATATTTTTCTTGCTTAACATATCATTTTTATTATAAGCTTAATATTATTATTTGCAATGTCTTTGTTTTGCTCTTTTTGAATATTTAATATACTCAAAATCCCTTCTTAAATTTTCTATCTGCAAAGCCATAAAATAACTCAATTTATTTGTCTTTAAAAGATAAATACTATAAATCTATAACTATATGAAAAGTTATCGTATCTTACCATTATTTGTGAAAATAAAAATATTAATGATAAATCTTATAGGATAAATTGTGCGTTGGCAGATTTTAAAATGTTTTATTGTCTGCTTATGCTCCTTTTGTATAATTCTATATTTTCCAAAGCAACACCTGTCCCCCGAGCAACGCAAAGAATCGCATCTTCCGCAACATGGCAAGGAACGCCGGTAAGTTTGGTCATAAGTTTATCGAGATTCTTAAGAAGAGACGTTCCTCCGCTCATAACCACGCCTTTGTCTATTATATCTGAAGCCAATTCCGGAGGAGTTTGCTCCAAAACGCCTTTTACCGCCGAGATAATATTCAAAAGCGTAGGATAAATAGCCTCATTTATCTGAACTTCCGTAAGCTCGATTGTTCTTGGCAGCCCTGTTATATTGTCTCTTCCTCTAATCTCCATTTTCCTTTGCCCTTCCGAAGCAGAATTTTCTTCCCCTACGAGTGCGTTTGCTATGGCGATTTTTATTTCTTCTGCTGTTCTTTCTCCAATCAAAAGGTTAAATTTCTTTTTGGTGTAATTTGCGATTGCCTCATCAATCTTATTTCCCCCTACCCGAACCGAATGATGAACTACCACTCCGCCAAGAGAAATAACAGCCGCTTCCGTAGATCCTCCGCCAATATCCACAATCATATGTCCTGCAGCTTGAGCTATGGGAATTTTTGCGCCAATTGCAGCTGCCAACGGTTCCTCGATAAGATAGGCTATTTTTGCTCCTGCAGCCATTGTCGCGTCAAGAACAGCTCGTCTCTCAACCTGCGTAACGCCGGAAGGAATGCACACCATTACCTCCGGTTTGAAAAATCTGGATTTACCGCAAGCCTTGTCCATAAAATAAGAAAGCATTGCCTCTGTCACAGTATAATCTGCAATAACACCATCCCTAAGAGGTCTTAAAGCTATTATATTCCCCGGAGTTCTACCTAGCATTTCTTTTGCCTCCTTACCTACCGCAATTACCCGATTGTCATCTGCTGTCACAGCAACAACTGTGGGTTCATTGAGAACTATTCCCTGGCCGGCAAGGTAAACTACCGTATTGGCAGTGCCAAGATCAATTCCGATTCTTTTTGAAAACATATCAGACTACTCCTTTAACCTATCACTTAAATTTTTAGCTTGAGCAAATTGATTATATCCCCAGTTTTTTTATCTTGCAATAGGCTATTTGAAAAATGTATAATAAGTAACCATGTCAAGGCAGCTTATAACTTATATTGCAGTTTTCCTATTTCTGGCCATCGGAACTACCATTGCCATCCTTTACGGCACAGGATATCGTCTAAATATAGGAAAGGGCAAGTTGGGTCTTTCAGGAACGGGTCTGCTCGTGGCAAAAAGCCAGCCGGACGGAGCATCCATATTGATAAATGACCATTTAACCACAGCAACTGATAATACAATAAATCTTGCGCCCGGAGAATATAAAATCAGAATTGTAAAAGACGGGTATTCTTCATGGGAAAAAACAATTCAAATACAAAAAGAGGTTGTAGACAAAATAGATGCTTTGCTTTTTAGCACCACGCCTAAGCTGGAAAGCATAACTGATATCGGCGTAGGAAATCCCGTAATGGATCCTTCTCGTACTCAAATTGCTTTTATTGTTGACAATCAGTCTCTTAAAAAAAGCGGGGTTTACGTATTGGACATAAGCACAAGACCCATATTGACTCTTCAAAGCGCTTCGACTCAAATTGCAGATAATACCATTGGCAATTTTTCTCAAGCCAGTCTTTCTTGGTCGCCGGATGGAAAAGAAATTCTTGCAACAATATCTGCCGAGCAGTCTCAAACTACCTATTTATTTGAAGCTTCCGGATTTAACCAAAATCCCAAAGACGTGACTGAAACCCTTACCAGCATTAACGCTTCTTGGCAAAAGCAAAAAGAAGATAAAGAAACATCCCGTATTGACGGCCTAAAACCAAAACTTAAACAACTTATCTCTCAAAATTTCCGAATATTATCTTGGTCTCCGGATGAAACTAAAATTCTTTACACCGCCTCCCAATCCGCAACCATACCTTTAGTTATAATACCTCCCCTACTGGGTACCGATGCTACTCCTGACCAAAGGGAAATAAAAAAAGATTCTGTTTATGTGTACGATATAAGCGAAGACAAAAACTATAAAATTAGTGGTGAAATGCTTGGCTTGAGCTGGTTTCCGGATTCAAAACACCTCATCTTTGTAAATAACCAGCAAATAAACATTATTGAATATGACGGCGGAAATAAAACTACTATCTATGCCGGGCCTTTTATTGATAAATATGTATTCCCCTGGCCGGATGGATCAAGGCTGGTCATACTGACTAATTTCGGAAATCCCAACATCACCCCAAATCTCTACACCGTAGGACTAAAGTAAATGTGATAAAATACAGATAAAGTTTATCTCAACGCCTCTATAGCTCAACGGATAGAGCAGACCCGTCCTAAGGGTACGATGGGGGTTCAATTCCTCCTGGAGGCACAAAAAGCAAACGGGGATTAGCGCAGTTGGTAGCGCGCACGGTTCGGGACCGTGAGGTCGGCAGTTCAAATCTGCCATCCCCGACCCTTCGGCAAGCTCAGGGTCTTCGACACGAAAGCGAAAATTAATATTCCTCTTGCGCCTGTTGCCAAAACATGACATTATAGAATGTATGAAAAAGGTTGCAATTTGGGTTGGGGTTATAGTTATCATTACGGCAAGCATTTGGGGGTTGATTGCTCTTGTCAATTCACCTGCTCCAACCTCAAGCATTAGTAATTTGCCTCCGGTTTCCAAAGACGATATAGCCACCGGACCAAAAGATGCCAAAGTTACGCTTGTTGAATATGCAGATTTCCAATGTCCGGCTTGCGCAGCATATCATCCTTTGGTAAAACAGCTTCTTTCGGACTTTCCTAAAGATATTTATTTTGTTTATAGATTTTTCCCGCTAACCAGCATTCACCAAAATGCCCTTCTTTCTTCTCAAGCGGGCTTTGCAGCTAATCTTCAGGGAAAATTTTGGCAAATGCATGATATGATTTACGAAAATCAAAAATCTTGGGCTACGCAAGGAAATGCAATGGAAATTTTTACAAGCTATGCCACAAAGATTAATCTTGATGTAGAAAAGTTTAAAAAAGATATCAATAGCGATGAGACCAAAAAATTTGTCAATGATGAGCTCAATCAAGGCATAAGTATTGGGGTTAATTCTACTCCTACATTTTTTATAAATGGAAAAAAGATTCAAAATCCGAACAGCTATGATGAATTTAAAAAACTCGTCCAGGACCAAATCAAATAATATCCTGTTTCTTGTAATTGCGCTTTCATTCCTGGGGTTTATAGACGCAAGCTATTTAACTATTCTCCATTACGAAAATGCTATTCCTCCTTGCTCTATTGCTCAAGGCTGCGAAACTGTCCTCACGAGTCAATTTGCTAACTTAGCCGGTATTCCAATCTCTCTTATCGGAAGTGCTTTTTATCTTGCTGCTATAATCCTTTCTTTAATCTTTATTGAGACAAAACGACAATTCATATTAAAATTGATTTTCGCAGTAATTTTTTTGGGAGCAATCTTTTCGCTAGGGCTTATTCTAGTGCAGATTTTTATTCTGAAAGCAATTTGTCAATATTGTCTTGTATCGGATTTTATCTCTTTGATACTGTTGGGGATAGTTATTTTTGGAATTAAGCGTCGCCTATTTCGTCCTTGAGATAAACATCTTGGAGATCTTTTTTGTCCCAATTAAAGACTTCATCTTTATTAAAAATCAACATTTCTTCTTTTTTGGCAATCTCAACACTTTCCGACGCATGAACAAGGTTATATTGCTGGCTCATGGCGAAATCTCCCCGGATCGTTCCGGGCTCCGCATCTCTGGCTTTGGTAATACCAATCATTTTTCTGATAGTTGCAACAGAATCCTTGCCTTCCCAAAGCATTGCCACAACCGGATATGATTTCATATAAGATTTCAAACCTCCGAAGAATGGCTTATCTTTGTGGTGCGCGTACCATTCATCCAAAATCGCATCGGATAAGGAAAGCATTTTAATGCCGATAAGTTTTAAGCCTTTTCGTTCAAACCTATGGATTATTTCACCGATCAGGCCTCTTTGAACTCCATCCGGTTTTACCAAAACAACACTTCTCTCCATACTTTATTAGCGTTTAGTTTGGAAGCGTTTAGTTTTATTAGTTTTAACTATACGCTAGACGCTAAATAACTAGACGCTTATCTACAACTCTAGCAGTTTCTTAAATCTTTGTCAAAAGGGCAATTGTATTAAGCGAAGTCGAAGGAAAGTTGCCGATTACTGCCAGATTCAAACCTGCCTTTACAAAATACTTCTTTGCAACGCTATAAACTTCTCCTGCTGTTACTTTATCTATGTTTTCTATAAAATTATCCGGACTCTTAATCTTTTTCTCCAGCAGCTCCTGGGAAGCATAAAATCCTGCTACAGACCTGCTGTCTTCCAATTCCAGCACCAGATGTCCTTTTATATACTCCTTCGCCTTCGTTAATTCTTCATCCTTAATCCTTAATCCTTTATCTTTAATCTTTTTGTGTTCTTCAAGAATCACAGCAACTGCTTCTTCTGCTCTTTTTGGGTCAACTCCTGCAAAAGAAACTAAACTCCCAACGTCTTGATACTGATCAGAATTGGTTCTCACATAATAACCCAATCCCCTTTTCTCTCTTACTTCATGAAAAAGCCTGCTGCTCATCCCTCCGCCCAAAATTGCAGCCAGAACATCCAAAGCATATCTATCCGGATGCTCCATCGGAACAGTTCGAAAACCCAAGGCAATATGCACTTGTTCTGTCTTTTTCTGTTTAATAAAAACCTCGGGTTTTTTTTGGTTCTCCACGACCTTTTTATATCGCAACGTATCAAACCTTTGCATTCCCTTAAAGTATTTCCCAATAAGTTTTTCCGCTTCATTTGAAGTAATTCCTCCTGCTGCAACCACGGTTATATTATCCGCGCTGTATAAACTCGCCATATATTTAACAAAATCTTCTCTTTGAATTTTTTTAATGACATCTTTTTCTCCTCCAACATCCCAACCCATTGGCGTATCTCCATATAAAAGCCTTTCGTAAATATCGCCGATTTTCCTGCTCGGCGTATCCTCGTAGAGGTTTAGTTCTTCCGAAATTACTCCTTTTTCTTTCTCTATTTCTTTTGGGTCAAGCTTGGAATTGGAAAGCATATCGGACAAAATATCCAAAGATAGTTCTATTTTGTCGCTTGCTGATTTGATGTAAAATCCGGTTGCCTCCTTACCTGTAAACGCATTGCATTCTCCGCCCATTCCATCAATTAAACTTGTAATATCTATAGCTGAAGGCCGTTTTTTGGTTCCCTTGAAAGCCATGTGCTCCAAAAAGTGGGAAATTCCATTGTTGCTTCTTACTTCATAACGGCTTCCTGCACCAACCATCACCAAAACCGTAGCGGACTCAAAAGATGGCATTGGAATGGTAATTATCCGAAGTCCGTTTGGCAAAATGCTCCGCTTGAACTGCATACTTAACCCATTTTACCATTTTTCAATGTATCGTGCCAAACTTTAATGAACAAACTCTTTCTGCTTGCGCTTAATGCTATTTTGTCCTATAATAACAACCTAATATTTATTTTTAAAAATGGCTGTTGAAACATTAAAATCACCAACATCGCAATTAGACATACAAAAATCTGTTGATCTACCTATTCAAAGAGTTACCGTGGCAACTTCTTCAGAATTTGCAGACAAGAATCATTTAGTTCTTCTGATTGACGGTAAGCAAGAGATCTTAGTACTTAGACGGAAGCACTATGCAACAAACAACGTATCTTCTGCGATATTTAAAATAACCGGTATACATGAACTATATGCCGTCAGAAGCCTTGTCACCGAAGAAAGGAAAAATTTAAGAGTAAAAGCAAGTACCTGCAAAAATGACAATGGAAGCGGCAGCTTAACCTATATGTTTGACCAAAAAAACTTCGTTTTGCTAATTAACGCTGTTCTGCCAGAGATGGAACTATTTAAGCCCATTCCCGGAGATCTGACTCTTCCAAATGGAAAGATAATACCCAAATCTAAACATGGTCTTGAAGATAATTTCCTGCATTACATTCTTAAAAAAGCAACGAAAAGGCCAGTGAAAAGATCAGAATTAGCTGCTAAGTTTCGTGGAGGCAAGTCCGAAGAGCAAGCATTGATTCGCTTTTATACACTAATGCATACCACAGACGAAAGGCTAGAGTCATTTAGATACCGTATTAGAAATACTGTCCCTCCTGGCGATACCATACGCCTCGGCAAACAACCCGAATATATATTGGAACCAATTTCAAATGGTCCAGATATAGTCAAAAGTAAGACATCTGCCCCCATTTTACCTCCCCCAAATAAAAACTTAACGTTGGGGGAACAAGAATTCATTGAAAAGGTCAAGGGGCAATTAGCATTAATTGCCACAGATGCTATATTGTCCCATATGCAGGCCGTACAAACAGAAAATCCAGGAAAAGAGGTTTTACGAACGGAAAATCTAGGACAAATTGAACCTAATCTTGGGAACTTTTTTCTACAATGGTTTTCTAAACGGCCTCATTCCAGGATCAATTTTTCCGACATAATTCAACATCAAGAAAATCAAGTAGAAAATTTCGAGAAGTTTTTTATCCGTTTTTTTAGGGAGGTTCTAGAAAGTGCCTCTGCAGCTCCAGAATATCAATCCACTCAAGGTTTGGAAGCTAACATTATAACTAACTACAGAGAGCTTAGGGAGAAAGGCTATACGGTAGAGGGAATTGTACGAAAAGTCTGCGGACATTTTCGCATAGAATACGAAGAGCCATCAAAACCAACTACATCTTCTCCGGCGAACTAATTCCTAGGAGATTTAAGCCATTTTTTATAATTATTCCGACCTAGCTACAAGAATAAATCATACGATTTATATGACAACTTTTTTAGGCGATCGCAAAAATTAGTTGTCCAATTACATTTTTTCTGGCGCCTGAATGCCGAGAAGATTCAATCCATTTTTAATAGTTTGGCCTACTACTTTGGTTAATAAAGTCCTTAATTCTTCATTTTCACTTCCAATTATCTTATGTTTTTCGTAGAAAAGATTAAATTTTTGCGCAAGATCAAAAAGATAATTGCAAAGAATATTCGGGGCAAAATTCTTCCCTGCTTCCTCCACTACTTCCGGAAACTTTATCAATGTCCGCAGCAACGAAACTTCTTCGGGTTTAAGATTCCGGAGTCGCTCCGCTCCCCAGAATGACGTCATTCTGGCTTGTCCAGAATCAATTCCAGTTTTTGCGAGCACGCTCTGCGTGCGAGCAAACGTATATTGAAGATATGGCCCCGAATTCCCCTGCATATTTAGAATTTCATCCCAATCAAAAACAATATCCTGCTCTGAATTTTTCTTAAGATCGTTCCATTTAATCGCTCCAATCCCAACCTCTTTTGCTACCAACAAGTCCTTATCTTTTGCCAAGCCAGCTGCTCTTTTTTCTGCTTCTGCCAAAACATCTTCGAGCCAAATAGTATTTCCCTTTCTCGTTGACATTTTTTTATCTTTGAACCTGTACAAGCCATGCTTGATATGGATTCTTTGTCCTTCTTTATACCATCCGAGCAGTTTTTCTACCTCAAACAGCTGTTTAAAATACAAAGATTGTTCCGCTCCTACCTCATTTATTACCACAACATCTTTTCCATATTTTTCCAGCCTGAACTTATCTGTTGCCAGATCACGCGTAGCATAAAGAGTTGCTCCATCCTGTTTCATAATCATTAACGGCGGGTACTTGTCCTTCGGAAAGAATACCAATCTGGCTCCTTCACTTTCTTTCAAAAGACCTTTTTTTTCAAGATCGCTTATGACAATCCCCATTTTGTCTTCAAAAAATGACTCCCCGTATCCTGTTCCATTGTTTTCGGTAAATTTAACTCCAAGCTCCTCATAAATTTTTTTAAATTCCTTAAGCGACCAAACAACGCATTTTTCCCATAATCTTTTCGCTTCTATATCTCCGTCCTCAAGTTTCTTAAACCATTTCCTACCTTTCTCTTCCAAGCTGGGATTTTTTTCCGCTTCTTCGTGAAATTTTACATACAAATCCACAAGCAGTTTTATCGGGCGATCTGATTTATCAAGCTCTGATTCGTTTCCCCATTCTTTAATCGCGTAAATTTGTTTACCAAACTGCGTCCCCCAATCCCCCAAATGATTGTCCCGATAAACAGTCCAGCCTATTGCTTCAAGTAAATTGGCTATAGCGTCTCCAATAATAGTTGATCTTAAATGACCTACTGTGAATGGTTTTGCTATATTTGGAGATGAATATTCTACTACTGTTTTAGTTGTTGTTTTTGATTGCGTCCCGAAATTTATTCCTTTATCAATCGCCTCCTGCAGCTCTTTAGTTAAATATTCTTTTGACAACCAGAAATTAATGAAGCCGGGTTTCACTGCTTCAACTTTATCAATATTTGGCAATGTTGAATGTAAGCTATTTAGTTTTTCTACCAATTCAAGAGCTAAATCAAAAGGGTTTTTCTTTAATATTTTTGAGGCAACTAACGCAACATTCGTTGAATAATCGCCATGCGCCTCGATTTTGGGATGTTCAAGGCTAATTTTGACATCTTTTATACCCATTTCATCCAAAGCCTTTTTCAGCGAAATTAGGATTTCTTCTTTTGCCAACATAGTTTTTTCAGTCTAGCATTTTATTTCGCTATTGACAAGAAATGTTTAAACTGCTAGCGTGAAATTATGCCCAAAATACTTCTTATCGATGACGACCAAAGTTTAAGCACCATATTTCTAACCGCATTCAAGCAAAACGGCTTGGATACTGTTTATGCAGAAACAGGAGATGAGGGAATCAAAAAGGCAAAAGAGGAAAAAATAGATCTTATTATTCTTGACCAAGTTCTTCCGGACGGATCGGGAAATGACATTCTGAAAAAGCTTAAGGAAGATCCCCAGACTCAAAAAATCCCTGTGATTATGTTTTCGAATTTCAGCCAGGAAGAACTCGTTAATCAGGCTATAAATGCCGGCGCTTTGGACTATGTATTTAAATATCAAGTAGAGCCTCTTGATCTGGTTAATAAAGTAAAACGCCTGCTCGAACATCCTGAAGGAGGACCAACAAGGGAGGTTTAATTTAAAATTATGGATACAATGCAAAATACAGATTACAAAAAGGTTTTAACAGAGGTTATCCAAAAACAAATGATCATCCTCGGACCGACAATTACTCTCGCCAAGGCGAGAAATGTTCAAGGCCTTACTGTTGCGGATGACGGAACAATAACTGAAATTTCAGGCAGTCCGCAAGTGCTTATTCAAAGCCTGATTGACCAATTCGTCCAGCTATCCGGTTTGATTGTCAAGAAAACCATGGAACCTTTATTGGCAAATTTTCCTGATGGAGTTCCCGATGTTCCTGTAGTCTCTCCCGAAACTCAATCTGTGCCTCCTGCTCCCCCACTCCAACCTCAACAGCCAACACCTCCTCCGCAAATTAATCCGGATATGCCTTCTGTTAATCCCGGGAGTCAAACATGATAGATCAAGCTAGATTAATCAATATTCTTGTTCAGGGAGGCTCGTTTGTCGCGGCATTCGCCGCAATTGCCGCAGGAGCAATTATGGCAAACGTCAGAAGCAAATTCGGCACAGGAATTTTGGCAGCAGGATTTAAGTCCATATCAACCGGCGTTTTCTTTATCGCCGGCGGTATTATTGTTGACGCCATGCAGACATATCTCCAATCTGCAGGTAATTTATTAATTCCGGTAGTTCTTTTAGTTCTCAAAGAACTATTGTTCGTAATTGGAACCTATATAATCGTAATCGGCAGCAAAAAAACCGGAGATAGTCTTGAATCCTTAACTAAATAAAACACCTAACGATATGATTTTGGCCGCCTCTATTCTTCTTGTTGTCATATTTGGCATTTTGGCAATCGCTTTTTCCCTTAAAGAAGAAGCAACAAGGAAACTTTTGCTTGCGCAGGATGTTCTTCAAAAACAGAAGATTTATCAAATTTCCATCCTTAAAGAAATTCAGGACAGAATCGGCTATTCGCTTGATGTAGAAAAAGTTATTGATGTTATAACGGGAAGTTTGAGAAATCTTTTTCCTTACTCTACCGCTTCTTCAGTGGTGGTAAAAGAAGACAAACTAATCTTTAAAATATATGTTGAAGAGACCGTCAGCCGATCTTTTATTGACGAGGTTAAAAAAAGTATGACTGCGTCTCTCTCCGCTCTCTTGGAACATTTGCCAAATGATTCCGATGAACTTTTATCCGGTGTGCCATTGTCGCAAGATAATACACTTGCGTTAGCATCCTTTTTTCATATTCCGCTTGTGATTAGCAACAAAGTCGTTGGATTAATCAATGTATCCTCTACTAAACCGAATTTGTACAAGGAAAACGAAATGACAATTCTTTACCAAATTACAGAACAGGCTTCGAATGCGCTATCAAGACTGGAAACAGTACTTGAAGCAGAAAAAGCCAAACTTACGTCCTTAATAAGAGGACTTGCAGACGGAGTATTTATGCTGGATCAAAAAGGGAATTTAATTATCATCAACGACACGGCGAAAAAAATGCTGAATATTCAAACCGATAATCCAACTCTCATAGAAGCCATTTCTTCCATACCCTCGCAATATCAAATGCTGTCAAAAATTCACGATGCAGTCGCCCAGAACAAAACCATAGAAGAAAAAGAGGTAATTCTTGGAGATAAAACAGTGCAGGTTTTTGTTTCGCCTGTTGCAGGCCCTTTACCTGCAGTTTCGGTTTTGCTGCACGATATAACTATAGAAAAAAATCTGTCACAGGTGAAAGAAGATTTTACCAATATTATGGTTCATGAGTTGAGAGCTCCGATAACAGCTATCAAAGACTCCGCAGAAATTATAATTTCCGACAAATACAATCTTTCCAAAGATGAAAAAAGTGAATTTTTAGAGATCATAAATCAACAATCCAAACTGCTCTTAGATCAAATTGCCTCAATTTTGGATGCCGCCAAACTTGAAGCAGGCAAATTTACTATTAAAAAAGCGCAAAGTGATATTTCAGAACTCATCCAAGAAGAGATAAAAACTTTTACTCCTCCGGCTGCCAAAAAGCATATCGATATTTCTTCCGATGTTCCGCAGGATCTGCCTAAATTTTATTTCGACCGAATACGAATTGCGCAAGTTTTAAATAATTTATTGTCCAACAGCCTTAAATTCACCCCAGATGGGGGAAAAATAAAAATAAGTGCCAAGCTTAACCCAAGTCAAATTGAAATTTCAGTGTCAGATACCGGAATCGGCATACCCAAAGATCAGCAGGAAAATTTATTTTCAAAATTTACGCAGGCAGATACCTCTTCACAGCATTTTACAAATACCCAAGGTACAGGACTGGGACTTTACGTTGTGAAAGGCATTGTAGAAGCGCACGGAGGATCTGTGGGTATTGAATCGGAAGAGAACCAAGGAACAACTATATCTTTTACCATACCCATTGATTCTCCGTATCTAAACCCACATCAAACCCCTCACCTTACAATTAATTAGAATTCGTGCCTCAACCATTCGGCTACGCTCATGGCTATAGCCCCTGGGTCTCAAGCTACTATTGTTTTTAAAACTCTTTATGTTTCAATCAGTCTTAATAACTTCTTGTTTAAATTGAGTGCTGTTTTGAACTACATCCAATAAATTTATTAGTTCGTCTCTATTTGCTTCATGTTCTTCTATCGTTAATCCTCTGGAGTTTTTTCCTTCATTAATATATTGCATATTGCGAGTAATTTTAACGACATGATCAAGATAGAAAATATAAAGTTCTTGTCTCGAATGCGTTATTACTTTGCCATCATATTTAAAATGGTATCTGTCGATTCCTAAATCTGCTCCTCTAAACCAAGTATTTTCTAATTTTTTCTTACCCTCAAGAAACAATGGCTCATCCTTGAAATCACGTCTAACATCCTTATCCTTATCACCGAGTAATCTCATTGACTTAATCCAAATTTCTTTTGCTACTTTCATAGCATCTTCGCGGGCTTCAGGTGTTAAGAAACGTGTAACTGGAGCTTCCATCTCTTTTCTGTAGATGCTCTTTGTACCAGTTAGTTTGTCTACATTTTTTAAATGTTGCCCTACTCTTTCATCTGACATAGTTTTACTTTCTTACGTTTTTAACTTTGCTTATTGTTAATTCCTAAGATTATATCATATATGGTTCCAATGTTACCATGATAGAAAGATAATTATTCCTTGAAGAGATATCCTGGTTGGCTAGATAGAGAACGGTTAGCTAATTGACTTGCCAAGTTTTTCCGTCGGAGATGACTTCAATTTCTCCTTTTTGATCTGTCCGTAGAATTTTTGCCTGAACTTTTCCCAAAAGATCCAGAACGAAAGGAGTCGGATGGCCGTAACGGTTGTTTTTGCCAACGGAAATAACAGCCACTTTTGGCTTTAATAAGTTTAAAATCTCCAAGGACAATCCTGTTTTGGAACCATGATGAGGAACTTGCAGCACGCTAAGATTTGTTAAGGAATATTGAGAAATAGCTTGGGAAAGTTCATCTGCCTGCGTATCTCCTGTCAAAAGCAATTTAAACGAACCGTATGAAACCAGACTGATTAACGATGCGAATTCATTATTTTCCCCAATCATCCCGTTTGGAGATGTTTCCGCAAGAAATTCTTTCGTCGGCGCTAATATTTTTATATTTATCCCTCCGTTTGTTTTAAAAGAATCTCCGGAAAATAAATAATGCAAAGGTATTTTATTTTGTTTTACTTCATTGATAAGCTCTGCAAATCCTAACGCTTTATTGTCTAATTTTTCACTATCAAAAGATAGCACATTGTATCTTTTTAGCACATTGTGCAGTCCGAAAAAGTGATCCGTATGCGGGTGTGTCAGAATTACAAGCTCTATTGTTCTATCCCAAACCGGCATATGGTTTGACAAGCAGGAAAGTACGCTGTCATTGGGTCCGCCATCAACAAGAATATCTAAACCGTTTGGGGTACGGATAAAAATTGCGTCTCCCTGACCGACATCGCAAAAAACCACATGCAGCTTACCATCGTAAAATTTAATCCTCTGGTAAAATAACAAACCTGCCAAAAAAACTAATATTAATACTCCAAACCAAATTATTTTCTTGAACATTTTAGTTTGCTTTTCCTTGTTTTCTTTGGAGAAAAAATATAACTAACGAAATTAGCATCAAATAATAGCCGACCGTAAACTGCCAGGAAAAGTTTGTGAAATTAAGAGTGCCGAAAACTTGTGAAAAAACCGAAACAACCTTTTGAAAATATAACAACAGAGGCAAAGATAAATATAGAAATATCGCTCCTAACGGCTCAAAAATTATTCCTAAGAGTCCCCCTATCCCGCCTAAAGTCATCAGCACAGGCACTGTCCAAAGGACTAAACCATTGATAAAGATAGAAATAAATGAGTAGCTCCCAAAATTTGCCAAAAGAATCGGCAGGGTTGAAGTTTGAGCACAAATTGTAGTTACAACGTCTTCGCCAATTAAAGACTTGTTTAATAAGTTTTTGAGTTTTTTATCTCTGTCGAAAATTGGTCTAATGACGATAAGACCAAGTGTGGCCATAAACGACAGCTGGAACCCGACATCAAACAAAGTGCTCGGAGATATAAAAAGCATAATGTAGGCTGCGATAAATAAGCTGAATGAGGCAAGACGCTGCCTGCCGAGAATTTGAGCCAGGAAAGCCAAAATTCCCATAACGGAAGCTCTAATAATCGAGGGCTCTAGTCCTGCCAAAAGCGCGTAAAAGCAAATGCCAAGTATGCTTGCAATCAAAGCATATTGCCTTTTCAGAAAGAAACTAAAAATCGAAGAGAGAAATCCTCCCACCATAGTCACGTTCATTCCAGATGCGGCAACTACATGCAAAACTCCGGAAATCCTCAAATCGTTAGCAAAATCTTTGGGCATATTTTCTTTAATGCCAAAAACAATTCCCAAAAGAAGACTTGCAGATATAGGCGGGAGATTTTGTTCGAAGAATAAAGTTACTTTTTGGCGGACAAATCCTGTGACTGCTAACAGTAAATTTTTGCCATTTTTGTTAGCTTCGATTTTGGGGAAATACATTGCCAGAATAAGCTTTTTATTTTCTAGCACTCTCCTCTGAAGTTTGCCAGAGATACGCACGTTATCTCCATAGCCAAATTGCGGATACATAGGAGCTGTGATGAAAATTCTTTCACCCGTATCTAAATGAGCAGATATTCTTTGTTGGTTGTAGGAAAATTGCGGAGAGGACAAAATCCTGGTTTCGAAGCTTAGGTATTCTCCGTTATAATGCTGCGGCTGATTTCTATAGAATAGATAAAACCTAAGAGTAAAAAACAACAATAGAAATACTAGTATCGCAACAAAGGCAGATTTGGTCATACATAAAGGCTAAAACACCATTATCTTATCTTTTATTTGCCCAAAAACCTTCTCCGTAACTATCTTCTTGCTAAGTAATTCTTCTATCGCGCTATATGGCCGGCCGCTTATGATTTTCTGCGCTGTTGCAGGACCAACTCCTGGCAAAGAATCTGCTAACGCCTGCAAACTGGCTGAATTAATATTTATTCCGCTAGAGTTTGAAACAACATCTTGAGAACCTGCGCTTAAGCTGGTTTTATTTTCTCCAAGCTTGGGAACATAAATTTTCTGTCCATCAACAAGTTTTGACGCAAGATTAAGATTTTTCTCAACCCAATTTCTATCCGCATCATTAGAAAGTCCTGATGCTGCTATTAATGCATCTTGGGCTCTTGCGCTAGTTGCCAAAGAGTAAACACCCGGTTTTATCACTCCTCCTTCAATATCAACCATAATTTTAGCTTCGTTTGACTTAACACCGGAACTCGCATCGCTATTTGCAGACTCGAAAATAAGCCCGCTAGCTTCAGGATTAGGCTTATCCATCAACGATATCAAACCATATGCAAAGAATATCAATCCAAAGAAACCTAGGCTCAACGGAATCCAGTACTGCTTTAAAAACGGAAGATATTTCTTGAGGATCTCGTGAAAATCCATAGAATAATTAGGAATTTAACACAAAGTTTATAATTCTTCCTTCAACGTAAATAACCTTTTTAATTTTCTTTCCATCCAAATGTTTTTTAACATTAGCACTTAGCGAAGCGAAGTGCTCAACATCTTTTTGATTTTTTACGTCCGCACTTTTAATTTTTAGAATGTCCCTAACTTTACCGTTAACTTGAATTACAATCGTAACTTCATTTTCTACTAAAAGCTTAGAGTCATATGCTGGCCAAGACTGCTGATGAATAGAAGATTTTTCTCCTAGATTATTCCACAGCTCTTCGGTGATATGGGGAGCCAAAGACGCAAGAAGCAAAACTAAAGTTTTGCAGTATTTTATATTTAAAATTTTGTATTTAGTATAAAAATAGTGAAGCTCGTTATAGTATTCCATCAAGTGAGCGATCGCAGTATTGTAATTTAAATTTTCCATATCCTCCGTCACGCTTTTGATAGTCTTGTGCATAAAAGTATCCAAAGCAGGATCCGCATCTTTTCCCTTAATACCTGATGCCAATGCCCACACCCGCTTTAAAAATCTGCTCATTCCTTCAATTCCCGAATCCCTAAAGTCTCCGCCCATACTGAATGGCCCGGTAAACATTAGATAGCAACGCAAAGCATCCGCGCCATATTTTTTGATATAGGCATCAGGCACAACCACATTGCCCTTGGATTTGCTCATCTTTGCACCGTCTTTGATGATCAGACCATGGGCATAAAACTTAGTAAATGGCTCATCAAAATCTATAAATCCCAAATCGTGAAGCGCCATTGTGATAAATCTTGAATACAGAAGATGAAGTACCGCATGTTCCGGTCCTCCAATATACATATTAACCGGAAGCCATTTCTTGACCCGAAGCTCGTCGAAAGGTTTATTATCAAACTCTGTATTTACATAACGAAGAAAATACCAAGCACTATCTAGGAATGTGTCGGAAACATCTGTTTCTCTTGTAGCAGGACCTTTGCAATTCGGGCAATTTGCTTTGTAAAATTCCGGATGGTTTGCGAGAGGAGACTTTCCGGTACCTAAAGGCTTCCAGTCTTTCACATCAGGCAGTAAAACAGGCAATTGCTCTTCGGGAACAGGCTGCCAACCACATTTTGGACAATTAATCATCGGAATCGGCGGACCCCAATAACGTTGTCTTGAAATCAACCAATCCCGAAGATGGTAATTTACAACTTTTTCGCCAACTGGCTTTGCGGAAAGCGAAGTTTTCTCAATCGGAATTTTGTACTTTTCTGCAAATTCCCTATCTCTCTCATCCTCGGCTGGAACTGCCATAATAGCCCCAGTTCCATAACCCATTAAGACATAATCTGCAATCCAAACCGGAATTTTCTTTTTTGTCAACGGATTTATAATGTATTCTCCCGTAAAAACTCCTGTTTTCTCCCTTCGTCTTTCTTCATCGGACTTATTAGTTGAAATTTCAATATAATCTACAACGTCTTTTGATTTGAATTCTTTTGCTTTTGGGTGTTGAGGGGAAAGTACCAGAAATGTAGCGCCGTCCGCAGTTTCAGGCCTTGTTGTAAAAACATCTATTCCACCGAAGTTAATTATCATTCCTTCCGATCGCCCGATCCATTGTTTTTGGGCAATTTTGATTTTTTCTGCCCAATCAATCTCATTCAAACCATTAAGTAATCTATCAGCATATTTGGTGATTTTGAAAAACCATTGCTCCAACTCCTTCTTCTCAACAATCGAAGAGCATCTTTCACATTTTTCGTCAATCACCTGTTCGTCTGCCAAAACGGTTTTGCAGGATGGACAGAAATTAACCGGAGCCTTCTTACGATAAGCCAAACCGGCTTTAAAAAGCTGAATAAAAAGCCATTGAGTCCACTTGTAATATTTAGGATCATAAGTTTCAACCGTTCTTGACCAATCATATCCATTACCCGTTGCTCTTAATTGCCTGTAAAAATTCTTCTCCGAAATCTTTGCCTGCTCTTTTGGATGGCGGCCGACCTTAATGGCGTAATTTTCCGAGTGTATTCCGAATCCGTCAAGCCCGATTGGTTCAAAAACATCATTCCCCTGCATTCTCTTGAACCTGCCGTAAATATCAGCGCCTGTAAAAGCATACATATTCCCAACATGCATTCCCTCTGCCGATGGATACGGAAACATCATCAAATTGTAAAATGGCCTATGGCCCTGAGCTTTGTCGAAGGGTTTATCCAAATTTGGAGAATAAATCTTGGTTTCCTCCCATTTTTTCTGCCATTTTTGTTCGATTTCAGTTGGGATATATTTCAAATTATTTTTACTTTTAGCCATAAAGCGAGTATAACACATCCTTGCGTTTTTTTACAAAATTGCCTACTATGGAATAGTGAAGCTTCTTAAGGAATTTTTTATTTTGCTTCTGTCTTTTTCAGCTGTCTACGTATTGCAGTTAAAAACCATGTCTTCATATATCGCTCCGCTAATTGGCCTTCTGATAGTTTTATACTTAATTCTTTCTTTCAGGAAAGGTTTTGCCAGCCTTTTTACTTTGGGAGGGAATAGCATTTGGGGGATTTTTACCATCAATACCATCATCCTCCTAGTTATTTTTGGCACAGGATCCATCTCTTCAAGTCTTTTCTTTCTTCTCTACTTTCTGCTTTTCGGGATTGCATTTGTTTTCGAACCCGCATCTGTTTTCATATTCGTTTTGGGCTCAATTCTTATTTTCCTGCCGGATGCGCTCCTAAATGACGTATTGGGAAATTTCATAAGACTTGGTTCTTTGATTTTAATCTCCCCCATTGCTTTTTTCTTTGGCAAAGAATATCGGAAAAATGACGAAGAAGAAGAAAAATTGGAAGACATTGAAGAAAGAACCAGAGATGCTGCAGATACAATCGCTCACGATGTAGAGCAAGTGCTCAAAAAAGAGAAAGGCAATCTGGAACCCGAAGATCTTGAGAAACTCAATGATATTTTGGTAGAGACAGAAGATCTGCGGGCAGAAACGAAAGAATAAACGAAATGAAACTAACCATATTCCTCATATTTTCTACCTTCTACCTTCTACCTTCTATAACGCCCGCCCTGGCACAAACTATGTCAAACACTAACTATACGCTGCAAATGGGCAACCTTAATATGACTGCGGGTAAGCCAACCGGACCAAGCAACAAATTAAATTTAACTGTCGGACAAACCGCACCTGGCCTTTACAGCAAATCAGGTGTAAATTACAAAGTCCGAGCCGGATTTCAGTATATAAAATCTATAATTGCCTTTGCATTTTCTATTTCTGAAACTAATATTAATTTTGGCACTCTTTCCCCAACCACTCCGGCAACAAGAACCAATAATCTGACCATTTCAAACGGATCCGCAAACGGATATCAAATAACCGCTTTTGAAAACCATCAGCTTAACGTCCCTTCAACCGGTTCAATAATTCCCGACACAACTTGTGACGACGGAACCTGCACGGAAAGCACGTCTGCTCTTTGGAATAATACTTTAACCTATGGATTTGGTTATAGATGCGACAACGTCAGCGGAACCGATTGCGCCAGCGGATTTACAACCTCAAATTATTACAAACAATTTGCAGATAATTCTGTTTCAGAAACTCCTCAAGCAGTGGTAAGCGGAACAAATGTAGGCAGAAGTAAGCAAGTGCAGGTAACTTATAAAGTCAATATTTCTTCGTCCCAGCCTCCGGGAACTTATACAAACGTCATTACGTATATCGCAACACCAACCTTTTAATATGAAAATTTTTTACTTTTTATTTATGATTTTAAATTTTGCATTTTTAATTTTTAATTTTGATAAAGCTGCCGCAGCAGGCTTATCAATAGGCATTTATCCTCCGTTAATACAAATCGAAACCTTACCGCCTGCAAATGTAAATTCCAAGATAACCATCCAAAACTTAGGCGACAATCCTGTTGATTTAGAAATAACTCTTAAGCCATTTATTGCCTCTAAAGATCAAAACGGACAAGTTGAATATATTCCCCAAGATCAATCATTTGGCGAAGACCCTCTGATTCTCCAAAGAGTACAAATTATTGACGAAGGAAAAACAATTAAAAACATCACTCTTGCTCCGCTTCAGAAAAAAGATTTAACTCTCAATATAAATATTCCTTCCGAGGAATCTCTAGGCGACTATTACTTTTCCGTTATATTTTCCGCCATTCCCGAAGCTCAAAATACAGAGGCTAATCCTTCTTTGCTTGTCAATCAGTCCCAAAGTGTAGGAGGAGTTGCGACAAATGTGCTTCTTTCCGTTTCATCCGAAACCAAAGAAACCCCTCAAGGCGTTATCGAAACATTCTCGTCTCCAATATTTTTAGAAAAGGGTCCTGTTCCTTTTACCGTAAGCATTAAAAATACCGGACGCTATTTTATAACTCCTCAAGGTTCAATTCTTATCAAGAATATCTTCGGACAAACGGTAGGAAAAGTAAATCTTCTTCCTGTAAATATTTTGTCTAACTCAACACGCTTGCTCCCCGATGAACTGCAGTCTCCTGAATCAAATCCATCCACGGCAGAACTAAACGCTAAACGCTATACGCTAAACGCTACTAAAGCTTTCTGGCCGGAAACTTTTCTTCTTGGTCCATATCAAGCCACACTTAATGTGTCTTTATCTGATCAAGGACCGATATTTAAAAGAAGCATCTACTTTTTTGCGCTTCCATTGCAAAGCCTAATTGGTTTAGCAATAGCTGCTATCGTCTTTGTTTTGATACGCAGCAAAATAAGAAAAAGAAATGCTTGACAATGAATTATTATTGTTACATACTGGTAAAAATGGCTATTTCATGAAAAGGTCGGTTTTGTCATTGGTATTAGTTTATATTTTTATTCTGTTCTTTTTGTCTGCAAAAAGTTCCTATGCTGCGACTCTTGCCAGTGTATCAGACACTATCACAACATCTCGTCCTTCAGCTTCCGCGCCTTTAACTGCAAACCAAGCTGCAAGCGCATCCCAAGTAACTGTAGTTGATAACGGATCAATATATCTTGCTTCGGACTCGGCGACTTTTCGGCCTGATACAGGAGAAACTATTGATACGTCCAAAAATGTATCCTCTATGTCCGCCCAAATCTCCGGGACTCCAAATACCCGTATTGTTTATTTTACAAATACGATAACCAATACACATCATGCAGGCGACCCTGTGGTTGTACCTACAACTGCAATGCACACTATTTCCTTTAGGACAGTCGCAGCTATTCCAACGTCCGGCAAAATTACAATTACCTTTCCTGCTCTAACAACCGGTGACGCAAATAATGCCGCTTCCCCTTCTGCCACAACTTTCCAGCTTAATGCGCTCTCGGACACCAATGTCAAAATTAACGGATTGTCAGGAGCTGCGACATTTACAGGCACCTATACTGCTCCTACCAACGGCACATCGCCAACTATCGCGTTAGCTTTAACTTCAACAACCACTATTGCAGCCAGCACTACGGTAACCATTCTTCTTGGCTGCTCGGCAAATTCAGGCGCATCCTGTACGACTCAAGTTCCAACCATTATTAACCCAACTAAAACAGCAGCTGCAGGCACAGCAGATTCTTGGGCGCTGACAATTACTACTACTGATGTAACAAATAGCATTGACCTTGATAGCGCAAAAATTAGGATTGGAACCGTTGAGTCAGTCCATGTCCAGGCAACAGTTGATCCGACTCTTACGTTTACAATTGCCGGAATTGCCAATAGCACAGCTATAAACAACGGCAATACTACGGGATGTACGAATACGGAAACAACCAATACAGGCATCGCTTCAACTGCGACAACTGTTAATTTAGGCAATCTTTCCAGCGGGGCAATCAATATCTCTGCCCAGCTGATAACAATTTCCACCAACGCGCAAAACGGTTATAGTCTTACTGCGACTTCTTCCGGCCATTTGATTAACCCTGCGACCGGCTTTTGGATAGCTGACTCGACAACTCCAACCGTTATGACTGCAGGGACACCTTGGTTTGGCATACACGCATGCGGACTTAATGTGGCTTCTGGCACTTGGGCAACAGGCGCAACCGGAGGAGGAGCAAACGCTAAATACGGCTGGCCAACACAAGCTACATCCGTAAGTCTTGCTTCCGTAGCAACAGGACCAATTGGCAATACTGCTTCAACAGGCGGAGTCGGGGCCGGATTGACAAGCGTTGAGTATGCTTCAACTGTTGATGTAAGCGTACCAGCAGGAATTTATTCGTCAGTCATTACGTATGTAGCAACACCAACCTTTTAAGAAAGTTGGGGAATTTCTAATTATTAAACAAATATACAAATTACAAATAACGAAATCAAAATAAGCGAAGACACAAAATTTTCGCAGATTGCGAAGAATCAGGAAAAATATTAAAGTAATAAGAGATGCTAATAACCGAATTGCCGCTAAATAAAAACTATGAACCGGCAATAAGAAAATTTTCGTGTCGGCGCTTAATAAGCATATGAAAAATTTTAAAATTAAAATTGGATTATTGGTAGTATTTGTTTATTTGTTTATTGGGTTATTGTCGCCTAAGGCGACTGCGCAAGAAGATATTAGGACAATGACGATTGTTCCTCCGACGGTTGAACAGAGTCTGGATCCGGGAGGAAAAGCCGAAGGCACAATGAAAGTTATCAACGACAGTAACTCTCCTCTATCTTTCACTGTTTCCGTTAACGATTTTATCGTCGAAGATGCCAAAGGAACTCCAAATTTACTTGCTCCGAATACTCTTTCCAAGAAATTCAGCGCGTCTTCCTGGATTGGAGTTACGCCAAGCTCGTTCATAGTCCCTCCTCATGACAAACAAGTTTTAAATTACTATATCCAAGTTCCCTCTTACGCCAGGCCAGGAGGACATTATGCATCGGTTGTCTTTACTCCAACAAACAATATCGGAATACAAGGAACCGGAGCATCTGTTGAAACAAAAGTGGGTACTCTTTTCTATATTTCCGTAAGCGGCACTATCAACGAATATGCCATGATAACCAAATTTCTCACAAACTCATTCCAAGAATACGGTCCTGTAAGTATAGCAACGACAATTAAAAACTTTGGAGATCTGCATATTAAACCTGCAGGACAAATAACTATTTATGATATGTTTGGCAGAAAAATTGAAAGCTCAACTTTCCCTAAATTCAATATTTTCCCTCTGGCTTCGCGAGACTATCAAAACAGCATTGGAGCCAAAATAATGATCGGACGCTTCAGAGCCAATATCCTAACAAGCTACGGCCAAAATAACAATCTTCCGCTGATTGCAAATGTCTATTTCTGGGTTTTCCCATGGAAGATAGCCTTAATAATTATCCTTGCAATAATCGCTATAATTTTGGGGACAAAGTATTGGAAGAAGAAATCAAGTAAAGAAGAGGACTCTGTCAAAGACGAGGATCAACCTCAGATAATCCACCATTGAAATTCTAAAGACTAGTATCCTACCCACCACCAATCGTGGAGCAATTTTGGGGTTTGATTAAAAGAATCAGTTGCAGTCCTCCGCACAATTCTATAAAGAAAAGTAAATTTCTCCGGCCATAGTCTTATAATAAGTATAATAATCAGGATAAGGATTGGAATTGCAATCCAAAGCGGTCCAAACGATATGAAAGTGAAAAACCTTATAATTTTGGACAATATGTCTTGCAAAAATGCCAAGATTTGCTGCCATAAAGAAAGAGATTTTAATTCAACTTTTTTCGTAGGCGTCAGAGATTCTTTGTCTTGATATGTTGCTTTGGCGTAAATCTCATATGTCCCTGCCGCAAGAGATGGAACTTTGAATGAATAATATCCTTTGCTGTCTGCTCTGGTAGTTAAAATCTGGCCGTTACTTAATTTAAGAGTTACCGTGGCTCCTGGCATGGTGTAACCGAAAGCCGTGACTGTTTGCCCTTGCGCAACCTCGTTTCTGCTTAATGCCAGCGTCGGAGGAAGAAAAAGATTATTCATCGTAATGCTTCCTGTTGCAGGAGGAAAAGAAAAACAGGTCGTGGAATCCCCAACTCTGGCGAAATCAACCGCCTCAAGACAAAATCCAGAAAATCCTTTATTTATGAGAACTTGGGAAATAAAGAAATTACCATTCGCATCTGCTACAGCGGATCGTATAAACGTACCATCCGACGAAGTTAAGATGATAGATGCGTAAGGAGAGACAAATCCGGAAACATTAAGATAGAACTCACCTACGGATGCTGATACCCCGGTTTCCAAACGGCCTGTTGGATTTTGTATGATTTGAGCGTGAGCCTTGCCTGTAACGGCTAAAGAGTAAATCAAAAATAACAGTAAAAGTAATTTCCTCATTACTATCATTCTATGCATAAAGAGATAAAGAAAACAACGCCTTGAAATCTTATTTTTAGTTTATGTCTTCTTTGCAGTCTAAACAAAAATTCTATTCCTCGTAGCGCTTAAGAGTCTTGAGTGATAACTTAAAAATGAAGTCAAAAAATTTGTCTTATCGAATTTTTATCTTGTTTAAAGTTTTTTATAAACGAAACGTGAAATTTAAAATTTTTTAATTTTCGATAGACTTTTTTAAAACTGGAGGAAGAAAAATAAGAAACTCAAAAAGCAATTTTGTGACAAACACATCAAAACGCATCATTGGTTATTATAGGTTCTTTAATACATTATGATATGTTTATATATAGATTATGTTTTCTGAAAATACAAACATTTATCGAATAAGCTGTAAAATTATCGTGAAAACCCACATTTTCGTACTTTTTCACACAATTTTTCCTTAGCTCGCAACAGTGTATTAAAATATCATAATGTATCATTTCATCCTTACTCTAGGCTCTTGACAATATGTGATAGAATTCTCTACTCTAATTGTATGGCAACAAAATTAATCTTCATTAATACTCCAGATAATCTGTATAATCCGTATAATCTCGTAGCTCGCGCTCACTTTTCACAAAAAGCAGTTAGGGAAATAAAATGCAGTTAGTAGAACAATTCATATCGTTTTTAAAGAACCAAAAAAACCAGCCTTCGAAAGCTACGGTAAAAAATTATAAAGCAGATGTAAGTCAATTTATCAGATGGTTTGAAGAAAGATTCAAAAACTTATTTGATCCGAATAAAGCAACTTTTCAAGTCGTAGGTCTCTATAAAGAATCCCAAAGTTTCTCTGCCAGCTCTATCGAAAGACACTTGTCTTCTCTTCGTAAGTTCTTCAATTTCTTAAAGCTCGAAGGCATCATCTCCCAATCTCCCCTCGAACTAAACGCTAAACGCTATACGCTAAACGCTGACCAGTATCGCATCAAGGACTTCAAAGATTTTCTTTATGTGTATAACGCTTCACATCTTACTATCAAAAACTATATCATTGATGTTAAGCAATTTTTCAAATGGGCAGAGGAAGTTACCGATAGTAAAAACGAATGGGACCTACGGAAAAAAAATGTCTTAACCAAGATTGACAGCAGCTTTATTGAGGAATATAAAAACCGTCTTTTGGAGCAAGAATTTCTTCCTTCTACTGTAAACCGCAAGCTCTCATCTTTGAGAAAATATTTTGCTTGGGCACAAGCCGAAAACTTACTAAGAAACGGAATTATTGAAGTTAGAAGTGAGACGTCTTTGACCACGGAAAAAGGAAGTCTTGATAATTTGATTTCCGACAATCAAAACGTCAAAGATTCAAAGTCAAGAATATCCAACTTCCCACATCAAAAATTCCAATCTCAATACTCCCCCCTACCTCCTATCCGCCTCGCGCAGAAAGTCTTTAATGTTTTTGAGCTTGTTTTTGATTATCTTGTAATTTTCCCACTGGCGAAATTAGGAGAAACATTTGACTATGTATTTTGGCAAATTCAAGGCAAACCAGTCTTCAAGGCTACAAGGTCACACCTTGTAGGCTCGTCTACCTTCGACCCTCTATCTTCTATCATCCGCAGAGTTTCTAACATTTCCAAAGAGATGTACGCTCCTCTTTCCATCTCAACCAAAAGTTTCCCGTGGCACAGAAAAGCCTGGCACCATCTGCGTCATACTAGACCGAACTGGTACAGAACATATCATTCTTACCCGATTACCCACTATTTTCACCTCGCAATTCTGATTATTTTCATGACCGCTGTGGGATTTGCGATGTACAATGCTTTCGCAAAAGGCCCGCAGCAAAGTCCCACGTTCGCAGCTGCGCCTGTCGC
>JAUSEW010000010.1 GCA_030651475.1 Candidatus Levyibacteriota bacterium
CCAAGATCCACCGCCTGTCCTCGCAGAGAAGGGGTTCCCGGGCTCCGCGGGCGTCTTTTCAAGACGGAGTTGCCCCGCTGGTCGATTTCGGCGACGATCCGGGGCTGGCAGCCGGCTACGCCTCCTGCGGATCGTGTTCCCGGCGTTCTCCGCGCACACCCTTCCCGCCGTAATCCCCCTCGCGACTTTTTGCGAAACCGGGTCCGGCCTACACGGCCGGCTGCAACGCCATCTCTCCAATCGTGGAACGCGCACGAAGTAATGTCCCAAGGGAGGGATGCCTCCCGCTGACCTGCACGATCATCTTCCGCGCGTGCTCGACCACCTGCCCCGGCAGATGGATCAACGCGAACCGGATCGCCTTCAGACGCCGGGCGACCCATTCGGTTCCCAGCACCAGCCGCTTCATCGCCGCGTTCAGGTTGAACGCGAGGATCATGATCCACCACCACGCCGCGTTCTCCCCGAAATTCCCCGAAGGAAGCTTCCCCCCCGCCAGGTCCTCCTTCATCACCGAATGCGCTTCCTCGCTCTTCCCGCAACGGCCCCGGTACCAACGGATCAATTCCTCCCCGGGCAAGTCCCGGTTCGTCACGATCCCGAACAGTTTGTAGGGACAACCCGCCATCTCCAGCGTCTGGAAGGGGAGATCCGGTTGCGCCGCGACATCGGGAAGGCCCAACTGCACGCTGAAGCGCTCACGGATCGCCAGGAACCGGTACGAAGGACCTTTCTTGCTGTATCCCGCCCACGACGGCACGAAACAAACCTCCGCAACCTCCTGTTCCGTCTCCTCCTGCTTGCCGTTCCTCTCCCGACACAGCGGACGCCACAACCCTTCCGGAACCTCCGCCACCGCCCGCTTGAACGCTACCGTCACGTCCGCTCCCACCGCGAACCCGATCCCTCCGAATCGCTCATGCTTCCCCTCGGCACAATACTGCAACAGGCGGTGGTCGTACCCCGCCGTATCGGACCGCAGGAAAACCGTCTCCACCCCTGCCGGCAGGCCGTCCAGCGTCTCCTTGAACACCCGCAGCAGATCGTAATCCGCCGGGACATTCCCGTCACGAAACTCCGTGTGCGCCACCACTCCGGCTTCCGCCCAGTACACGTTGAGCGGCTGGTACGCCTTGTACTTCTTGTAGCAGTACAACGCCTCCTCCTTGTTCGTTTCCACCAGCGTCGCATCCATGTCCAGCGTCGCTTCCCCCTGCGGAGCACGACGCTGCACGAACGACAGGAGGTCCCGGTTCACCCGGGAAAGACCCGACAACGCTTCGTTCGCCCCCGGAATGAACGCCTTCCCCTCCACCCGGGAACCTTCCTGCGACGCATCGTGGAACGCCGACAGGTACCGGAACACCGCCGACGGAGACGGCACCGCGCGCACCCGCTCCTTCCGCCACCGGCGCTCCAACTCCCGACGCTCCCTCCGCGGCAATCCATGGTGCTCCACCCGACGCAGCAGACGACCCAATCCCTCGTCCCCCTCCAGAACCCGCAGGTCGTCCACGCAATCCCCCCCCGCCAACTGCAACAGGATCAAAGACATCACCATCTGCGAATCCGTCCACCCCTGCGAACCGGCCCGAACCTGCAGGTGCCGACCGATCGACGCCGACAGACCCGCCACCTGCGCAAGGTCCAACCACACCGGCAACCCGCCCAACGCCGTCATCCCCGATCCCCGCAGATCGCCTTCGTACTGGTAAGGCAGAACACCTTGGGACATAATGGAGTCACCTCGTTGGTGATAGACGTTTGCGCCACAAACATTCTATCTCCCTGATTCGTCAGGCCAACGAGGTTTTATCGTTTGTTAGGCGGTGGATCTTGGA
>JAUSEW010000020.1 GCA_030651475.1 Candidatus Levyibacteriota bacterium
AGAGCAAGATTGGTTTGGGAAAAAACCCGATAGAAAGAATCTCTATACGGAAATATGGCTATGGCATCAGCTTGCGCTTTGTAAGTTTCCAAGCCATTATTCGCAGAGGCGAAAACCAGAGAGCTTTGAAATTTCATGTCGGACAAAACGTATTGAAAACTGGCAAATCCGATAACTCCAACGATAGCCAATATTAGAACGAAAAAGGAAACAGGCAGAATTCTGTTGGTTTTATGTTTCCCGTCATCGGTTTCAACGGCGATAAGACCTTTCCTAAGTTCAACAAGATGAAATTCCACATCAAAAAATCTTGCTGAATTTTCCGTTTTTAATCCTTGACCGGCAGCCAATAGGCCAAGGAGAATAAAAATAAGAGTTTGGCTGATGAAACTAAATGGCAAAACTAAAGAAGCAATTAACAATATAATAAGAGCTGCCGCAACAGCGTTTCCCTCGTCCTTTTTGGACGCAAGCGCTTCCCTGAAACCTTTTAGCCCAAGGTATAAATAGGATAAAAATCCAAGTACTCCTGTAGTTGCCAACAGTTCCAAGACGAAACTTGAAGATCTTAAAAATGTTAAGTTCCAAAGACTGGAGCTTTGGTTAAATATTGCCTGTTTGAATCTGGTGAAATCAGTTGCGTAAGTTCCAAATCCGCTGCCTAAGAAAAATCCCTGCGCAATTCTTGCAGTATCTTGAGAAATTGAAGCAAAAGCTGTTTGGAAACCTGTTTGGAGAGGAAGGATTATGGGTTTTTGGGTTGTAAATAATTGATAGATTGATACGAAAAGAGCAAGTACTAAGCATAAAGATACAATTCCAAAGGCTATGTTTTTGGACTTTATCCCGGAAGGCTTGTCTATAATAGGCATTGCAAAAAAACCGCAAACCAATAATGCTACACCAAGATAAATACTTTGATCCAAAAGCGATCCGAAAGAGGTAAAGCTTTCGATGTGGGTGAAGCTATAGGGAAGAGGATAAATTTTGAAAAAAGCTAGAGTGGAAAGCGCAGATACGGCAAGAGCACCGGTTGCGAAAGATGAAATTATAAACATCAGCGAACTTTTCTCTTTAGCTACATTGACAATTGCGAAATAAGCAAATACACCCAAAAGCAGGGGAACGAAAGCGGTTAAAGAGTCAATTCTATTGACCGAAACAACAGCTGAAAAAAGAGCAGCTGCGGTAAACAAAAGCACAGGTCCGTCGAAAGGCGTTCTTCTGATTTTCAAAAACCCTTCAATAATCAGTTTTATCCCCAGAAGAATGAAAATGAGAAACACAACTGCGCCCAATAAGATTTGTTTTGGCAGAATAAAAGCATCGGTGGTAATGGTTAAGACAAAAAGAGGAAAAGCGAAGAGGAGAAGCCCTATCAAAACCGTAGAAATACTGTTGATGTATGAAATAATTTCGTTTTTATTCTCCATAATTACTAGACGGTAGAAGATAGAATCTGGAAGACAGAATTTTGACGATAGAAGTTCGGATATCTTCTAGCTTCAAATATCTACTTTCTACCTTCTACCATCCATCGTCTAGTTAAATTTACCAATCTCTTTGTATAATGTCAAGGAGTAATGCCGAGCGAAGTCGAGGCATTACGACGCAGACCCTGTAGAAACGCTCAAAAATCGCTGTTTCCAGTCTCTTCCAAAAACCATTTCTTGATCGTATCCCAATCTATTTCAATAAGCATATCCGGCATTTCATCTTTATCCGCATCGTCAAAAAAAACAAGAGCTTTCTTGATCATAAGCTCTCTATCTTCAAAATTGCCATATTTTTTTTGATAAAACTTAAATAAATTTTTGAGACCAAACTTTTGCGACAAAAAATAAATATCAACAAGGTCTCTTTTCGTTCCCCGTCCAAGAATAGTATCCAGTTTCATTGCGGCAAGATCCTGGAGCGAAGCAATTGGTATATTGCCATATAATTTCTTTGGCGTAATCTGTTTATGTTTATATGCGAATAAAGAAATCTTTACCTTGCCGATATGTCCAATTAAAGTTTGCCAATCTCTTTTTAAGAGTTTAAATCCAAGTTCTTTTTTTAATTTTTCTTCCCACTGGCTTTCTACAAATTCCCTTGGAGTAAAAAAGTCTAAATCGGCAGAGCGTCTGTGTCCCAATTGGAGAGCGATCGCAGTTCCTCCTGCCAGATACGATTCTTCTGGTAATTCTTTTGGCCTAATCTTTTCAAGAAGATTTTTTGTCTCGGGCAATAAAACAGAGTTAAGCATTAAAGAGTTAATTTCCAATAATTTTGAGATTTAGGTGAAAGACTGCTTTTTTTTACCACCGACTTAATTCTCTTTTTGCCAAAGACAATTTTTAACCAAGAAAAAGCTTTTTTATCTCCTAATTCTAGAATTCGTTTTATATAGTATTCGGGGTGGCTTTTAGGCGAAGCTTTCTTGGGATTTATGTCCCAAAAATATTTTTGAACGTGAGTAGCTATAGACATATTAATATTATATCAAAATTTTCCAAAATCTCCAATATCCCAAAGGGCAAGCTAGCCTTTGAGCATCATTATTAATTTATAATCAGCCAGTTGAAAATTAAGCGTAGGGGGAGTTATTTGTCTGCAAAATTATTTTTATACTTATCTAATTGCCCCTTTAGTTCTTCGAATACTTTGGGTTCTGACTTGACTAGATTTTTTGTTTCTGCCGGGTCATTTTTAATATCATACAGTTCATAAGGGTTAGGTTTATAAGCATACCAAATCAGTTTGTATTGGTCGTTCCTAACAGCTAATTCTTCAACATCAGGACTAGAATCGTTAGGAAGTCTGGTAGGCTTTGAGCTTGCGAAAATATATTTCTTCCAGGGGATTTCGTCCCCTTTTAATAAAGGCAAAAGACTGGATCCTATAAATTGATTTTTGTATTTACCCAAAATGCCTGTTGCGTCAAGTAGGGTAGCAGGAATATCAATGCGTTCAGTTAATTCTTTAACTCTTCGTCCTTCTTTTTGGGAAGGCATACGAATTATTAAAGGAACTCGAAGAATAGATTCATATATACCTTGAGTGTGTCCCAATAAGCCATGTTCTCCAAATTGCTCACCCTGATGTGAAGTTATGATGATAATACTTTTGTCAAAGAGGTCATTTTTTTTGATGTTATCTAGAATTTGTCCAACCAAGAGGTCTATATGGTTAACAGACGCATCGTATCTTGCAATAAGATGATAGAGATTTTTTGGATCTTTATTGAATTCTTTAACGTCATTTATGACTTTTGCCGGAGCATCAGGAATGGTTTCTCCATTATAAATTCTGTCAAAAAATAAACCTCCAACATCAAAATCAGAACTTTTAGACATGGTATTTGGGACATTATCCAATATTCCCTGATATTCTGGGTCAAACATTTTAGGATTGTGGGAATAATAGGGAGAATGTGTATCGTCAACGGTTAAATATAGAAAGAAGGGTTTTTTATCGTTCTTATGATTGATAAGCCAGTCATAGACTTTATTTTGATTCTCTTCGAAAGACACAGCAGGCATCAATGAGCCAGGAGGGAAAGAATTTTCAAATGTATCAAATCCCCGAATCAAGCCGTTTTTCTCTGTCAAATAACGTGATCCTGAAAATCCTGCAGTTGTATAAAATGCATCATGTAAAATTTCCTGAAGCGTTGTTAGGGATGGAGAAAGTTTCGATTTCGATGGGATAAGCATCTTGTGAACTTCAGGCACAGTTCCTGTAAAAGTACTGGCGAAATTTGGAAGACACCAGCCGGATGATGTCCAGAAGTTATCAAAATAAGTCGACTGTTTTGCAAAACTATCAATATTGGGACTTGTTGGTCTTGAATATCCGTTAAATGATAGATGGTCAGTCCTTAAAGAACAAATGTCAATAACTATAATATTTAAATTTAAAGATTTATTCTCGGCTGTTTTATCGCTTTGGGTTTGAGTATTTGGTTTTTGAAGTTTTACCAATAGACTGCCTGCAAAAAGTAATGCTACTGCTAAAACAATTACTATAATGATTGAACGATTTTTCATTTAACTTAGTATATCAGTACAATTTTTTTTTGTCAATTTATAATCAGCCAGTTGAACGGTACTCCGCTATCGCTTGGCGATTGTATTCCGGCAGTGAAGGATTCATTTGCTACTTGTCTCATAAGGAATGGCGTTAGATTATTTGGATTTCCAATAGGTGTTATGTAAATTAAGGACTTATCCGTTACCAGCGAATTTTGAATAGTTACTTCGGTTTGGTGAGCGCTGATTGTGGCAACTCCGGCAGAACCTGTTGCCAGAAGCTCTGTATTGGAAATTGCCAAAGCAGGCTGGACCAGACCAAAACTTAGTCGGTTAGCGGTTAGTTGGTTAGCGTTTAGTTGCCCGGAGAAAGTAGCAGTGCCAACGCTGTCAATAGTCAAAAGCGCAGAACCGCTTGAATTTTGAACGACTAGGTCGGAGCCGGGGATTGGACT
>JAUSEW010000026.1 GCA_030651475.1 Candidatus Levyibacteriota bacterium
ACCTTAAACAATGAAATTACCGACCGTACCTTAATCAACGGTCTGGCTTCAGTAACCTCCGACTTTGAAGTCTCGGGCACGTCATCCATCTCCGCTTTCAGCTTAGTAGATAAAACCGGAGCGGCCGTGGCTGATTGCGAAGCGACGACGGATAAACTGGTCTATGATTCAGGCACCAAGAGGTTTGGCTGCGGGGTGGATCAGAACACCGTCGGCAGTTCAGGCATATCCAGCTTAGGAGTCAGGGAGGGTGATGCCGTCGCTTTCTCCCATATCACCTCCATCTCCTTTACCGCCGGTAGCTTCATCGTCAACAACACCGGCTCCCAATCATATGTATACCTAGACTATGCCAACGGTCCCGCCTCCTTATCCCAGGATGAAACCGTATCCGGCCTATGGAGATTTACTGGTGGGGCATCATTCTCTACCAGTGCGACGACAAGATTGAATATTGAAGGTATGGCTACCGGTGCAACTGACGGCAGTCAAGTTGCCGGCATATTGGCCAGCTATTCCTTCACAAACGCGATAACAGACGGATTTACTTTCGGCAACAGATTTATAACTACCATAAATAATTCATCAGCCGCGTCTGGCAGTATCGGCACATTAATAAGAATGAAAGATGACAGTTCCTCAATAAGGAATACAGTACGCGGCCTTGAAGTGCAGGCATGGTCGGGCAGTAATGTTTCCGGAGTAAACACCGGGGTCGCAACCTTTGGCAAGACATTCGGGCTTCATGCCGTAACCGATGCCATAGCCGGAGGCAAGGTTCAGCCAGCGGCAATATTTGCCGATTTGAGCAATCAAACGGCTAAAAGTGCAGGCAACGCGCTTCGGGCTTATAGCAGTTATGCCACGACTGCCGACTTAGTTCTCATATTACAAGCGTCGGGTTCTTACGCTGGCGACGCGCTATCTATAGATATGGCTTCCGGCTCAGTAAATCCATTTTCCGGTAATTTCCTGAAAGCCCGTTCGCAAGGAACAACATATTCTCATCTGGATGCGGAAGGAAATTTATTTGTCAGTCTGACGGCGCCCGGCTCTTCGGGAAATGGTCTTTGTCATGTGACCAATGGTGCCGTTAATAACGATGAAATTATAGACTGCACCAGCAACCCCGGCGCCGACTATATGGAAATGTACCCGACTGCCGTAAATACCGAAGATGGGGACATCCTTGTGGCCAGCTTGGATGAATTTGCCGTTGCTTCAAGCGGCGGCAGGGTGGCCCGGCTGATTAAATCATCCGTTTCCTATGACCCGAATATTATCGGTATAGTTTCAGTTGCTTCGGAAGCCACCGACTTTAACAGTATTGGTTATAATATAAAGGAAGGGGACAATCCGCAGCCGATAGCTTTGTCCGGCCGCGTAAAAGTAAAAGTATCGCTTGAAAATGGGCCGATTAAAGTGGGAGACAGGGTTACGACTTCATCCGTGCCCGGTGTTGGTATGAAGGCGACCAAATTCGGCATGGCGGTCGGCATCGCGCTTGAACCGCTGGATTCTTTGACCCCTAATACATATGAAAAAATAATGGTTTTTGTGAATACCGGTTTGTGGATACCGCCGGATTCGGGATTAGCCGACGCTCAAGCTGATGCAGCAGCAATGAGCCAAGACGGCTGGATGTTTGATTTGGAACTTTTATTCAAGGCGATGATT
>JAUSEW010000011.1 GCA_030651475.1 Candidatus Levyibacteriota bacterium
TACCCAGCTTGCCCCAAATCAACTGGCAATTTTTTTAGTAATGAGATTAAATTCATGTTAGTGATATCCGTTGATTAACAAAAGTCCTCCTATACCACAAAGCAAAAATAAAAAGTGTAGAAGAAAAAAGGAGAGTTTGAATATGGAGAATAAAACTTAGATTGAAGGCGCTTTCTGTGCTGATATTCAAAAGAACCAGTCCACCAGTAACTGTTCCCTCAAATGCCCCGAAGTTTCCCACAAGATTTATAGGAATTAAGCCGGCTAAAACTGGGAAAATCCCCACAAACGCAGCTTCTATTATGGAAAAGTGGAAACCTGCAGAAAGCAATATTGCCCAAATAAAAAGCGTGTCTAAAATCCAAACAGAAAATGAGAGCGTAGTAAAAATAAATAGCCTTCTAATGTCCCTGATTTGATTAAGGGCCAAAAAAGTCTCTGATATAATACGGGAACATTTATTTAAAAAAGAGTTTTTGAAGGAAATGTTAGAAAATATTTTGCTTAATTTAAGCCTATAAAAAATAGTGCCTGCAAGAATAGCAACACCCGATATTAAAATTGATATGATAAAAGTTGGTGGAACTGATTCTAAAATATTTGAATTCTTATGAAAAATAAAAAACCCTGATATTAATAAAAATGTTAATATTATTAAAACATCAAAAACTCTAGTTAAAAGAAGGGACGTCACATTTTCTCCGTTTGAGATATTCTTCTCTTCATTGATCATATATAAATATGTTATTTCCCCAGATTTAAAAGGTAAGATATTATTCCAAAAACTATGAATGGAAACTATGCTTAATAATTTGTTTATACCGATCTTATTTTTTAATATAAAACGATAACGAAAGGCTTTGGCTACTAAAGTCAAAATATATATAAAGAAGGCTAGAATAGCGATGATTGGATTAATATTTTTAAAAGTTTTGAGTAAATTATTTCCACCGCTAAATTGCCACAATAAATAAATGGTGATGGCCGTGATAATTGTAGTTACGGTAACACTTAGTACTTTGTTTCTAATAAATTTCATTCCCTACTTGTTTAAAGCAATATTTCTTTCCCGTTATTTAGCATGGATTCTTCTGATTTTTCCAAAAAGTTGACTACACGAGCACCTAGAGAACCATTTGTTTCTGGATCTTTTCTATTCCGTACAGCATCAATCAACGCAAGGCAAGCTTCTTTTAATGGTTCGTCATTATGAGTAATTTCTGGAACATCATCACCCTCACCATTTTTAAATAAAGAGGTGATATTGTCAGTAAACTGGAATAAATTTTTAGCACTTTGAGTTTTAATTTTTTTTGCCTCTCTTGTAGAAAAACTACCTTCATAAATTATACTTTGTTTACTCCCAACCAAAATAGAGCGAGCGGCTTTTTCAACTGGTCGCCCTTCTATCTCCTGGTCGTTCCACGCAAGAAAAATTTCAGATTTACTACCATCCTCAAAAGAAACAGTCCCCTTAACGGCTGAGATCGTTCCAGTGTCAGGAATTTTTTTTAAGATTCTCGTTTGGAGAGTCGCTGGTTTTTTATCAATAAAATATACAAGTGCAGAAAATGCATGGGGTCCAGAATCCCATAAGACATTAGGGCCATAGGCCTTGGAACGAGCTCCCAACCATTCAAAACGAGAGTGAACAATTTCTCCATATGCACCATTTTTAAACTGCTTCCTAATTGTTTTAAAAGCATCATCATAACAAAAAGTGTGGTCAATAAAGATAATTTTGTTTCTCTTTTTTGCCAAATCATTTAATGTTTCAGCTTCTTTGAGAGTAACCGTCATGGGTTTTTCTATATAGACATCTTTTCCAGCCTCTAAAACGAGACGGGCAATGTCAAAATGTGTTTTGGGTGGTGTAGCGACAACTACTACATCAACTGCTGCTATAGAACCATCTAAAAGTTTTTTAATCTCCGTAGTACCAATAACACCACTTGAAGCTTCTACTTTTTTCAATAAGTCTTTATCTAAATCACAAAGAACAGAGACTCTGACATTGGGTAAAGATTGGAATTTAGAAACTAATTTGGGACCCCAATAACCAAGTCCAACGATAGCGACATTAATATTATCTTTAGACATTTTATATAAATTCTTTAATAATAAACTTTGGATTATGTTCACACTCTATGAATCTTTTTATATTCCGTCTAATGCTGAACGAAGCCATTATCAGAACTAAAAACACTACTGCAAATAGAAATCCTTTGATCAAAACCGCGCTTACAAGCAGTAGTTCCAGAAACAGAATAGCATATAATACCCTCCTGTTTATATCGGCGAGAGGCGTATTAAAACGACGTCTAATAAACGGAATTGCAAGTAAATCATTAAAAACAATAAATATCCTCTCAAGTCCATAGTGAGATACACCAAATTTTCTGATTCTGTCTGGTACACGAACTTCAGCAAAGTCTTTATTTGCTATATTAAAAACGGCAGGAGAAAATCTATTATTAAATCCCTTAGGCACATAGACATCTTTTATGATTTCGGACCTATAGGCTTTTAGAGTACAGCCGGTATCATGCACTTTTATACCGCTTACTAACGAGATAAATTTATTGGCAACAAAAGAGGGCGCCAATCTAGCAAAGAAACCTATTCTGTGTTCTCGCCAACCACTAACAACCTTGAATCCCTCTTTAAGTTTATTAACAAGTACAGGGATATATTTAGGGTCATTTTGAATGTCTCCATCAATAGTGACAATGATCTTACCAGTAGACTTTGAGATACCGGCAAAAACCGCCCAATTTTCCCCAACATTGCTTAGAAGATCACAGAAGTGGAATCTTTTATCTGTCTGCGAAAGATCTTTGAGGAGTTTTAATGTCCCGTCACTAGAATAATCATTAACAAAAATCATTTCGTACGATCGTCCATATGAATCCATTGACTGTCTTATCTCTTTATATAGTTCTAGAACATTACCCTCTTCATTATGCATAGGAACTACTACCGATATTTCAACATCTTTCATGCAGATAAGGTTTCTAGATTATTTGTTGAAAAAGTCTCTGACACTTAAAATGATGTATTCAATTTCTTCTTCAGTCAATTCAGCAAAGACTGGCAGAGCAATGTGCTCTTTGGAGTATTTTTCTGCCATGGGAAAAGAGAGTGCGGGACGATGTAAATTACTCCAAGCTTCTTGAGTATGGAGAGATTCGGGGTAGTACATACCATGGCCAATTTCCTTTTCCTTTAGATATTTTTTAAATGCATCTCTATCATTAGTATAAAACACTCCTTGATGATAAACAGACCTTCCATTTAATGGAGAGTGCATTGAAGTCAATGCCAAAGCTTTAAAAGCTTCTTTGTATCTGTCATATATTTCAACCCTCCTGTTATTTCTCTCATCAAGAACCTTCAATCCAAATAATAGCCAGGCAGCTTGAATCTCATCTAATCTACTATTCCATCCATAAATAGTGTGAACATACTTGCTTTTCTGGCCATGAATGGCTAGTTGTTTTATTTTTTCATATAACTCAATATCGTTGGTGACAATGGCGCCAGCATCTCCAACCGCTCTAAGATTTTTAACAGGACCAAGACTAAAAGCTCCAATCTTTCCCATACTGCCAACTTTTTTACCATCAATTGAGGCCCCTTGAGCTTGAGATGCGTCTTCAATAATAGGTATTCCACTCTCTCGAGAAATATTTATCAATTCATCCATTTCTGACGGAACACCAAGAAGATGAACCACTAAAATAGCTTTCGTCTTTTTATTTATTACAGTTTTTAATTGCTCCAAATCAGGACCGTAATCATTTGCACTCTTGTCAACAAGAATGGGTGTGGCCCCCAGAGCAATAATCGGTTCAATATCGGCTATAAAAGCGTTAGCATGAGTTATAACTTCATCTCCGGGACCAATGTCAAGCGCCATTAAGCTTAAAAAAATTGCGTCAGTTCCTGAGGCAACACCCAAACAATGTTTGACCCCCAAATATTTAGCGAATGTTTCCTCAAAATCCTTTTTATAAGGACCATCCAAAATACGCCCAGATTCAAGAATATGTCGGACTTGTTCCAACCATTCCTCAACAATTTCTTTGTTAAATCGTGATAGATCTAGAAGTGGTACTTTCATATTAGTTCATATCAATTTTGTCTGAAAATACTAACATTCATCATGATATTACACAATGATGTTAGTTTTAATTTGTTCTCGCCCGTTTTCATCGCTTTTAATTATAATTTCTGAACCACAAACCACATATAATCTTCTCTACCGAGCAAGTGAACTAATTTTCTTAATACTAGCCGTACACTTTTTTTAAACACATTTATTAAATTAGCATAGATATTGATTGAATCTTTGCGTTTGAAATTTGATTCATTGGTAAAATATAATTTTACATTATTTGCATCATTAGCGTTCCGATGACCGGACATTTTGCCAAATCTTAATTTAAACAAGAATGTTCGTATACTTGAATTTAGCCCATAAAAATCGCGTTTCCCATGCACAACAACCGAAAATCCTACTTTTTCGAGAAGTAACTGAAGATTGTTTTCATTAAAATAAAACAAATGTTCCGAACAAATTAGGTTATGCTTGTAATTTACACGATGAAAAACGTATGAATCAAAATTAGGAGTTTCAATTACAAGCTTGTCTTTTTGTTGCATAATATTGAAAAGCTTTTGAACTGCGACAAGTGGATTGGGAAGATGTTCAATCAAGTGGAACATAGTGAACGTGTGTAAATTGTATTTGGCGACCACTCTAGCCACATCTTCGATAGTGCCATTTTCCATACATAAACCATGTTCCACAGCAAACTCTACTGATTTGTTACTAGGTTCAATACCAACACTATTTGTATATCCAAATTGAGCAAGAGCATTAAGAAAAGCGCCTTCTCCCGAACCAATATCACAAATATTATTTAGATCTACGTATTTTCTTATTGTTTTGATTCTATCCAATGAATTTGCAAGGCGATCATTTATTTTTGTCTCGTAAACACGGATTTCCTTGTCTTCATAGCGTGCAATCGGCACATCAAAAGTCTGTCTCCACACCAACCTGCATGAAATACAGCAATACATAGGAATATCATTGAATAGCTCTTCCTTTATGTTATTGTGGCCTAGAACACATTCCATATGTATTTTTCATCCGCTAATTCGTTGCCCTTTATCATTTATAATCAATGCTATGAGTATATTACAACTACTAGTTACTTTTTCTACGCTTATACTTTCCGTTTGTCGTAATGCCTCTTTAGTATTATAAGCTCTCGCATTCATAACAAATAATTGCGGTTTGCGTGGTTCGGGTGGCGTAACGACAACATGCATTTTGCCAATAGGGGGCTGCTCCCTTTCATCAATTGGTCCAGTAATATCAACTGTTGGTACCCCAAAAGCTTCGGCAATATATATTGGTCCTGTATCTACAGAAATAAATAAATCCATTTTTGAAATTGCCACCTTTAACTCCTCTATATTAAATTTTTCCAACGTATTTACAATCTGCGTATTTTGATTAAGATGTGCGATCATTTCCTCTACTTCTTCTTTATCTCGCGACCCACCAATTATTAAGATCTTTGTCTTATATTCCGCATAAAGATAATCAGCTAGATTAGCAAACTTTTTTCCTCCCCAATTCTTTATCTTGTTGCCTGCTGATGGGGATATACCAATTACTAAATCTCTATTTACATTAATATCATTATCAATAAAAAACTGTTTTACTTTCTTGTCGGCACGTTCTGAAAATCCGAGGTGCTTTGTTGTATCTGTGGATATGATACCGAGTGGCTCGAGCGCCTTCAGTCGTTCACGGGGAGCATATTCACCAATTCGATATATATAAGTCTTCACAAACCGTTGCAAAATTTTGTATGGTTTTGTTTCTGATGGAGAAAAGCCGCCCTCGACTTTCGGCGCAACTACTAGAGGAATGCCAGCGAGATATAGAAGCGCAGTTGGTTCGAACGATGGTCCAGTGACTAGGGCAACCTCTGCACGGTATTTTCTGATACGCTCCACTACTCCCTTTTCTTCAAGATTAAAATACTCGTCAACCAAACCACTGTCAGATAAAAGCGGACGATGCAGTTTGGAGTTACCGGCTACGATAATTCGAGCTTTCGGTAAATGTTTCCTAATGGCATACAACACTGGCGTAGCGCAGACAACATCGCCCAATTTCCCGGTCGGAACTACTATAATGCGAGAAATACTCGAAGAAATTTGATTTGCGGCACCATGAAAAAGCGCTCTTACTATACAACGAACGAGAAGTATAATTCTCTCAATCCGCTTGGAAATATTCATGGGTGATTTATCGTCTGCTTTATAAATTTTGCGATAGCAATACCGCGCCTCTCCCAAGTATATTTACCTTTGGTAATCGATGCCTGATGCGACAAACTCTGCGCCAGATTCGGATCATGATAAACTTTTAAAATAGCTTGCGCCCATCCCTCTGGATTATTTTGCCCTACAATCACTGCATCCACTCCATCAGTTAGAACTTCTTCTATGCACTCGGCCCGTCCTCCGATGATCGGCCTACGACTAGCGAGCGCTGGAAACATTTTAGCAGGAGAATCCCCCACCAAATCTTTCTTTCGCTTGGGAATGAGAATGATATCAAATGCTTGTAGATATTTCGGTATAATACTTCTTTCTTGCCACTGTAGAATCATCAACCTATCCTCTACACCGCACCCTCTTGCAACATGGCGAAGCCAATCTGCATTAGCATTCAGTTCGCCAACGACAACACAGATAACTTCTTCAGGCAAGGTTTTGAGACTTTTTACTATATCGTCTAACTCATAATAATCATCATTTGGGTTAGCACCCACTACCCCGGTGTAGCCTATTAGATAGGCTTTTATTGGCAACCTAAGCTCTTTGCGAAAATCTTCCTTGTGATGTGAATAATCAAACCATGAGTCTTCAGCGGCGCTACAAAGAGAAATGAAGATATTTTTATTTGATTTTTCATAATAGCGTTTGAGTCCAGCACTAATGGCGATTACACCGTCCACACTCCTTATAGCCGCCATATTTAATATTTGCCTAGACTTACTCTCCAATACTGAGTGTATTTCAAAAAAAACTTTCTTTCGTAAAATCGCTTTAGCAAATAATGCCGCTGGTGAAAGTGACTCGTCTCGAAAATAAACCGCATCGAAGGCTTTCATACTCTTTAGGAGAAACCATATCAAAGAGAGATTGGCCGCGAGAAACACGATAATCTCATACCAACTCTGACTGCTGTATTTTGAGACAGTATTTGTCACTTTTAGGGAGACGATACCGAAAGGATTATGAATAGCCATCTTGTGGAAAAAAACTTGACTATCACTTTCTTGATCAGTAGTCACTAAGGTTGCGTGAAAGCCTTCTTGGGCATTTACCGCCTCGCATGTTTTGGCTAAATTATAGACATTAGTTCTGCCTGCCAAGAGATTGATCCTAGAGATAAATAGTAAGCGTATCATGATATTTTCACTTTGCGATTAGACTCTTCTTTCCGGTAGAAAGGGAGAATATCCTCATAAGATTCAACTTGAGCTCCAATACTTTTGAAGTAGCGTGGAAAATACTCTTCGTAATAAAAATTTATGACTTCAGGAGAACGCCTGAGCTTCGAGAGAAAGTTGAAAATATCAAATCCAGCAAGCTGATTTTCCCCTACATTATCATAATCGATGAGATAAATATTTTCCCCAGAAACGAGCACATTATCCGGTGTCATATCTCCATGCTGAACAATCATTGGCAATCGAATGTCATTTTCAAAGGTCTGAAATTTTGTTGTATTCTGAGCAAGATACGATTGCCAAGCAATGTATTTTTTCATGACAAGTTCGACATTATAAGGTCTCGCAGAGAATCTAATTCCTGGACATACAGACTCAATGCAGAAGATTACGCTCCCATCATCATAAAGATAGAGTGATTTAGCAAACATTTGAGCATACAAACTGCCAAGCACGCCCTCTTCAAGAAGTTTTAGATTATTCTGATTACGTTTGATAATTTCTCCCGTGGAATACATACGAGTAGTCTTCACACACAATGTTGGCCAGACTTCTCCTTCTTCAAACACCATAATCAATATCTTCCCTTTACCTAACTCTCTTCCTGATGCAGGAGTGCTAATTTTCATGAATGAAAGAGGGGCAAGTGGAGTTTTAAGCCATGCGGAATGTTGGTGTATTAGCTGTGTTAATAGATGGATCATTTTCTTGCGACAATACCAAAACTGAAGAAAAAATACCGGTATAACCTAAGAATAATCTTGGAGTGCACCAGTACCTGGGCTAATTTTCTTTTTACGCTGGCCACCGGCATAAGAGAACTAATCAGATATGCCAGAGCATTTAAGTTTCCATATGGGATCATTATTCGTGGCAGATTATATCCTGGATATGGCAGATAAAATTCGATGTCGTTAAGACCGGCCTCTTTAATTAGCTTTTCATAACCACTTTTGGTGTAAGTGTAGGTATTATATGGCTTTCCTTTTCTAAGTTTCATATAAATATTGGCTATAAGGCGCGGCATGTAGCTTGTAAAGTAGAGTCCGCTGTGATCCCTACCTCGCAAATATGCTAGAGCGAAACGATTCTCAATGCCAATGTAGAGGTACCCGCCTTTTTTCAACAAACCTTTAGCGATACGCAAGCTTTCGAGCTGAGCTTTGCGCGGACTAGAGAAACGATCGGTTACGCCGATCCATTCCAGAAGACCATTCATGACAATCAAATCGAAACTTTCTTTAGGAAACTGGGCGTCAAAGATATCTCCTACAAATACTTCGACATTCTTCAAACCCTCTTTCTTTACTCTCAATTTAAGAAACTTCATGCGTAAGAATGACTGATCAAGCGCCACAACCTTTCGCGCTACTCTTGCCAATGGGATACTTATACGCCCCATTCCCGCACCAGCATCCAGTACCGAAAAATCTTTAGGAAGAGGAACTACAAAACGCCAATCAGCTCTATTTTCCTCAAAGGTGAGATC
>JAUSEW010000012.1 GCA_030651475.1 Candidatus Levyibacteriota bacterium
AGTACTCCCGATTGCCAATGGAGGAACCAACAAGAACTTAACGCTCAGTAATGGAGGAATTGTCTGGTCTGATGCAGACTCTCTGGAAGTATTAACAGCTTCAGGCTCTACGGGTCTTTGCTTATTGTCCGGAGGAGCAGGCACACCTTCATGGGGAACCTGTGACACATCCTTAGGATCAAACCTCTGGAATTCTCAATTAGGAGCCTTATATCCCAACAACACTACCATGGATCTTCTGATTGGCGGAACTTCAACTTCATCTGCTAAATTCGGCTTTATCAATGTTAACTCGGGTACTCCAACTGCCACAGTTTCAGGAACAACAGGAGCAACTTACTTAACTTCAGCCGGTTTGCTCCAGACCACCAACAACCAGCAGCTTATTTTAGGCGGAGCAACTACCGGAGATATCACTCTGTCTCCTCTGAACGGAGCAGGGACAACTCTCTCAACAGGAAATCTTAATCTGTCCACCGGCAAAGTTTACCAGATTGCCGGAACAGAAGTGTTATCCGGAACCACACTGGGTACCGGAGTTTTAACTTCCTCCTTAACTACAGTCGGGACAATTGGTACCGGTACATGGCAGGGAACTTCAGTCAAAGCAGACTATGGCGGAACAGGTCTGACTACCTATGCACAGGGAGATATTCTTTATGCAGGTTCACTTAATCCCACTGCTTTATCCAAACTGGTAGCCGGAACTGCAGGTTATGTCTTAACTACAGGGGGAGCAGGTGCAAATCCATCCTGGACAGATATGACAGTTGCATCCGGCAACTTCTGGAGACAAAACAATGGCACTTTGTATCCTGCCAACTCAACAGTAGATCTCTTAGTGGGAGGAACATCATCAGTATCTGCTAAATTCTCAGTCTTAAACATTAATTCCGGTACTCCCACTGCCACACTTTCAGCCGGAACAGCCGGTGGAGCATTGTTAACTGCAACAGGAAATCTTCAAACTACAGCCAAACAATCATTAACTTTGGGAGGAGGAGATACGGGCAATATTGTTCTTTCAGGATTCGGAACAGGAATTGTTCACTCCAATGCTTCAGGAGTTCTTTCTTCTTCAGCAGTTAATCTGGCATCAGCTGACGTAACCGGAGTACTCCCGATTGCCAATGGAGGAACCAACAAGAACTTAACGCTCAGTAATGGAGGAATTGTCTGGTCTGATGCAGACTCTCTGGAAGTATTAACAGCTTCAGGCTCTACGGGTCTTTGCTTATTGTCCGGAGGAGCAGG
>JAUSEW010000015.1 GCA_030651475.1 Candidatus Levyibacteriota bacterium
GATGCAAAAAAAGGCCCAAGAATTAGGACTTACGTCAAGGATTTATTCGGATAAATTTGAATCCAACGCTGATGACGCAGGAAAAATACTAATTAGTGAAACTGCCGATAAGGAAATTTTGTTGGTGGGAGGGGAAACTACTGTAAGGGTTTTAGATAAAAATGGAAAAGGCGGGAGGAATCAAGAACTAATCTTGACAGCACTTTCTTATGTTGGTAAAAACACAACAATTGTTTCTATTGATTCTGATGGATGGGATAATACGGAATTTGCCGGAGCAATTGGTGACACATTAACTGTTCAGAAAACAAAAAATTTAGGCATTAATCCAAAAGATTTTCTGGAGCATAATAATAGCTTCTCATTTTTTGAAAAGACAAAGGACGGGATCATCACCGGTCGCCTCCCCTCTAATGTGTCCGACTTAATGGTTGTGATAAAAAGTTAAACAAGGGATAACCCCCTTCTATTCTCAAGCCAAAACCAAATCTGATTTTTCAATTCTTGCGTTATCTTAAAACTATTCGCATGCCCTAAATATCCAAGATAAGACTGCAAGGATTGGTTAAAATTCACAGAACCTATCTTCTCTTTTAATTTCTTAAAAACCCTTCTTTTTGTTTTTGTTCTTGGCAAAACATAGTGGGGTAAAACTATGTAGCCTAGAAAATCAATTCCCCATTCTAATTTACGAAAGATAATTTTATTAGGATGGATCTCAAGTTTAAGCTCGTTACTTAAGAATTGTCTTAATACATTAATATATTCATACAATAACTCCTTATTCTTTGATAAAAATAGAAAATCATCTGCATAACGGATATAATATTTTGCTTTTAATTTATGTTTTACGAATTGGTCTAGTTCGTTTAAGTAAATGTTAGCAAAGACCTGGCTGGTTAAATTGCCAAGAGGCATGCCCTTCCCTTCTCCTTTATCCGAGTAAAAACTATCTATTATCTGTCTTATTAACCAAACAATGTCATTGTCTTGAATTTTTTGTTTAAGTAAAGTGAGCAAAACTTGGTGGTCAACACTGGCAAAAAACTTTTTAATATCAAGTTTTAAAGCAAAGCAAGATCTTGTGTAGTTTTGCGAAACTTTTCTTGCGAACTTCTCCAATCTCTTTACTCCCTTATGCGTTCCTTTATCTAATCTACAAGAATAGGAATCGTAAATAAAACTGCTGTCAAACAATTTATATAAAAAGGTATAGAGTAAATGATGAACTACCCTATCCATAACACTTGCTTTATGTATATGGCGTTGTTTAGGATCATTAACGTAAAATTCTTCATACGCACCGTGTTTGTAGGTTTTCGTTTTGAGTAAATAATGAAGGTTAAAAAGATTGTCTTCCAGATTTCTTTCAAATAATTGAACGTCTGACCTTTTACTTTTTCCTTTTCTAAACTCACTCCATGCTTGAAATAAATTCTCTAATGATATAAGCTCTAAATAATCAGAATGCATACAGATAAAGATATTCACACACACACACACACACACACACTGCCTATAGCAGTTTAGATATTCCAATTTTTGCCAAGTCATACGAGTTTTACAAAAAATTAACGCTGGGAATTGCTGCTTTTCCCAAAACTAAACGCTATACTTTAGGTCAAAAGTTAGACAATATAACCTTAGAAATTTTTGAACTGTTATTTTCCGTTACCAACAGTAATAATAAAACTGAAACGCTGTATAAAATAAGCAATAAAATTGACCTTCTAAAAATACTTTTAAGACTTGCAAAAGATACCCAAGCATTGACCAATAAAAGTTACCTTGAACTCCAAGAAATGCTGCAAGAAATAGGCAAGATGCTTGGCGGATGGATAAGAGCCACCAAGCAGAGCTTAACCTAATAGAATAAATCTTCTTACTAGAAACTATCAGAGGAGCTGCATGCACATTGTCATTGCCATTGTCAGCATTCCAGTTGTTGACATTCAAGCCATTATCCGCATTGAAGTTACCAACATTAGCGACATTAGAGCTGCTCTTTAGATATACCTTTCCGTAAACTTTTATCCCACTATGGTTTGATTGCTCTCGCCATTGTATTTTATCCGCTCCAATTTAATCGGAACAAAAGAAAGGTATTCGTAGTGTCTAGTATTTTTTCCTTTTTAGTGCTCCTACGTTCATGTAAACTGAACGTAGCTCTGACTTTAGGAAGATTCTAGAATAAGGCGAGGACTAAAACTTGTTTAATCCCACACTGCCTATTGAGGAAAGTATACCAAAAATTCGGGAAACCAAAAATCAAAATACAAAAGAACCAAGAAGCCAATTACCAAGTCTTAAACTGGCACTACCAGAGGAGCCGCATGCACACCGCCATAGCCATAGCCAGCATCCCAGCTGCCGACACCCAAGCCATCAGCCGCAATGAAGCGACCAACAGAAGCGACATAAGAGCCGCCCGTTGGGGTTTTTGTTCTTGCATAATCGTAATTATCTTTTGCTCCAAATAAGTATTCTTTTGTTGCGTCAAGATGAGCAAAAGCAAGTTCCACATAATCAGGGGCTTGTCCAATGATGGCTTTTACTCCTTTTACTTTCTTTCCTAATTCTTCAGAAAATTTACTTACCATTTCCTCCTGTTGAGCTAAGGTTTTATTATTGCTTTTTGGTAAAAAGAGTTTAGAAGGATTGATTGCTACTTCGCTATGCATAGAACCAAGGGCTTCAAAATCAGGTAAAGATTTATGCCAATCTGACCAAAATTTGTGACCGCTATCTCTTAAAGCTTTAATTGATTGTCCTGTTAAACCATAACTTACAAAACCTTGTTTTTCTAAGGCTTCTCTTTGTTCTTGTGAAAATCTTTTTATTTCTAATTGTTTTTCTGGGGTTGCAACGGATGGCAAAGGGATATCACTACCCAATGATTTATGTATACCAGCAATAACATCAGCAAACGCCTGCTTGCGTGGGTCGCCAGTCCTTCTTAATTCATTTTCCAAATGCTGCATTGACATAATTTTGAGATATTATCACACTATAAGTTGATTGTCAAGTTTTTTTGTACATGTTATCATAAAATCAATGTCTGGTGAATTAGACGAAACAAAATTAAAAGATCTTGAGGCTAAAGCGAATAAAATCAGGCAGCTTATTATCGAGATGCTTGTTGAGGCAGGAAGCGGCCATTCCGCAGGACCTCTCGGAATGGCAGATATTTTCACTGCTTTTTATTTTCATATCTTAAATCACGATCCGAAAAATCCAAGTTTGCCTAATCGCGACCGATTGGTTTTATCCAATGGACATATCTGTCCTGTTCAATATGCAACAATGGCGCTCGCA
>JAUSEW010000013.1 GCA_030651475.1 Candidatus Levyibacteriota bacterium
CTCTCGGGCACCAGAACATTCCTATCGCTAGAAATCATTAAAACTTTCAAATTTTTTCCCATATATTTATTATCTCATTAGCAATCTCTTCCCATGTATGAATAAAGTTGAAACTCTTTATTTTCTTAATTTGGTTGTTATAGTTGTTCTTTTCACAAAGCCAGAACACTTTTGCTTTAATATCATTCAAATCTTTAGGATTCGCAATAACGGATATGTTTCCAATCCTGTCCATAAGTCCATTCTCTTCAGTAAGAATGAAAGGTTTATTGTATCGAATGGTATCGAGAATCATATTTGGACTTATATCCCCCAAAGAAACTAAGATCGTAGCATAACAATGCGCAATCTTTCCCATAAACTCTTCATGCGGGCATGTTTCCGTGTGATAAGTTGCCATCGCATCTACAGCCTCTCTGGTTGCGAAAACTTTTTGGATTAATTCAATGTTTTTCCAAAAGAGTGGTCGTGCTCCGCCAATGAAATCTTTTCGAGTAGGCTCAAAAGATTCCTCTTTGGCACCGTAATAATTCTCCACAAAGAATACTTTTACTTTCTCTAGATTATAAGGTCCAGACCATATGTCTCTCTGCCACTTCGTGCTGAAAATGAGGGCATCGGTATAATGCAAAGTCCATTTTGTAATATAAAAAATGAGACGTTCTTTCCTAGACCATTTCTTCCGAGTAGTTTTGTAGAAATCTTTAAGAAGGATGAATTCTTTGCTCCTCTCAACATATTCTTCCCACAAGAAATCCCCTCCGGTACGAATAATAACTTTCTTTCCCAAAAGTCTCCCAGCGCAAGTTGCTGGCCAGCCAACACTAAACGTATCCAGAGCAAATATAAAATCACACCATATGACCGCGGGGATAATCTTCAGAAAATAATAAAAGTGGCGAACACCGGGAGGAAGGAAATGTTCGAAGTTGAAAGTCTTTACCTTCACTCCATAACCCTTTTTCTCCCATTCTATTGCTACATTCTTGGCATATTGTGAAGGCCCACCTATCGCCGGAGGGTAAATGCCTGTCGCTATAAGTATTCGCAT
>JAUSEW010000024.1 GCA_030651475.1 Candidatus Levyibacteriota bacterium
GTTAGATTGGCATCCAGAGTCATAGAATCAACAAATTCGTCAAAATCAAGGGAGTCGGAAGAAAGGCCGAAGGTTATGGTTGAGTTAGCGCCGCCATCAGTTAAAGTCAAAGGAGATTTAACGGCCAATGACCTTTCAAAAGCTGAGGAGGCGGTGTTACCGATGGTAACTATGGGTATATCGCTGTCTAAGTATCTGGTTAAAGTAATGGTATCCGGTATATCGTCATCATTTAAGGTTTGGCAGGAGAATAGGCCGGTGGAGGACCATAAGAGTTGGGAGCCGTTAGAGTCGCAATCAGCTAAGGTGGCTCCAAAGTATTGTGAGGCGGAAGCGTAGCCTGTTTGCAATTCAAAATTACCGGAAAGAGAAGTGGGGCCGGTGATGTTAGTTAAGGTTAAAGTATCAGCTACTTCATTATCAGCCCAAGGGTTAGTTGTATTAACCCAGTTACCGGATATGGTTTCATTTTCTGATAAGGAGGCCGGTCCGCCTAGTCCCCAATCTAAGGATATGGAGGCTTCACTCTGGGCGCTATTGAACCTGACTACAAAGTGAGCCGGGTCAAAAGATAATGAAGAACGGTTAGTAAAATTACCGCTGAAACCCTCTCTAACTCCAAGGTTAGCTCCGCCGGAACCGGTTTGGTCGGTCTCGCAGGTAAAGACTCCACTAGCCCATTGGAGTTTTTGGCTTGAAGTGCAAGTGGAAAGATCAGCTCCATACAGCTGTGACGCCGAAGCATTGCCTGATACCTCAAAGTTGCCTGATACCGAAGAGTTATCCTTTAAGAAGAAGTCTCCGTGCCAAGTAGTAGAGAATGGTCCTGAACCTGAAGATACGGTCAGATTGGCATCTAAGGTAAGGGTATCCTGTAATTGGCCGAAACCTAATGAATTGGAAGCAACTGTTAAGGTGGGAGTATCGGTAAAGGTAAGGAAGCCGCCTAAACCGGCTAAGACGGTTGAATTGGCTGAATCATCCCACATAAAGAATCTGTCGGCATTGGGGTCAACCAAGGAAGCGCCGGTGCCGCCGTCAGCCAAAGAGACATCTGTTCCGCCTACCAGATAAGGAGATTTGCCGCCTACGGTAAGAGATGAAACGGAAGCTGTGCCCGAGACTTCAAAGTCCGATGTGACTGAAGCCAGACCGTTGATTAAGGTATGGTCGGTAATTTCATTGTTTAAGGTGATGAGGTTGGTTTCATTGACGGTAAATATGGCTGTGCCGGCATCAAGGACATTAAAGTCTCCGGAACCTCCCAGATTAATGTTGAAAGCGTTAGTACCGACGGTAATGGATGCGGTGCCCGTCAGTTCTATGAAATCAAATTGAGTGGAGGCGGCGTTGAAGTTCCA
>JAUSEW010000030.1 GCA_030651475.1 Candidatus Levyibacteriota bacterium
TTCGCCGTAAGCCGTTTCCAGCCCCCGCCACCTCAAACCCGGCGTGCCGGTTTCCGGCACCGGGCTTTCCTGGGTGCTTCGCGTCATGGGTTATGTGACCTATCGGCTGGGAGCACTTTCAGGCCTGGCTCAGGTACCGCACTCGGTAGTCTGCAAACAACCCGAGCGAGTCATAGAGCCCCGCCGTACTCCACCTCTTCCAGCCGAAGCCCCGACGATTCCTCGCCCGCATCAGGTGGCGCCGGACCTTCTTCTCGACCCATTGCCTCACAAAGGCAAAGCACCGGCTCGCGTGCCCGATCCGGAAGTAGTGGACCCAGCCCCGCAGCTTCGGGTTGATCTTGGCGATCAACGCCTCCACCGGCTGGGACCGGGAGCGCCGGAACACCCCCTTGAGCGCTTGCAGCAGCGCCGTGCGCTTCTTTTGCTTCGGCGTATACTGCGGCCGCCAGCGCCCCCGGAGCGACCGGACACGCCGGAAGTCAAAGCCCAAGAACCCGAAGCTCTCCCCCCGACTCAGGTCCACGATTCGGCTCTTCTCCTCGTTCAGCCGCACGTCGAGTGTCGCCAACTCCTCTCGGAGTCGTTGGTGTACCGCCTCCACCAGCCAGTCCTGCCGACGATCGTTGTGCACGAGGATCACCAGGTCGTCAGCATAGCGCGCGTACTCGACGTACGTGTGCGTGCCGTTGGCCGTGACCGCCTTGGCCCGCTCCAGCATCGCATCGACCTCCGTGAGATAGATGTTGCTGAGGAGGGGGGAGAGCACGCCGCCCTGAGGCACCCCGCGCTTCCCAGCGGCTTTCAGCATCAGCTTCACCAAGTGCAAGATGTCTCGGTCGTTCACCCGGCGGGCCACCTTGGCGAGCAGCAGGTCGTGCCGCACGCTGTCGAAGTACGCCGCGAGATCCACGTCAATCACCCGCGTCTTGTGCCGCACGATGGCCTCGGCCACTCGGTCCACCGCCTGCTGGGCTGTCCGCTTCGGTCGATACCCATACGACCCGTCGTGAAAGTCAGCTTCGAAGATCGGTCCCACGATGAGTGTGAGCGCCCCTTGCACCACCCGGTCCCGAATCGCCGGAATCCCGAGGACGCGGACCTTGCCGCCGTCTTTCGGGATCTCGACGCGCCGGTTCCGCAGTGGCCGGTAGGTGCGTGAGACCAGTTCGTCCCGAAGTTGCCCCAGAAACGCCTCCACCCCCGCCTTCTCGATGGCCGTAAACGTCACCCCGTCGATGCCCGGAGCGCCGTTGTGCTGCTTGGCCAGCGTGTAGGCCGCGTGCAAGGTCTCCAGTTTGACCACGTGGACATACAGACCCCAGAACCGCCAGTCCTTCTCGGCCTTCGCCTTGACGTAGAGCCTCCGCTGCAGGTCTTGCAGGCTGATGGGCGCTGTTGTCATGCCGCCCCTGCCTCCCGTGTTGGCGGAGACACTGCACACCAGTAGGGCCCCTTCGCTCCACGGGCATTACCCCGCTTCGTCGCTACTACGGACCCCTCCGTCACCCTCTCGCCGTCCGCCCACTTCCCAGGGTCCCTGGTTATAGCTTGGACATGGCTCCGCCGCTTTCGCGGTGGGGCGAGGAGGGCTTCTCCAGTCGCTCGACGTGTCCTGGTCACCGTGCCGTCGCTCTCACCCCGCCGGAGTGTCCCGCCGCGTCAGCCAGATGCGACGGACCATGCTGCCTTCGCCTCTCAACCGTGAGGCTCGGCCTCCGGGG
>JAUSEW010000034.1 GCA_030651475.1 Candidatus Levyibacteriota bacterium
AGCAATCCGATCACTGCCGGGGATCACTCCCCGGCAGTCTCTATCCCGACCAGAGGAGCAGCATGGCCGCGAAGAAGACGACCGGGCCCCTGGAAATTCCGCCGATTGTGATGCGGAGCCTGGAGGTCCATGTGGTGGGGACGATGCCCCTCCTGCAGAATGCCTGGGTCAATCCGGAAGCGGCGTTCCCGGACGAAGAGCGCCCGACCACGACGGTTAAGAGCGCCCGAGACCCCGAAGAGTGGATCAAGCGCGCGCACGTAATCGACGCGGACGCCGGGCAGTACGGGATGCCGGCGAGTGGGATCAAGAAGAGCCTCGTGGTTGCGGGCGGGCGCTTCGCCGATGCGGTGCAGGCGAAGCTCCGGGGCGCTATTCACATTCACACGCCGACGGGGCTGGTGCCGCTGGTGACCGCGGCCGGAAATCCGGTAAGCCCCTTCCGCCGGGTGGATATGGCGGTGGTGGGGAGAGGACAGGCGTGCCCGGCGCGCCGACCGCAGTTTGACGATTGGGAAGCGCGGGTCCCGGTGACGTTCCTCAAGAACGAGGTCAGCGAGGAGTTCATCTTCATGCTGTTCCGGCTGGCGGGGATCACCGTAGGCTGGGGCCCGTGGCGGCCGGAGCGGGGCGGCGTGTTCGGCACGTTCAAGCTGGGTGATAAGCACCGCGACCTGGGAGAGGAGCGGCTGTAATGCAAGTGCCCCTGTACTACGCGCGGAAGGGGTCGCATCTCAATGACCGAGACGCGCAGGTTATCGGCCCCGTACTGGACCAGCTCGCGCAGTCCAGAGTGCCGCTGACGGCGCCGACCGTGGTAGAGGAGGCGAAGCCCGAGGCTTCGCCTCTCCACCGGTACTTCGAATGGAGTGATCCGAAGGCGGCGCAACTGCACCGCGAGGAGCAGGCCCGCCGTATCTTGCGGGCCATCGTAATTCGGATTGCTGCCTCGGACCCGGACGGTGAGGCGGAAGAGGTCCGCAAGTTCATCAACATCGAAGTCGCCCCGTCTCCGGGAGCGGTTGTGGATGAAACGCAACTGCGACCGTACATCACCGTGGAGCAGGTGCTGGAAGACCCGGAGCAGGTGCGGCAGCAGGCGGAGAAGGCCGAGAAGATGCTGGAGTTCTGGGAGCGGGAGAACCGCTTCTGGTGGAAGCGGCACGTGGAGTTTGCGCGCTTCAATGGCGTATTCAAAGCCATCGCCGACCTGCGGAAAGCAGCACGCGAGGAAGTCCATGCCCTCGTGTGAAGTGCGGCCCCGGCTGGAAGACCTGCCGGACGTGTTGCAGGTGGGGGAAGTGGCGCAGATCCTGGGGCTTTCACGCAACGCGGTCTATCTCGCCATCAGCCGGGGGGAAATCCCTTCCATCCGGGTAGGGAAGCGAGTTCTGATCCCCAAGGCCCGGCTGCAAGAAATGCTCAACGGCGCGGAGTAGCCCGCCACCACCACCGAGAAGACGATGCCTGACCGGGCGCCCGCAGTGGGCGCCCGGTGCTGCGTACGGGAGAGAGTGACAGCGTGCAGATGCGACCGCCCGCAGGGGACACGCCCCGGATGGTGTCACGTCCGGCGCCGGAGCCGTCCGCGAGTGACCGGCTGCGGAAGATCGAAGCCGCCATCACGGGCCTGGATTACGGGGAGGTAACGGTCGTGGTCCATCAGGGCCAGATCACCGACCTGAAGACGACGCGCAAAGAGCGGTTCTAACCCGCCGCTGACCGAACTTCATATCGCTCCATCCGAGCCGTTCACGGCAGGTTGGGTGCCCTTCACCGGGCATT
>JAUSEW010000001.1 GCA_030651475.1 Candidatus Levyibacteriota bacterium
TGGTGCTGGTCAAACCACGGATTTGCTCCGTCGTCAGCGCAATCACCTGGTCTGTCGTCAGAACCGCCAGCTGCGAGGACTTCAGCGCCGCAATGTGGGCCGTCGTCAACACGCCAATGTCCGCCGTATCAATCGCAATGACCTGGTCCGTGGTCAGCGCAGCTACCGCAGCCGTGGTCAACTTGCCCACCTGCTCGGTGGTCAACGCAATCACCTGGTCTGTCGTCAACGCCTGGATCTGCGTTGTCTTCAAGGCCGCCAACTCGCTGCTGGTCAGCACCATCACCTGGTCGCTGGTCAGCGCAGCCACACTGGCCGTGTTCAGGGCCGCCACTTGCGCCGTCAGCAGCGCCACTATGTCGCCCGTCTCCAGCGCCGCGACCTGCTCGGTCGTCAAGCCCACCACCTGGGTCGTGCTCAGCTGGATCAGCTGCGCCGTCGTCAAGGTCACGATGTGCTCGGTGGTCAGGCCCACAATGTTGGCCGAGGTCAACGCCTTCAACTGGGTCGATGTCAGGTTGGCTATGTCGCCCGTCTCCAACGCTCCTACTTGCGCCGAGGTCAGCGCCGCAAACGTCGCCGTGCTCAAGGTGCCCACTTGCGTGGAGGTCAATGCAATCACCTGGTCCGTCGTCAACGCACGCACTTGCGTTGTCTTCAAGGCACCCAGCTCGCTGCTGGTCAGCACCATCACCTGGTCGCTGGTCAGCGCCGCTACATCGGCCGTCTCCAGCGCCGCCACTTGCGAGGTCAACAGCGTCGCAATGTCTGCCGTCTCGATCGCCACAATTTGTTCGGTGCTCAAAGCCACCATGTTGGCCGTGCTCAGCGCCCGCAACTGGGTGCTGGTCAGCGCAATCACCTGGTCTGTCGTCAGCGCACTTACCGTGCTGGTCGCCAGCGTTGCAATTTGCGATGATTTCAGCGCCGCAATGTCCCCGGTCTCAATGGCCGCGACTTGCGCCGAATTCAAGGCCCCCAGCGTGCTCGACGTCAAGCCCATGACTTGTGTGCTCGTCAGTGCAATCACCTGGTCGGTGTTGAGTACCGCCAGCTGGCTGGTTTTCAGGGCCGCAATGGCCGCCGTCGACAACGCACCTACTTGGTCACTGCCCAGCACCATGATCTGGCTGCTCTTCAACGCCACGATCTGTGTCGAGGTCAAGGCCCCCACATCGGCCGACTCCAGCGCCACAATGTTGTCCGTGCTCAACAGGGCCACATTGGCCGTGGTGAGCGATTGCACTTGCGCCGTGCTCAACGCAGCGATCTGCGCGGTGTTGAGCGCCGCCAGGTTGGTCGAGGTCAGGGTCGCAATGTTGGCCGTCTTCAGCGCTCCAATGTCCGCCGTGTCCATGGCCGCCACTTGCGCCGTGTTCAAGGCGCCAAACGTGGCCGTCGTCAGCCCGGCCGCCTGGGCAGTCGTCAGCGCAATGATCTGGTCACTGTTCAGAACCGCCAACTGCGTGGTCTGCAACGCAGCAATGCCAGCCGTTGACAGGTTTGGAATTTGGTCGGAGTTCAGGCTCATGACCTGGGTGGTGGTCAGCGCCCGTACATCGGCCGTGTTCAGCGCCGCAATTTGCGTGCTGAGCAAGACTGCAAACTGGTCCGAGCTCAAAGCCACCACACTGCTGGTGCTCAAGGAGGCGACCTGCGCCGTCGTCAACGACATCACCTGGTCCGTTGTCAACGAGGCAATGCTGCCGGTCGTCTAGGCCTCGATGTGGTTCGTTTTAAGGGCCGCTATGTCGGCCGTCTCGATGGCCGCCACTTGCGCACTGGTCAACGCCGCCATCGTGGTGCTGGTCAAACCACGGATTTGCTCCGTCGTCAACGCAATCACCTGGTC
>JAUSEW010000003.1 GCA_030651475.1 Candidatus Levyibacteriota bacterium
GGCGAATTCTCTTTTGAATTAGAATGATTTCCTGTATTCTGGGCGCATGAAAAAAAGAAAAAATTCTCCCAGTTTTCAAACAGTGAGAGAAATGAAATGTATATTTTGCGAGAAAAGGGATATTCATACAAAGAGATTGGCAAGGCTCTAAAAAGAGCCGAATCATCTGTATGGAATGAAATGTATAGGAATCAAGTAATGGGCAGATATGACCCAATAAAAGCCAAACACAAGGCCTATGTCAGACGACATAATGCAAAATACCAAGGTAAGAAAATCGTTGAAAACAAAGAATTGCGAATATTTGTGGAAACTCGACTTTTAGATGGTCAGTCGCCGGAAGGCATCTCTGGAAGATTAAAATACAAATACGAAAAATATGAAAAAGATCTGCCCTATGTTTCCAAGGACAGCATCTACCGATACATTAAGTCTGTTTATGGAAGAAAAATTGAAGCTAAATTGCGTAAGAAAAAGAGACGAGGGAAGAAAAGAGGAAGACTGGGGACAATAGACGGCAGAACCTTCATAGACAAAAGACCTAAACATATCAACGCTAGAATGAAAATCGGCCACGCCGAGTTTGACTTCATTGTTTCGGGAAAGACCGGCAAGGGAATCCTTTTGGTTGTAACTGATCGTAAACTTCGAGTGTCTTTTCTTGAACCCATATACAAAGTCAGCATTGCCAATGTTCATCTTGTGGCTAGGAAAATCAGAAAAAGATACCCCGAATGGAGAACGGGCACGACCGACAATGACTTGCTTTTCGCCAGACACAAAGAATTAGAAAAAGAATTGAGTATCAAAATATATTTCTGCCATCCATATCATTCCTGGGAAAAAGGAACCATTGAAAACACTAATGGAGAGATTAGAAAAGATGTTCCTAAAGGAAGCGATATCTCAAAATATTCAAGGTTCTTTTTCAAAAAACTGGAAAAGAAATTAAATGATCGATTTATGAAATGTTTGAAGTACAAAACGCCCAATGAGGTTACAGAATTATGTCGTAAACAAAAAAGCTCCGAGGTATTCGGAGTAGAAGGAGAAAATGATGGCATTCTAATTGAGGCCGTCGGGCGGG
>JAUSEW010000014.1 GCA_030651475.1 Candidatus Levyibacteriota bacterium
ATGTGCGCACATGCGCGTGGCCTAGCACGCCTAGCGCCTATCATGCGGGTGTACAGGCACGGACTGTTGTTACGTTAACGCTAGGTCTGCTAGGTTTGCTGCCAGCGCCGTTGGGGCGCGAGGAAAGGGGTGATGCCAAATGCCTGAGGTGAACGCAGTGCGATGCTACGGCCCCCCTGGCACATGACCGGGAAAACCTTCCGCGGCGTGCGGTGGATTGTCGACCAGGTGCTTCGCGGCGCCGATCCGCGGGGGATCGCGTTCGTGAGCTACACCGTTTCCGCCTGTGATGAGGCGCGGCGCCGGGTACTGGCGGGGCTGGCAGAGCAGGCGGGGATCGATCTCTACGAGGGTGAGATCGAGTACTGCGCCACGCTGCACGCACTCTGCAAGCGCGCCCTGGGGCTGTCCGGCAAATGGAACGCCGAGGAGCGGCTGGCGGAGTTCGGCGACAGCTACGGATACTCACTCCAGCGCGCCCGGCGGGCAACCAGCAGCGAGGACATGGAGGACCTGGAAGCGGCTGGCGGCGGGGAGGACGCCGCGCTGCTGGAGGTCTGGAACTGGTCGCGGAACCGGCTCATCCGGGACGCGGACGCGGCGTATCAGGCGTTTGCCGACTATGAGCCCGACGCGGCCATGCGGATCGGCTACCCGCGGTTCCTGGAGTTCGTGGCGGATTACGAGGGGTGGAAGCGGGCGGCGTTCTGCCGCGACTATGCCGACCTGCTGCTCGACGTGCTGGACTGTCCGCGCGCGCTCCCGGTGGCCGTGGTGGCGATCGACGAGGCGCAGGACATGACGCCGCTCCTGTGGGCGGCGGCGGACGTGCTTTTTGCCGAGGCGCAGGCAATCTGTTACCTGGGTGACGACGATCAGTGTCAGCCGCCGGGGACCTCGGTCCTAACCACCAAAGGACCGATCCCCATTGAGGAGCTATCCCCGGAAGAACATCGACTGGTGTCCTACGACCGCACCATCGGGACGCTTTGCGGGATGCGTCATGGGCTGGCATTCGAGAAGGGCTGCCGGACCTATACGGGACTCCTGTATACCGTAAGCGCCGGACGGCGTAGTTCGGAGTGCACCCCGGAGCACCGCTGGCTGGTCCGCTGGACGGAGACAGCGAAGCGCCCCGAGACCTGCGTCGTTTATCTGATGCGCCAGGGGGGGCGCTTCCGGGTCGGGTGGTGTCAGCTTTTCCGTACGGACGGTATCTTTCACGTGGGGGTACGGGCGCGGCTGGAAAAGGCTGATGCTGCCTGGATACTGCGGGTATTCACGAACCGTTCGGAAGCCTCCGTCTATGAGAGCATCGTCGCCGCACGGTTCGGGTTGCCGACCATCACGTTTGAGCCGCCGACAGGCGCCATCCATCAGACACGTGCCTGCATCGACCAGGTATTCGACGCGTTGGCGGAGGATACTCCGGCGCGGGTCAATGCTTGTCTGGACGCGCATCGTCAGCAGTTAAGCCATCCGATTTACACTCCGGAGGGCGCTTATGCGCGGCGCGGTGGCACTTCCCTGATGGTGCTCCCGACTTGCTGCCTGATTTCCGGATTGATGGCCCTGCCGGTGCAGGAATGCGGCGCGAAAATCTCCTGGCAGCCGATCCGGCTGGCGATCAGGGATTACTCGGGGCCGGTGTACAGCCTCGATGTCGAGCGCACGCAGTTGTACGTTGCCGATGGGATGGTCACGCACAACAGCATCTACTCGTTCATCGGCGCGGCTCCGGAGCTGCTGAACTCCCGGCCGGCGGCGCGGGTGGTGAAGCTGGAGCAGAGCCACCGGCTGCCGGCCCGGGTGGCGGCACTGGCGGCACGGATCATCGGCCGGAACCGCGACCGT
>JAUSEW010000016.1 GCA_030651475.1 Candidatus Levyibacteriota bacterium
CCCGCAAGCGGGGCGGGGCATTCCGCCACGAATCCCGACCAAAGCGTCGGGATTCGTCCCAAACCCCGCAAAAATTTTTAATTTGAAAGTGGGCGCGCGCGGGATTTCCTTTTCAATTAGGAATCAATTTTTGCGGGTTTTAGTACCCGCAGAAGCGGGTGGCGGAGAACATATATCTAGCTTAAGGGCTGGATTAATTTTTTATTTTTGTTCCTTTTTATCTTTGGAATCTAGAAAACTAAATTCATGTTCAGGTATATATCCTTCCGGTTCTTCGCTTGGCGGAGGACCTATCCATGAACCATCTTTTTTCCCTTTTTCATATTCTGCCCATTTCTTCTTATTAGTCTCCGAAAATTTTCTAGCGCTTTCCGATAATCTTTCTTCAAATTCTTCTTCGTTTTCTTCGTCTTCCTGATTATTTAAAAGCTCCTGAGCTGGGACTATCTTTTCATCTGGTTTTTCACTCATGCTTTTGATAATTATTTATAAAAGTTTGCTACGAGCCTATTTTTTATTATAGCATGTTTTTTCTTTAATTATACTTCTTGCGCGAACTTACTTTAAGAAGTATTTTTTATCCAGGTAAAATTATATCTTGGACGTATCTTCTGTCAAACGAAGTTGAATATTGTACTTCTCCAGTTCCACCCAAAGAAGTGGTAATAGATTGCTTCTTGAAACTTTAATAGGTTCTTTCAATATAACTTCTCCTACATCAGAAACGCCCTCCTGCTTAATCTTCTCAATTATGTCCGTGATGATTTGCAATAAGTTAGGCGCAATATCACTTTCAAATAAACCATTCCGCGTAAAAGTTATGGTTCCTATTCTTTTTCCGAGATACATAACATTAAATTTATTTTTAATATCAGGATTTGTATCCATTGTTTTGTTGTTTATTACTCATAATCATAATGTATGGGTGCAATGTTTCTGCCATCACTATCTAATATAGATTTTTCAACCACTCGTCCCCGAGAATCGTAAACATACGGCCGCTCAAATATTTTTTGATTCTCTATTAACCCCGTGGCTCTATCAACCTGCCCATCAAGCGTAAGATCGTATTCAACAGAGGAATTAATATCAGCTGGTGGCTGACTTATAATTCGCTCTATAATTTTATTATTTCTTCGCTCATATGCTAAGGCGTAAGCCTGGCGTCCATCTTTTGCACTAACTTCTGCTTCAAACGGAGTTGATTCCTTGCCAGAATATTTTAAGAAAATAGTTACAAGATCGGTTTCAAATTGGGCCAACCTTCCCAGATTGTCATATTTCATATTGTTGCCAAGTTCTATAGTTTTTCCTTCGGGCGTAGTCATATACTCGCGGAGTATTTTCCCGGAGTCGTTAAACATAGTTGTCACCATTGTGTTTAATTCGGTTATTTTTCTTTTCTCGGTTTTTCGCGCTTGTCCCTTAGTTGTAATCATTTCTATTGCCCTTAAATTCAGAGACGGGAAAAGCGCCGCAACACCATTAAGACCACACTCACTAACCAATCTCTTGTTTGTTTCTGGATTCCGCTGAATCAAAAGTTTCCTCTCCTCAATATTTGAATGTGTTCTATCGATATCGATATTTGGATAATATTTTTCCATTATCTCGAAGGTTGCATTATAGCGTTCTGGAGCAAGGGTTTTTAGAAGGTCAGGGTTGTCAAAGAAATAACCTAATGATTCTGCAAAATCTTCTTCTAAACCTCTCTTTAGTCCTTCTCTGGCATATGTCTCGACTGCATATGCCGAAAAATGATTCTCCTCTTGTGCAACTGCTTGCAAAAAACGCATCCTCATTTTGTTGCCACGGCCGCTAACTTCCCCAAAATCAACAGCATGACCTATTTCATGAAAAAGCGTACGAAAACTCCGCTGTTCGCTAAAAAACTTTGTAGAAATATCTATATTGCGAGTGTGTTCATTGTATGATCCAGTCACGTCTCTTACCCAATCTCTCGTGCTCGGTATTTCTTTTTTAAAAGTAACAGAGTCAACATATTCAAGAAAAGGGTCTGGTAGTAAGCTGGCATACTCTTTTTTCCAAGAAGAGCCAAACACTGTCTCGAATAAAAAAATGTTCGCTTCTTCTTCGGTCATTATATTATTCTCCATTGCGATAGGGGATGTCTCCGCCTCGATCTGAGTTATTTGGCGTTCTTTTTTGCGCTCGCCCCCAAGTTCCAACAAAGCGTTAAATGCTTTTTCGGCATCCTCTGATTTTATTCTTTCAGCTTTCTTCTCAAGAAAAACTAAGATGGATTCGTAAAGATTAATTGTTTTTGCAGATGGCATATCTTTCGCTTCAATCACGTCTTCTTTTAGATCAAGCGCTTGCAAAAGTATAAAATCACGCACTCCTTTTAGATTTTGAAAAATGTCTTTGAGAGACGACACTGTCTCCCTCATATATCTTGGCACTCTCTTGTTCAACCAACCATCGAAAGAAGGCTGGTTTTGTTCTTTTTCTAAACTATGTTCAGTTTTTGAAACCGTCTGTTTTAAACTATTTCTTATGTTCTTACGCCTATCCGGAGAAAGCCGCAAAAGTTTATCTTTAAATTCTTCATCGTCTAGTTTATAACCTAACTCTTTTTCAAATGAATCTATCAACATATTTCTCGCACAAGATAGAATGTGTTCCGTTTCCTGTTCATTGGTTAAAACAAGTTCTCCTCTACCACTTTCCAGTGGAGATCTCAGCTTTTCCCATACTCCCATACCTTCAAGAGAGATCTCCTCCAATTCATTCTTTACCAGTTTTTGTATCCAATCTTGTCCCTCAAATATATCTGTTTTCTCTACAGCTTTTTCTTGAATATCAGCTGTTTTCTGAATCAATTCTTCAGCTTTATTTTCTATATCTTTTTCCTCTTCTATGTCTGATTCGCCTCCCTCTGATTTAAATGTTGGCCAATTCTCAGTTAACATTTTTATAGTATGCCATTAAAATAAATCTAAATCAATCGCATTTAGTTCAAATTTGCTTTACCTGAATAAAAAATATTTCTCAGCTACTTGGCGTCAGCAAACCCCAAAACCCGCAAAAATTGATTCCTAATTGAAAAGGAAATCCCGCGCGCGCCCACTTTCAAATTAAAAATTTTTGCGGGGTTTGGGACGAATCCCGACGCTTTGGTCGGGATTCGTGGCGGAATGCCCCGCCCCGCTTGCGGG
>JAUSEW010000019.1 GCA_030651475.1 Candidatus Levyibacteriota bacterium
TTTGACGATTGAATCTATCATAACAAAAACATCTGGATTTTTGAATTGGTTGTTCTCCAACATAACCTCTAAAGGTTTCTTAAATCCTAAACTTTTTCTCGGTCGGGTATTCAGTTTGAGCTCGATCTTTTCTATTGCCTCGTTTGTATATTTTGAAATATCGCAACCCTTGGGAACATATTGTCGTATTAAGCCATTGCCATTTTCCACCCCACCTTTTTCCCAAGCGTGATAGGGGTGGCAAAAGTAAATTGGAGCCCCCAGTATTTTACTTAATTCTTCATGTTTTCTAAATGAAATATCATTGTCTAAAGTTAAGGAATTAAAACAAATAAGTCCACCGGTAATTTCTTGAATATATTGATTAACAATAATAGGGCTACGGCTCATTATTTTTTTAATAATTGTGTACTGAGCTTTTCTTTCTCTTAAAATCAACAACGCTCCTTTTCCATTCTTGCCAGAAACAATGAAGTCGCCTTCCCAATCGCTGTATCTGCCTTTTTCGTCAATCACAGCAGGCCTTTCTTCAATAAAGAGCCTGTTTTTTAATTGGCCAACTTTTACACCCTTTCTCTTTTTCTTTTTACCTTTTCTTCTTAAAAACTTTTCAATGTTTCTGCCATAGGGGCTATAGATAAATTTGTAAATCGCTCCCTTACCAGCATATTGAAAATTAGTTTCAATGTTTTTTATCCTGCCAGCTATTTGTTCGGGCGACCAATCATCTTTTAGTTTTTCCTCCACATATTTTCTCAGCTCATCATTTTCTTCAACTTTCATTCCTTGATACTTGGAGTATTTTCTTTTGACATAGGCTTTGTGCTGAGCTTTTCTTGGGTCATAAATTCCATCAACGCTGTTGTATTTAATTTCATCTGAAATGGAGCTCACGCTTCTTTTAAGTGTTTTGGCAATATTGCGGAGGCTATATTTTTTACTTAACAAAATATCTATTTCTAACCTCTCCGCTTCTTTGATGTGGCTACCTTTTTTGTTTTCTTTATTTTCTATTTTTTGCTTGTTCATATGGCGATATTCTATATCGCCAAGTGTTCGGTTTCAAACTGGAATTCAGGATAAGGTTTTTAATCGCTCCACCAGCGATTTAATTGATTCTTATACTTTCTCTGATGGTGGTTAGGAGATTTGGAGGTTTAGTTAAGATGTTTAAAATAGAAATTTCTAAGTTGGCAACCATTATTACTATTTGTATTTTAGTGGGTGGTGGGTTGTTAGTGTCAACGATTATTTTGGCGAATCAAAACCACCAGAAAAAAGAAAGGATTTCAAATCTGCTGGAAGAAAACAATAAGGCGACAGATAAGGTTGCCTCGTTGGAACAAGACGAAAATAAGGGTGAAAAGGCCCTAAAGGCATTAAATCAGTCCCTCCAAGATGAGAAAGAACATCTTGAGGGCGAATTGCGCCAAAGGGAACGTTTAATCCAAAGGTTAGCCATCCGTCTGTCTTCGACAGCGGTGGTTAACGAAACTGCTTCCATGGCCATCTCTGACGGAATTGGTCGGGCTAACCTGGGAAATATATTTTCCGTCAATGGAGAAGAAAGTTCAGCATTTACAGATGCGGAAGCAAAAAAACTTAACAGCATAGCCAAAAAAATTTGGTATACAAAGGAGGTGGTAGTTAAATAGGCTCTATGGAGCTGTTGTGGAGAGAAATTCACTATTTTTCACAAAACAGCAGCTCTCCACAACCGAGTTAACCAGCCTACGCTAAAGCTTCGGCTTGGCGAGGTAAATTGATTAATTCAGTTGTGGAGAATGGTTCTTCACAATCCAAAGGAGGTTTTAATGCATAGAGGATTAGCTATTTTAACGGGGGTGGCACTTCTAGTCGCCTGGTTTATTTTAGGGATTGTTTTCGGAGAAAGAACGGTTATCATAGAGGTAAAAGACCTAATGATAATCATTCTGGTTGTTGCAGTTTTCTTCTCTGTTCTATTCTACTTTCAGGGTAGAAGGATAGGCGAGAGGAAAGTCGCAAAAAAGGAGGTGATTGATTAGCACAAAATGGGTGCGACAATTTATCTATTGTTCCCGCCCATATATCTAAGTTCACAATGGCTTGTCCTGAGTTTGCCGAAGGATTGCGGATTTAGATGTAGGTTCAAGGTGGGGTAGGGGCGGAGGAACATCCGCCCAGTATTTTCTAATCAACAAATGCGTGTGAAATGAAGGAAGTGAATTCCATCATTTCTTGGGGAATATGTTTAAAATTTTTAAATAATTCTTGTTTTGTTTTTTGCATTCTTTCCGCAAAATCATTGTCGCTCATCTCGTA